>JAFMHC010000180.1 GCA_017854775.1 Gammaproteobacteria bacterium | reverse complement strand
GTTATCAACATTAGCAAACTGATCTAGCACTATGCCCTCACCCCTAGCGTGCATCTCGGTGGCCATATCGCGCGCGAGCTCCATGCCACCGTCGGCTTGTGACACTGAGATAATATTGGCACCAAACGCGCGCATTGAAGCGCGCCGCTCTTCGCTCATATTATCCGGCATAATTAAGGTCATCTTATAACCTTTCATGGCCGCTGCCATGGCCAAGGCAATACCAGTATTACCACTGGTGGCTTCAATCAACGTATCACCAGGGCTAATATCGCCACGCTGTTCGGCCTTAACAATCATGTTTAACGCTGGCCGATCTTTAACCGATCCCGCTGGGTTATTGCCTTCAAGCTTGCCAAGCACAGTAACGTACTCGCCTTGCCAAAGTCGCTTTAGTTTTACCAGCGGCGTATTGCCAACTAAGTCTTCAAGATATTTATATTGCACGGTATTTTATTTATGGTTCGGCCCAAGCCAATAAAATAAGTCGCCTAAAATGACGACTTATTTCAATTACTCATAACTTAGATGACTCGACTAATCGTCACCGAAAGCCATCACGAATTGCAAAATATACCAAAACAATAGAGCAATTGATGAAAATAATGCCAATGATGCGGCTACATGTTGATCTTCTCGGTAGCTATGTAACACGTTAGACGTTGAGTACAACACACAGCCACCAGCGAATAGAATCATCACAGCGGAGAAGAATAAGCCTAATTGGAAGCCAAATACGATACCAGCGATTATGAATCCCATAGCCACTAGACCACCGATAGACAACGCAGGGCCAATAAATGAGAAGTCTTTTCGAGTTGTAAACACGGTTAAAGTAATCCCAGCTACCAGCGCAATTGTAATCAAACCGGCATTTTGAATCGCACCTGGTGCAAAATTCTGAGCCATGTAGATTAACGGTAGAAAAATGATTGCTTGCGCGACTATATAGATGCCCAAACCGGCGTATTGGAGCTCTCTTGAGGCACCGTTATGCGCCCACTTATCGGCTAGCATACCAACACCCATGAATGCGCCAAGCACCAGCAACCAGCTCCATTTACTAGTCGCAAGAAGAGCCATTGCTTGTTCGCCCCAGCCCATCGAAATCAACTGGGCTTCTAACATCGCGAATGCCGCAATGGCTACCGCTAAGTGCCCGTAAGTGCGGCGAATAAAGCCAGCTTTGGCCTCGCCCGGTAATTCACTTACTACAGCGCCAGATGATACGTTTAAATAACTCATTTCAGGTCTCCGTTTTAATCAAAAAAGGTTAGATTAATTAAGCCCTGAATATAACATGTCAGTGATGATGAATATTACATAGTCAACACATTAACAGGTAAATTATTATTCAATATGCTGAATCATTAACTGTAGGCTTAGGCGATCACGAAATTCATTCACGTCCAGACGGTAAGCGACTCGAACGATACCCTCGGGCATTGCCTCGTGAGTATCAAGGTAACCAAAGCAAATACCATCGATTAATTGGTTTCCGTCTACCGGTTTTAACTTTAATTTTGCGTGTGTGTCGCCAACAACGCGCGATTCTATTACTTCGAATTGACCGTCGAATAAAGGTTCCGGAAACCCTTGCCCCCAAGGAGTCGATTGCCTTAATTGCTCAGCAGTTTCCATACTCAACTCATCGGCTTGTAAGGCGCCATCGGTCCACAATACATGACTCCAGTCATGGCCTTTGGTCATCTCGTCCATGACTTCGACAATAACGGTTTTAAATCGAGCTAGGTTTTTTCCTTCGAGAGATAAGCCAGCGGCCATTGCATGACCACCAAATTTACCCATCAGGCCGGGGTGTAATGTGTCTACGCGTGCTAATACATCACGTATATGCACACCTTCAACACTGCGACACGAACCCTTCCACTCGTCGTCACCGTCACCAGGCGCTAGCGCGACTACTGGGCGATGCAAGCGCTCTTTAATTCTAGACGCAACTAAGCCAACAACACCCTGATGCCATGTCTCGTCAGATAAACAATAAATACTTGGTAGTGTGGCGTCATCTATCGATATTTTCTCAACGATGGCTAATGCATCTTGCTGCATCGATTGTTCGACTTGACGGCGCTCTCGATTTAACTCGTCTAACTCGGTCGCTAGAGTCATCGCTTGTTCAAAGTTGTCACTCAATAAACATTCGATACCAACCGACATATCATCCATTCTGCCAGCGGCATTTAACCTCGGCCCAACGGTAAAACCTAAATCGCTAGACGACAATCTCAAGGGGTTGCGCTTACCCACAGTTAACAATGCTTGTATACCGGCGCAAGCCTGACCTTGCCGAATCCGCTGCATGCCTTGTTGCACCAAAATACGATTATTTTGATCCAGTGGCACCACATCGGCGACCGTGCCTAAGGCAACTAGATCGAGAAATTGTGACATGTTTGGCTCGGCAATACCGCTTTGCGAGAACCATCCAGTTTGCCTGAGTTGTGCGCGTACAGCTAACATCACGTAAAAAATAACGCCGACTCCAGCTAAGTTTTTACTAGCGAATCGGTCGCCGACCAGATTAGGATTAACAATTACGTCGGCGGTAGGCAATTCATCGCCTGGCAAATGATGGTCGGTGACTAATACCGACATGCCTAATGCTTGCGCGGCGTGAACACCAGCGACACTGCTAATACCATTGTCCACAGTAATAATAATATCCGGTTGCCGCATCGCCGCCATACCAACAATTTCAGGCGACAAGCCATAGCCGTATTCAAAGCGATTGGGAACCAAATAACTAACGTCTTCAAGCCCAAACGCCTTCAAGCAGCGCATCGCTAAAGCGCAACTGGTGGCCCCGTCGGCATCGAAATCGCCTACGATCACGATACTGGCACCAGCGGTAATAGCTTCGGCCAACATGTCAGCCGCCGCACCTATATGACTCAGACCCTGAGGCGGCAGTAATTGCTTTAAACTGTATTGCAAGGAGTTAGCATTACTAACGCCTCGACTGAGTAAAACGTGTGACATCACTCGGCTTAAACCGGGTATCGGCGTGCTGTTTTGAGAAACGCGAGGTTTGATTTGCAGATCGGACACTTTTATAGTCAACTCATGGGGTCAATTAGCCTAGGAACTAGAGCATAACGCCAGCTGCGTATAAAATGATCAATAGTTTTCAATATCTTGCAAAAACGTGGCACAGATACCCGCTAAAATCTGGTGTTGTCGGGCTAAGCTTATCTTTGAGCCAACCTCAGCCTTGAGCCAACCTAAGCCTTGAGCCAACCTAAGCTTTGAGGTCAATCTGGAAAATATTGGAGACTCTCACTTAAAGCAGTAGATAATCTCAGTTCATCAGCAATTATGAAGCAATCTAACGACGAGTTAAATCAATGTTACTCACAAGCACCAAAATGGATATGTCGCGGCCTATTCTTGCTGCTATCGCTGACCATGGCCTACGTAGTAACACGCGAAACTTACAACTTTGCTCACCTAGTACCGCATCGCGGTTTAAAAAACATTGGTGTTCCCTATCATGTAGTTCTATGGGGTGAACAACATGCCGATGTTTTATTACATTTTTTTGGCGCAATGATACTCACGGTATTGATCTTTGGATCAAAATTACCTTTTCTCAAGACTCGACCGCTAACCGTCTTCATCCTTGTTTCGGCACTCTGTGTCGGCGCTGAGTTTTTTCAGTTAATGATAGGCCGTGGTGTCGAAAGCAGTGATTTACTACTCGGAATATTAGGTAGTTTCATGGCATACTCGGCGATTAACAATAAAAAGTAAAACCTCACTCGCCAATTCTTCAAATACTAGTCGAAATAACTAACTTGTGACTCAAAAGTGGCAATAAATTGGTTACTCGCATTTTTTAGTGTCGGGGACGTGCTAGTTGTGAAAGGCTATAGCTGTAAAAGGCTATAGCTATAAAAGACTAAGCGGTGCTAGCTATGATAATTAGCTGGCAAGAGGTCATCATACAAAACTGTATAAGTAATCAACTTTAAGGGTACACACCGTTGGATACCAAAGATCAAGTACGTTTATTTAAAGACATCGAACGCCGAGCGAAAAATTTATCGCTAAATGGCCGAAAGCATCCATTTAAATGGCACCAAGACATTTCTGGTCTACTGAGCCCTAAGGCAGTAGAGCTAACTCGTCAATCGCTGAAGGAGTTAACCGTTGATGACTATGTCACAAAAGTTTTAGACCCTGCTGAGTCTACTAGTCGGCCAAGCGCACGAGACGCCGTTAGTAAACTGCGTGGCAAGATTCATAGTGAATTTGAGCTGGGGCCACTGTACTCAGTCGAGATTTCACTAGAGCACAATGGCGCTACACGCCGTTTGGCTTTTATTGCTCAGGACCGAAGTATCTCCAATGGTGTTTGGAAGCCTGAACACCATCTGGAAGCGTGCCGCTTAGTTGAAGAATACACTAGCCGCGCTGTTCCAATAGTGACCTTCATGGACACGCCAGGAGCCGATGCCGGAACCGAAGCAAACCAAGCAAATCAAGCGCACTCAATTTCACGTTTGATTGCCGTGATGGCTGCCGCCAAAGTCCCAAGCGTTGGCATAATTTATGGCCTTGGCTATTCGGGTGGCGCGATCCCCCTAGCCACCACTAACTTGCTGCTGGCCACGCGATGCGCTGCATTCAATACCATTCAACCCAAAGGCTTGGCCAGTATTGCTCGTCAATACAATTTGTCATGGCAGGAGAGCGCGCGCTATGTTGGGGTTTCACCGTCGGAGCTGTATCGCAGCGGAGCCATCGATGGTGTCATTGATTGGGACCCAAGTGACAGCAGCGAGGCGATTACTGAAAATGCTAACTTGGTCGCAGCAATTTTCACTGGCATACAAGAAATTGAAGCCGACGCAAAACGTGAAGTTCTCGAAAACCCGAAAGTAGCGGCCGACTATATCAGCAACGTTCGCTCTGAAAAATTACATAAGCATTCATTTGACGCGCTACAAAAAGCGGCCAACTTTCAACTTTACAAAGAACTAAGCGAATACCCCAGCGTGTATTCGCACGCGGTTACGTATTTGCGATCTTTGTCGATGCGTTGCCGCATTCACTCAACCACTATCGAAGCCTATGGCCGACTTGCTGAGGAAGAAATCCCCAAAGGTGATTTGCATACTCGCACGCAACAGCTGCGAGAAGTCGCCTTTAAACAATGGTTATCTGATCCTGAAAAGCTAGTTTATAACGACCAACTTGCTAAGGCATGGTCAACGCTGAAACAACGTCGAGATGAACTGGACACCGAGCGCAACAAACTCACCGCGTTCATCTTAGGCAACCCTCAGAGCAACTACATTAGCGCGCAGAAGAATTTTTGTTTCGTGTTGTGCTTATATTTGTACAACCGATGGAAATCAGACGCGGCATTTAATTTTGTCGCGATGAGTCGCCAAGTCGCGGCTCTTCCGTTAGCAGAAGAAGGCACTGAAACTGCTCTGGACAAAGATCAAGCCGATCTGACCTTACTAGACACGCTAATCGAGCCTGCGATTCGCGACAATCTGCAAGATCAATTTCGCAATGTGCTGGTATTTGATGCTCTATACAATAATATTGTTACTAACTTTGGCGAGATCGCTGAAGAATCAAAAGCATTTCAATCGATATCTGAAAAGACACTGCGCGGTATTTTAGATACCTCACTTGAAAAAGTAACCTCAAGCATCAGCGGCACCATTACCGATGGCGTAGTAAACAGCGACACCAAAGCCGAGTTCGCTAAATGGTTATCTCACTTCGTTAAATATGACCAACGTGGTGCGTTTCTAGCCGATGTTGAAGAGTGGAAGCGAGTCAACTTTCCACGCATGTCTGAATCCCTGCTGGTATTGATCACCTACTTCTTCGAAACCTTGGTGCCCCGATTTATCGAGTCGCAAATGAGTGGTAAGGCGTATAACGGCCAAATCAACCCTGGGCGTATTGGTAAGCGTAAAGACTTCTGGAATCAGCTTAATATCGCCTATCGAGATTTAATGATCCAGCGCGTTTTAACGTCCTATAAACGTCAAAAGTTAGCCACCGTCGATGCGTTCAAGGCCGAACTCTTTACCGAGTTTGAAGAAACCAACGCAAATCGTATGACCGCCAACCCAGTGTCGTTCCCCGGCTTTCGTCAATCTATCGAAAAGTCGCTAAACAATGGCGTTACTCCCTGCGGTGTAGTAACCGGCATCGGAAAATTAAAACTAAACGACGATGGCGAAACCGCCATGGTTGGTGCACTAGTCTCCAACGTGGCGTTCCAAGCAGGTGCTTTCGATATGGCCGGCGCGGAAAAACTTTGCTCGCTATTAATTGATTCCGCTGACCTAGGCTTACCGGTAGTGTGCTTTGTTTCATCTGGCGGAATGCAAACCAAAGAAGGGCCAAGTTCATTGTTCTCAATGGCAATCGTCAACGATAGAATAACCGCCTTCATCGCTGAAACTGGTTTGCCGGTTATTATTTTCGGCTTTGGCGACTGCACCGGCGGCTCACAAGCGAGTTTTGTAACCCACCCATTAGTTCATACGTATTACTTCAGTGGCACCGACATTCCTTTCGCCGGGCGCGTTGTTGTGCCATCGTTCTTACCGTCGGTAGCGACAACGTCGAACTACTTGGCAAACAACCCGGGTACGATGCAAGGTTTGGTAAAACACCCCTTTGCTGATGGCCTCGATGAAAAGTTGCTTGCGGTAGACCCAACTATCACGTTGCCAACGCAAAGTATTGGCGACGTGGTGAGCAAAGTTATCTCGGGCGCGGTCGGTGTCGATAATGCGGAGCAAGAACCTACCGTTTTTCGCGCCGTAGACCAAATGGGCAAAATCGAAACCGTCTTGATTCATGCACGCGGTTGTACCGCCGTAAAGCTAATTCGCGTTGCCCAAGAACAAGGCCATAAAGTATTGTTGGTTCAATCTGACCCCGACATGGACTCAGCCGCCTGCGATATGCTAACCGAGCGAGACGAAGTGGTCTGCCTAGGTGGTCAAACACCTGGGGAAAGCTATCTCAATGGCTTGTCGGTGGTAACTATTGCCAAAAATCGCGGTGCCGACGCACTCCACCCTGGCATCGGATTCTTATCTGAAAACGCTGGTTTTGCTAGGCTATGCCGCGCTAATGGCTTAAATTTCATTGGGCCTAAAGCAAGCAGCATGGACACAATGGGCAATAAGTCCAACGCTATTCATACCGCGATGGCTAACAATGTGCCGGTAGTTCCTGGTTCACACGGCATTTTAACCAGCGCCGAAGCAACCTCCAAGGTTGCAGATGAGATCGGCTACCCAGTACTACTCAAAGCAGTACACGGTGGTGGCGGTAAAGGCATTAAAGTTGTTCGTGATGCGTCTGAAGTTAAAAGCGCTTTCAATACGGTTTATGCTGAAGCACGATCGGCATTTGGCAACGGTGATATCTACCTAGAAAAATTTGTCACTTCGATGCGTCATATCGAAGTGCAAATTCTGCGTGATACTCATGGAGTAACCAAAGTTATTGGCTTAAGAGACTGTACGGTTCAACGTAACAATCAAAAAGTAATCGAAGAGTCAGGTTCGACCATGCTACCAAAGCATTTAGAAAAAATGGCTTACGAATGCGCAGAGAACTTAGCTAATGCGGTTGATTACTTTGGCGCGGGTACTGTTGAGTTCATTTACGACCTAGATGCAGACACTATCTACTTCATGGAAATGAACACCCGTTTACAAGTTGAACACCCGGTAACCGAATGGACCTCTGGCGTGCGAATTGTTGGCACTCAATTTGAGATCGCCGAAGGCGCGACTATCAAAGACTTGAAGGTCGGCAATAAGGGTTTCTCAATTGAAGCTCGAATCACCGCCGAAAAAGCACGCTTAGATAGCAATGGCGCGATAGACTTTTTACCGACCCCGGGGTTAGTCACTGAATGCAAGTTTCCGCAAGGAAACCATATCGAAGTGATCGCCTCTGTATCAGAGGGTAAAACCATTTCGCCGTTTTACGACAGCATGATAGCTCAGTTAGTGGTTCACGGTAAAAACAGAAAAGATGCAATCAAAAAATTGCTGGCAGCATTAGACGAGACCTCAATCAAAGGCGTATGCACCAATATTTCACTATTGAAACGCATTTTGAATGATAAAACATTCGTCAACGGCAGCTACGATACTGGCTACTTACCCGCCTTCTTAGAGACATTAGACAAAGACCTACTGGTAGAGGAAATGGCGTATACCGGTGTTGCCGATGCCGGTAGCGACTTGAGTAACCTTGCGATTGCAGGAACTGATGAGATTAAAGTGATCTCACCAATGACTGGCATTTACTACTCAACGCCGTCGCCCAACGAGCCGGATTTCGTAAAAGTTGGAGACAAAATCAACTTAAGTCACATTTTGTGTCAAGTAGAGGCAATGAAGCTGTTTACCCATATCTCGCTCTCCAGCGTTCCTGGATCGGGTGAAGTGTTTACCGCTGAAAACCAATACGAGGTCATGCGCGTTAACCAAGCAAATAATGCACAGGTTAACTCAGGTGATTTGTTGTTTGTTGTCAGACCGATTTAAACCATAAGTCACCGCGCTAAGCGGCAACGTCTTTAGAATAAAAAGGGGCTACAACGGTATCGTTGTAGCCCTTTTTTTGTCGGGCTTAATGTCGGGCTTAGTCTCAGATAATTTAAGATAGCCTGTGTTTACTATTTCGTAGAACAGTATCTATGACCGTCGTATTTAAAAAGAACCATTTTTGAATCTAAGAGTGAATTGAATTTTACCTAGTGTCAACTCCACACTCAGGCCGCGTATAAAGGTAAGGGAATATCATAGGACATGAAAACCTATGGCGGCAGCCGAGATAAGGTGCCTCTGAATACAATATTTGAATAAAAAGTATCGTCGCAGTGGAACATTTAGGG
>JAFMHC010000179.1 GCA_017854775.1 Gammaproteobacteria bacterium | reverse complement strand
AAGAATGAACCTGCGGCATGCTACGCCCCCCACGGCATAGCTACATGGATGTAGTTTATTAGAGCGGTGAAGGAGCAACTGCCGAGTGGCAAACTTTGCCCGAAGTCGGGTAGTCGCTCAATATACGAAAGCTAAGAGAGTGGGGAAACTTTACCGTTGTAGGCACAGGCATTCAACAGCGTACCCAAAAAGTATCTATGCTCACGGAGAGTAAATCTCGCGCGATGAAATCGAGCATATACAAGCCTGACGTCAGGGCTTTACTCACTTAATTCTGCCCAACTATTAGTCCAGCTGAGTATCAACACATTCTTCAAAAAGGCCTATCCGTTCTGAGAGAGAGACACATAGACTATCCGCCTCGTCGCTCCTTCCTGTTGTTCTAAGAATTGCAGCAAGCTTGGTTGTGGCGTTGGGTTCAAAGGGTGTCAGCTTTAGTACGCGGCGATACCAGCGTTCTGCATTTGCCTGTGCCCCAAGTTCATCGTGGCTATCGCCAATTGCAATGCCTAAAGCCGCTTGCCAAGGCCCTACCTTTTGGGGCTCCTCTGCGTATACGCGGTCCATCACTGCGTAGGCTTGTTCAAAGGCACTGTTTGATAGCTCGCGTTCACCTCGAATCAGATAAATTTCTCCAAGATTAATCAGCGGTGCCCAGGCATTCTTGTCTATAGCAATTGCTTGGCGGTAGATGTCTATCGCTCGATCTAGATCGCCCTGTGCTGAATAAGTAAAGGCGAGTGCTTTGAGAACACTGGGGTCGTTAGGGGCAAGGCGAGCAGCACGTTCTGCCATAGCCGCCGCTCTGGATAGTAATGCTCGGCCATCGGCCGTTTCTGTCAGCCCGCTGTTTAATGCTTTTGTTAAAGTGGGAGCATCAACCGAAGATTCACCCGGTTTATTTTGCCAGCGCACTACCCTTTGAACCAACGCATTTGCTAGACCCGCTTGAGCAGGTGCATAGTTTGGATCGTCGGCGATGACACGTTGATACAGTGAGATGGCGGCCTCGTTATCTGCACGGGTAAACCGCATATAAAGGTTATCCGCACGGCGAGTCAATTTTGAATTTTCGCTTACAGGCTTATTATTTAATTCTGTTGTTGTCTGCTGATATCGATGGCCTAGCGAAAATATTACGTCAATAATAATAAAGCCTAGCGCTATCTTGGCCCAATAAGATTTTGTAGCCGTTGGTTTAACCACATCAGCAATCAAGCGATATCCCCGTTTTGGAATTGTCTCGATATACTTTGACGAATTGGCTGTATCGCCCAATGCGCGGCGAAGTTTTGAGACAGCTCGGGCCAATGAGTCTTCACCAACGACGAGTTCTGGCCATAAAACTGATTCGATATCTGCACGTGAGTAAACTCTGCCGGGTTCGGTTGCTAACAGCAACAGTAAATCCATCACCTTTGGCTCTACATTGGTTCTATGCGTGCCTTTGAACAAAGAGCTTGTCTGAGGCTCGACACGCCATTCACCGAGCTTGAATACTCGGGCCGTGTCTCTATTTTTTGATGCGAGGTTGGTCATTCGTATATAGTTTGGCAAGCACTTAAATGACTCAGTCAGGTTTTCTTCAGGTTAAAAGGAGCCCTCCAACATGGATATTAGTGCGCAGAAAACAATAACATAAGTTTCAATTACTAACGATCAAATAGTTTTTATGAAAACCTTATTATCTAGTATTTTAATGTCAGCGATTATTTCCTTTAGCGGAACAAGTCGTGCTCAAGAAAGTGTCGACGACTGGAATAAAATGATTCCTGTGAATGTTCTGAAATCGGATTTGGCTCTATTGTATTCGAGGCTAGTTAGAGCACACCCAGACCTGTATGTGCATAAGCCCAAAGCTGAATATAATAAATTCTACACGCAGACGCTAAAAAGCATTGATCGTCCGCTGAGTCTATTTGATACGCAAATTCTATTTCAGAAATTTTCTGCTTTTGGCAACATCGCACACTCAAGGATTGAATTTCCTGAACAAGTTTTTAGGCACTTTCGCGCTGAAGATGGACGAATATTTCCTATTTATTTACGCATTGTCAAAGGCCGAGCTTATGTGGGAGAAAATTATTCGAACGATCACAACGTAAAGGTCGGCGACGAAATTCTGGAACTAAACGGAATTCCGTTATCGGATTGGCTTGCTAGGGTCGCGACTAATGTTTCGGCTGATACGGCCTACATTGCACACTCTCTTCTTGAGTTCACTTTCCCGAAGTATCTATGGCTAGAACTTGGCGAGCAAGGATCGTTTGAATTGTTACTTAGAACAGGAGCTGACGAACCGAGGTCTCTTAATATTGTTGCGCGAACCCAGAGCGAAATGCAGGCAGCCGCGATCAAACAGCCAACGTTTTTTAGCTTAAGTAGCGACAAGCGAGCCTCAGAAATGTTGAGCCCGAAGATAGCCTATTTGCGCCCGGGGCCATTTTATAACATCGAGAATCCAACATCTGCCTGGGACAATACCAGCTTCATAGAATTTATTGATACATCATTCATCAGCTTTATTAAAGATGGAGCGGAAAAATTGATAATTGATCTGCGCACCAACCCTGGCGGTGATAATTCATTCAGTGATCATATGCTGGCTTGGTTTGCTGATCAGCCTTTTCGGTTTGCATCAGAATTTTTAATTAAGTCCAGTGATGAAGCCGCATCGTCAAATCAACAACGGATAGATTCTAAGCCTGATGCCACGGAAGGCGTCTCACATTTATTTGCCAAAAAGTACGCAAAAGTGCCGCGTGGAGAATTGTTCAGTTTTGAAATCCCCTACGTTCAACCGCGTAATGAGCCGAGGTTTGATGGTGAGGTAATTGCTCTTATTAACCGACATAGTTATTCAAACGCCGTCAACGTGGCAGCCATCATTCAAGATTATAACTTTGGCACCATCGTCGGAGAGAAAACATCGGATATGGCGACTACCTATGGCGCTATGGAAACCTTTCAACTAGATGCGACAGGCATATCAGTTAACTTTCCAAAGGCCCATATCATTCGGCCATCAGGGGATAAGCACTCTGATGGAGTAGCTCCGGATGTGCTGCTAGAGACCCCAATAATCTCAAACCAAGAAGATGTGGTTCTAGAAAAATTGCTACTACATTTAAAATCTGAAAAATATTATCAAAGCGACAATTTTGGTCGCTATCCATAGCAAGAAGACCAGAGTTCTATTTTAGTGGCTTTAATAAAGTCCCTGAATTAGAGAAAGCTGTGGCTTGATAATGCTTGTCGAACAAGCGGTGTTTTCTATACCAAAGGTGGTCTAACAGGAGTTACCAGCACTCACGATTTTGACCGCAAGTGTCAACGCTCATGACGCGCCAAAGTAGCTAACTAACTGCTTTGATCGCGTCAATTTTAACCGAGTAACTATTTTTAACCGAGCAACTAATTTCAACCCAGCAACTGATTTTGTCCCAAAAACTAAGGCTTGCGTCTAAACTCAACATCAGAATCGGCAGCAAGATAAATAGCCGCCGCATAGGCCGCTACGTTTTGCGCCAATTCATCGGCATCAATCTTATCTAATGTGTCATCTGGGGTATGGTGTAAATCGAAGTAGTCCATGCCATTTTGGCTCAATCGGATGGTCGGCACGCCTTTTTGATCTAATGGAATAATATCTGGGCCGCCGCCTTTAACGTCACTTCCGCCACGCACGATACCCAGTGGCGACAATATTTTGCCGATCTCATCGATAAGCAACGTTGCTTGGTCACTTACATTGGAATTTAACTGCCAGATCGACCGTGCGCCGAAGTCTGACTCAGTTGCTAATACGTGATTATCAAGTTCACCCTCGTGTTGCTTGGCATAGGCTTTTGCACCTAACAAACCAACCTCTTCAGCGCCAAACATGACCACGCGAATTGTTCTCTTTGGTCGCTTTGGCAATTTCGCAATTAAGGCCGCTGCGGCGGTAGTAATCGCTACGCCAGCACCGTCATCGACTGCGCCGGTGCCTAAGTCCCAACTGTCTAAATGGCCACCAATTAAAACAATTTCGTCTGGCCGTTCGCTGCCGATTAGATCCATCACCACATTACCGCTGCTGACTTCACCTTTCCATTTTGCGCCCGAGTTAAGGTTAACCTCTAAGCTGCTACCGAGATTATGCAAGCGCCGCAATTGATCAGCGTCTGGGTTAGACAGCGCAATTACTGGAATCGATGCCCAGTCGCCGTCTTTAGAACTCATCATTCCAGTATGTGGAAAACGGTGTGAGTCGGAGCCAACCGAACGCACTAAAAGAGCACTAGCGCCGCCACGCTCAGCATGCTGCCAGCCTATTCGGCGGCGCTGATTAGCTTGACTATAGCCAGCGCCGGTTTGGCTCTTGACCATGATGTCGCCGTCGACGAAGGCGATCTTACCTTTAAGTTGATTTTCAGTAACCTTCATAAGGTCATCGAGCGAGCGAAAGTAAACAAGCTCTGATTTTACTGACCCTTTCGATGCAGCTCCGCCACCTAAGGCCGTGCCGTATAATTCCTGAGCATAAGGTTTGCTCAATGAAATGCTTAAGTCACCCCGGTCCCAAAATGGCATTTTAAATTGCTCGATACTAACTTTATCAAAACCGAGTTCGTTGCCTAACTCTTGACCCCATTTTCTGGCTCTTGCTTCGGCTTCTGACCCGCCCATTCGAGCGCCAATTTCAGTAGTCAACGATTCGACAATGCTGTATGCGAGATCACTTTCCAGCGCTTCGCTGATCAGTGCTTTAGCATTGGTTCTTTGCTGATCGCTTATAACATCGTTTGCAGTCGCACCGAACGTTGCGGCAGCTAGACTTAAAGAGAGCCCGTATTTAAGAAATTTATTCATCGTATTATCTATTTAAAAGTGTGTGAGCGAATACTCAATTCTCAAGCGAGCAAATGCTCGCGAAGTATCGCTATTAGATCATCATCGAACGCCAAGCGTTTACCTTTTTCAAAATCGAAATGCACCATTCTCGCTTCGGCTTCTGCCGCGATCAAGCTTAGCTTTTCGCTGTATATCGAGTGCTTTACAAAAAACTGATTGTCATCAATTTTACTTACCATGGTACCAATTAACAATGTATCTGGGTAAGTCACTGGCACTTTAAAGCGACAGCTGGTTTCGGCCAATGCTAAACCTGTTTTCATATCACTACCCACCGGATTCATATCACCAGCTGCATTACTTGCAAAATTTGGATACAACAACTTAATAAATTCAATCCGCGCGGTTTCGCAATAGTAAAAGTACTTAGTGTTATTAACATGGTTCATTGAGTCCATGTCACCCCAAACAACTTTTTGCGTGTGAACCACTTTACAGTCATTTAGGCAACTCGGCTTTTCAATCGTCATGTAGAGTAAATCATTAAAATAGGATATCGGCATGATATCGCATCGGCAAGACAGCCGCGTCAAATGCAATAGAGTAGAATCATGTTGATAACAGACGTCAGAAGAGAACTCCTTATGAGCCCCTTATCACACATCAAAGTCCTAGATCTATCGCGCGTTCTAGCGGGTCCTTGGGCCAGTCAACTATTGGCCGACCTAGGAGCCGAGGTAATCAAAATAGAGAACCCCAAGGGTGGCGACGATACCCGTCATTGGGGGCCGCCGTACCTAAAAGATAGCGAGGGTAACGACACCACCGAATCGGCCTATTTTCTTTGTACGAATAGAGGTAAGCAATCCGTTTGCGTGGATATAAATACTGAAGAGGGGCAAGCAGTAATCAAATCTTTGGCTAGCGAGTGTGATGTATTAATCGAGAATTTTAAGGTTGGTGGATTAGCTAAATACGGCTTAGGCTATGAATCACTATCTAAGTTGAACAAGGGCTTAGTCTATTGCTCGATTACAGGGTTCGGTCAAACCGGACCATACAAAGACCGCCTCGGCTATGATTTCTTGATTCAAGCAATGGGCGGCTTAATGAGTGTTACTGGTGAGCCGACTGCTTTCGGTGGTCAGCCACAAAAGATTGGTGTAGCGCTGACCGATATCATGACTGGCCTTTATGCTTCAAATGGTATTTTAGCCGCCTTGACGGAACGGGAACGATCGGGGCTTGGGCAATACATCGATTTAAGTTTGTTCGATGTCACCGCCGCAACGCTTGCCAATCAAGCCAGTAATTATTTAGTTGGCGGTATTACTCCAGATCGACTCGGTAATGCACACCCGAATATTGTCCCCTATCAGTCGTTCGCCGTAGCCGACGGACATATCGTAATAACCGTAGGTAACGATACTCAATTTGAAAGTCTCGCGACGGTCTTGGGCTTAGAGGAATTAGCAGCGGATGAGCGCTTCATGACTAACTCACTGCGGGTAAAAAACCGGAGTGAACTGATCAGCATCATCCAATCAGCGCTGCATGAAAACAGCAGTGAATATTGGCTTAATCAATGCGAAGTTCACGGCGTTCCGGCGGGGCCGATCAATACCATCGATCAAGTAATGAATGATCCACAGATTAAAGCGAGGAAAATGCGAGTAACGCTAGATCACGCTAATAGTGATCATTTTGAAATGGTCGGCAATCCGATTAAGTTTTCAAGAACCCCGATTAAATACACCTCAGCACCTCCAACGCTTGGTCAGCATACAGAGAGCGTTTTAGCGAGGCTTAAGGCTCAAAAGGCTAAATAAACCTCAAGCGTCAAAGTAAATCTCAAGTGATCAGCAACAAAATCGAACTTGGGCCTGTCGGGTGAGGGTTTGCGTCAAGACTAGGCCCCTCGAGATAGAAAGTGGTACAACTCGCTAGCTCGCCCTACGGGGAGGCTAGTTTTCGTTTATTTGAGACTGACCGATTGCTCGAAAATAAGCAGAAAATTAGACTTAAGTGGCGCTTTCGTACTTGTCAAATTGATTGGCCGATAGGGCCAATCTACTTAGTTGCGACTCCATTGGGCTAATATTTCAGACTCATTCGACTGAACTGCACTACGAACTTCGGACTTAGTACGACTAAACTTCGGTGCTGGTGCGGGTTGAACTTTGCCATCAACTTCGACATAGGCATTACGTGCCTGCATGTGGTGGTGATTCGGAGCCTCAAGAAAATCTAATACCGGCGCGAAGCAAACGTCGGTTCCTTCCATAATATCGCACCATTGTTGCTGAGTCTTGCTGGCCACTATCACGGCAAGTTTTGCTTTCAACTCAGGCCATTTTCTAGGATCATTTTGTTTACCGAAGTCCTCTTCATTCAAGCCCATTTTCTGCTTCATCAATGCGTAGAAATGCGGTTCGATGGCACCGAGAGTAATAAACTTTGAATCACTGGTTTCATAGCTGTCATAGAAATGCGCTGCCGAATCTAATAGGTTCGACGCCCGTCGAGTAGACCAGGCTCCAATATTGTTCATAGTGTAGAACATAGACATTAAATTGGCGGTACCTTCGGTTATCGCAGCATCAACGACCTGACCTTTACCCGAGGCTTTGCTTTCATGCAATGCGGCTAAAACGCCCATCACAAGGAACATGGTTCCCCCGCCATAATCACCAACTAGATTAAGTGGCGGGACTGGCGCGCTACCGTTGCGCCCGATAGCATTCAATGCACCGGTAATGGCAATATAATTGATGTCGTGACCTGCTGCCTGTGACAGCGGGCCGGTTTGACCCCAGCCGGTCATGCGCCCGTAGATTAGCTTGGGATTGGCCGACTCAAATACTTCGGGTCCAATTCCTAGTCGTTCCATAACACCAGGTCTGAAGCCTTCGATAACTATGTCAGCATGCTCGATTAGAGTACGCACAGTCGCTAGTCCCTCATCGGACTTCATGTCGATTTCGATCGAGCGTTTACCACGGCGCAGAACATCGCCCGGCATTTTATATGGGTCATTGGCTTTATCGATAATGACTACATCGGCCCCCATATCGGCTAGCAACATACCGGCTAAGGGCACGGGCCCGATTGCCGACATTTCGATTATTTTTAAACCAGATAATGGCCCCATGTTAAACTCCGTTGCTCGTTCAGCGAGCTTATTGTTTTTACTGAATTCTATTTAAGTTAGTTTAACTGTATTAGCGTCGTATTCCGGTAAATACGCTTGTTGACGAGCGCCAACTTTATTCAGCGCCGTGAACGCAGCTTTTCGCATCAGGCTAGTTTTAAAGTGATAGAGCTTGCCAGCGCGTGCAGAAGTACTTTGAATCTTTGCTGTGCGCTCAAACCGATTGCGCTGGTATAACTGTAAGCCGTCAGCCAAACTCGACGCTTGGTCGAGGGACCTCTGCAATATGCGGCCATCTTCAATCGCCATTGCTGCACCAGATGCAAGGAATGGTAAGGTAGAATGCGCTGCGTCTCCAAGTAGCGTTACTCGGCGAGAGCTCCAATTACGAAATGGTTGATGATTATAGAGCGCCCAACGATAGCAGCTGTCTTTGTCTACTGCGTCAATAATGCTTCTTACCGTTGGATGCCAATCTTTAAAATCATTACTCAGTTCTTGCCATGGCGCTTTGGCAGACCAAGAACTCTCGGTCCACGTTTTGTTTTCAACAACGCCAACAAAATTTGCTAGCCGCCTTTGGCGAAGGTAGTAGAGCACCATATGTTTATTTGGGCCAACAAAATTTGATACAACTGTATTCATCCAATCTTCGGGTAAGCGCTCAACTGGCACCACCCCCCGCCAGGCCACATTACCAGTAAAGGTTGCGGGCGTATTACCAAGTAACTGTTTGCGAATTACCGAATTGATACCATCTGCCGCTATAAGTAAATCAGCGTCAAGTGACTGTGCATTGCTGAGTTCTATTCGAATCGAGTCCGCGCCCTCGTCGTATGAAGCAACCTTACTATCTAAGCTAAGACCGCTTGGCTGACGCTCGAGAAATGCACCGAGTAGCACACTGTGTAAATCAGATCGATGTAGGTGCAAATAGGGAGCGCCATAATTATCTTGATACGAC
>JAFMHC010000178.1 GCA_017854775.1 Gammaproteobacteria bacterium | reverse complement strand
TGGTACAAGCGGAGCGGCCAATAGCGGCAGAAACCCTGCGCCGAGAATAATTGCGTTACGAGATATTGCGCGGGCCGGCTCCCCAAACATATGAGGCACCGCACTCAACCAATCGCCATACTTTGTTATGGCCTCCCTAGAACGAGCCAAGAAGTGAATCGCATAGTCCACGGCTAGCCCTAGACTCAAGGCGCTGAGCACCGCGACTGGCATGTCATAGTCCTTGCCGATAAAACCGATGATGCCGTAGATCAGCACCACCGTGACCGCCAGCGGAATCATAGCCAGCACGCCCCACACGAAGGAACGAAACAGCGCAATCATCATAAGCATTACTACCAAAAATGAACCTAGAAAAGCTTGCAGCATTCCACTCACCATCCTGCCTTGCCAGATCACATTAATGTAGGTGAGTCCGAACCAGTTTTGCTTCAGCGCCACAGGCGGAGGATTTTCTTCGGTAAATGCCGTTAGCTCAGCCATCACCGTTTCCATGTTACTGTTATCGCCACTGGTTAACTGGATCCACAACACAGTTCGCTGGTAATCCGGCGTGACGAAATGCCACAGGTCATGTGGCCGATGACTGTTCTGATAGGTAATCAACGTTTGGCCAACGGCATTTGTGCTGCTTGGAATGCGAAATTGTTCATCAGCGCCCAGCTGAAGTTCACGATAAACCGTTTTGATAATATCTGGCAGGGAGTTAACTTTGCCCACACTCGGGTTTTCCAGCAGCGCTTGTTGCAGGTTGCTCAACCACACGAGAACTTCCGGCTGCTTGAATAGCTCCGCTTGTTGTCTCTGCTCATCGAAGAACAGTTGAATGTCGTCCCAGCTGTAGTAATCAACATCGCTAGCCCCGTCAAGGCCCGCATTGGCGGCCTGGTTAAGCGCCACTAACAGTGTCGCGCCATCTTCAAGACCCTGTTCCGCAATCTCAATAATCTGGTTATATGGTCCAGCTGTGTTACCAAGTGTAAGCCCTACCTGTTTGCGAGCCTTGATCTGTTCCAATAGCTCAGCGGTGTCGATAGCAACCGCTCCCTCGCCTGCTGCAAGTTCGAGGTAAGCCATATAGGTGCCGCCAAAGTGGTCGTTAAGCACCCGATCAGCCACTCGAATTGGGTGCTCTGGTTCAAACCAACGAGTGGGGTTATCGTTAACCTCAATCTTGTTGATACCGTAAATAGCGGCCACAAAGGCAAGCAATGTTACTGAAATTACCAACATCGGGTGAGACACCGAAAATTTCCCGGCAGCGGCGAGCGTCCGCCCCATGAGTGACGGGTCTTGCGCATCAATATGATGCCCGTAACCCTCTAGGCGTTTTTCATCAATCAGCATTATGTAGGCTGGGATAAACAGCATGGTCCATAACCAAGCAAGAAACACCCCAATAGCAATAAAACCGCCAAACACCTGCACTGGTGGAATGGGCGTCAGCATCAGCGAACCAAAGCCAGCCATTGTGGTGAGCGTGGTAAACAGCATCGGTGTGAATAGGGTTTTTAACACCTCTTCAATGGTTTTCCCACGATCCTTGAACTGTGGATAACGATCAAAAAACTCTGACAATATATGCACCGCATCAAGCACGGCTATCGGCATGATGAAGATCGGAATCATCGAACTCATAATGTGGATGGTATTGCCAGAAGCGATTAACAAGCTCATCGTAACTAGCGACGCCACCATAGCGATGATCATGGGTGAGACGACCAATACCAGTTTCTTAAAAAACCACCACAATAATAGAAAGATCACCAGCATTGCCAATGGCGCGGAAATAGCCATTTGGACAAACATCTCGACACCAAAAGTATCTTCTGCCACCGGCAGGCCAGTAATATGTACTTCGTCACCTACGGCTTTCCAATCCGCTGTAAAGGCTAACAACTCCTTGCGAATTCGATAGGAGATATCTTTGCGTGTGATCGGCAGATAAACGGCCAGCGCCTTACCATCCTCCGAAACCAATGTGCCATCAAGAAATGGAATGCGTTGCGCACGTTCCAATACCTGAATCGCCTCAGCGTCGTTTTGTGGCGGTGCGGGCATCAACCAAGAAAAATTTACTGAGCCCTGCCCGCCCTGCTCAATATTGTCTACGGTTGAAGGAGCCAGTAAATCAACACTGATAACGCCTTCTAAGTGCCCTTCCTCAGACCATTGCAACGATTTCGCAAACTCAGTGAGCCTATAAATACGCCCGAGTGACTCGGCGTTAAACACACCCTGAGGGTGCTGGTCATTCACGACCCCAACCACCACTATGTCACTGAGTCCAAACCGTTGCTTCGCCTGATGATGAAAAACCCGCACCGGCTCGTCTTCAGACAGCATGTTTTCTGGGTCGGTATCAACCGTAACGACATTAAAGTCAGGAAATTTATCGGGCCAAATACTGGGTATTGTAGCCAAACCAACTATCATAAACGTTGAGACAAGCATTGACCAAATAATCGCCCTCGGCCGATTGAGGGCTAGGTGAATCATCGCTAAACAGAGTTTCTCAAGCATATCTGTATTCCAAAATTGCCTACTAATGCATCTCGATGTTAGGCCTTGCTCTTGAGCGAAAGCACAAAGTGAAACTAACCCATAGACAATAATGACCCGATATTGTAGCGATGCGTTTCAATAAAAGACCGGTTGCCATCTTTATGACTCTCCTAACAATTACGCTGATTCCTTTTCAACCATAAACGAATAAGTGTCTCAAAATATTGATCTAAATCAACGATTACTTGCTAACTAAATTAGAAGGCAGTGCTTCTCTCCCTTGACGGTTTGTCAGTAACCCATAAATAGTTTAGAGTTTCTTGAAGTAGCAGCAATGTTTAGGGTTGTTGCGCCAGTATCGGCGACGCTTCAAGCAATTTATCTGATGCTTGATACTATTATCTGATGCTTGATACTACCTGGATAATGGCTTTTCCCTCGCGAGGCTTCACCAGCGAATACTCTAAATTATTCTTGCGGCCATAAAATACGCACATCCTCAGGCATGGATTGACGAACATCGGCAATCTCTCCCGCGCTTATGCGATTGCTTAACAAACGAAACACATTGTGAACGCATTCAATTTTATTTTTTTCCATACGTCTGCCTGATTCAGCGACAGAGTCTAAAAATGACTCCATCGAACGCAGCTTTTTGGGTGTAACGCTGGGTTTCCAACCTTCGTAATAAAATCCACGAACCAACATCGGCATTTCTGCACCGAAGTGCGCGGCCTCCTGAATCGTCAGTCGATCTCGTATGGCATGTAATACAACGCGTAACACGCTATAGGCTTCTTTCTCGTCGCTAAAGCCAGCAATGCTTTTAAGCTCTCTAAGCCAACTATGTGTTATGGCAACAGTCTTTTCAAATACAGGGATATGTGTTGTTGGATTAGTCATTTTTAAAACCTTATGCTTTATTGTTTGTTGGTTTAACAATAGGTAATGGCAAGTCCAGCCTTATTGACCTGCATCAAGTGTTTCCAACAAAGCGCTTGTTACGATCATGGCTCAGCAAGTAGTAAGTTCAGTAGTAAATGTCTATAGAGCACCCGAATGGATGTGGGTTCAACCACTGACCGCATCTCAAAAACCCGACTGCCTGCAACGTGCCTTAGCTCATTTGAAGGGCGCGCAAAAACAAAAAAACATTAAAGTCAGCGGCTTTGAAACAACCATATTGCTGATGGCTATAGAGTCATCTATTAGCGTTAGACATCTGGTCCGTCAATAAACTTCTCTCGAACAATGTAGCGCGTTCCTCGATAGTGTTTGTCTGCCTTAGGCTTGCTCACTAAGCACACATGGGTATCGGCATTCAATAAATTATCGTTGTTTAAGCCATTGCGAAAATCGAGCAAATTTTGAATAGTCACATCGCTAATCTGCATAAGCGCTTCTTCAGTAAAAAAGCCTTGATGTCCGGTTATCAGTACATTGGGGAAACTTCGCAGGCGCACAAATTGATCATCATTAATGATCTTATCCTGAAGATCACAATAGAATAGATCGGACTCCTCTTCATAGACATCCAAACAGACGCCCGATAGCCTACCCTGTTTCAGTGTACTAATTAAATCACCAGCATGCACCAAGGCTCCGCGACTGGTGTTAATCAACACGCTCTTCGGCTTCATTTGGGCCAAGGCATCACTATCGATAATATGAAAAGAGTCAGGGGTTAGTGGCAAATGCAGGCTAATGATGTCGGCGTGCTTGAGTAGTTCATCCATCTCGACCATTACTACATTATCGCGCCTTTCAATGTCCTGAGCTTCAATATAGGGATCATGTGCGATGACCTTACAACCGAAGCCGTTCATAATATCAGCGAAAGTACCGCCGATTTTACCAAGCCCGATTACGCCAACAGTCTTGCCATGCAAATCAAAGCCTAGCAACCCATCCAGCAAAAAATTTCCTTCTTGTACGCGATTATACGAACGATGAATTTTGCGCACCATGGCTAGCAGCAAAGCGACAGCGAATTCCGCCACCGCATAAGGCGAGTATGACGAGACACGTGATACCTTGATACCCAGTTCAGCGGTCGCACTTAAATCAACATGGTTGAAGCCAGTTGAACGCAACGTAATAAACTCAACACCCAACGCCTTAAGACGGGTCAAAACAGGCCTATCCAGATCATCATCAACGAAACAACAAATCGCTTGATAACCGCTTGCTAACGCGGCCGTTGTAACATTTAGACGTGATTCGCAGTATTCCAATTCCAGCGGTTCCGTTATATCTGAACCGGTTGTTGATCTGCGCTCAATGGCACCTGCGAACATGCGTTCGGTGTATGCCGTGCTGCTATAGACTAATACGCGCATTTTGATCTCAACATTTCGCAATAAATAGCGAAGCGATTCAGTGGCAAAATAGAAATAACGCTGTTCATAATTGTGCCCAAGTCTTTCGCATGTTTGAATTACAGCACAACCCTTATTCTGCTTGATTGATACAGATCATTATCTGACTGTACAGCTATGGGTATTGCCAAGTTAACGTCTATTAAGCGAGGGTCATTCAGCGTTGTTGGCTCACCTGGCGCAGGTCTGCGAAAATTACCGCCAGCTCCCCTGAAAATAACTTCACCCACTCCGGGTGACCATTCGGAATTAAAGTCGACACGGACACTGATCACTATTGGCTTGTTTGCGGCACTACGCAGGCTAAAACTTTCGGAATGCTTGCCTTGCTTCAAATGTGTCGTCCTACTGTAGATAATATTGCCCTCGCCTTCACGCACGTCTATTTTACTTAACTCTGCTGCGCCATCGATTTCGACATCAAAATACGCACTCCAGATCATGATTTTGTTATTGCTTCTTATTCTGGTGGGTGTCGGCAATGCGAAATGAAACCAGTTAAACCCTTCCTTCTGGTATATCTGCGTCCCCCACCCTGCGCGACGTGGGTGTGCTGGGCCATTGCCGTTGCGGTCTGTAAGTCGGCCTGGATACTCAATGTCGGTTGAAACACCGTGAACTGAATAGTTGTAATACTTAGCCATTATTTAACTCCTTGCGATAACTTGAAATAGCCGCCGAAGCGGGAACCTGCCAACCACTGTGAAAGTGTTGATCAGAAAAGTACTTCAGCTATCAAGTTACAATAGCGTATCGTGTCGCGACTTGACCCTGATCAGTATAACCCTGGTTATTCCTTCGCCTCTGACAATAGTTAAAGATGCCGTTAAAGGTGCTAGTAGCAAAATGCGCAGAGTCAGATCTAATAAGATTACTCGCCCCACCTAGCAGAATAGACTAGATCGTGAGACCAACCACATTGAGGCAAGTCACCATGACCATTAAAGTATTAACAAAGGGTGTCAGGTCCCACAATAGTGTAAATCGAAGAAAGTGCCTATTTCCCTGAGCGTATACCCTCCCCTCGCATATTTGGCCTAACTTACGTAATCACACAGGCAAAAGACAAGGTATGACTCGCCCCTGTCTGTCAATCGCGTTTTTTGAGAAGTTAGGCTGCGGCAATGTATCCGAGCTATTTGCGCGGAACTACTTGCCGCTGCTCAAAATGATAATTCGCACACTGCTGTTCTAACAAGACTTCCAGCTTCGAGAGCTATTGCCTTTTACAGATTTCAGTAGTGTGGTTTAACCTGTTTTTCTCATTTAACGTTATTGCAAACCTGATGAGATTAATTCGTTTCTATCTTGAAGCAATCGCTACGCGATAGCTTCATACCGTTCATTTTTAGCCAGAATAACCCAGATCATTCTTGCCACTTTATTCGCCATCGCAACCGCGACAACATTCGGTTTCTTGGTGGCCTTGAGCGTTTGAGCCCAAGCACTCCACCTTGACTGTTTATTAATATGCCATTGCAATGCCGATCGTGCACCGTGTATTAAATTACACCTTAACCTAGTATGCCCTCGCTTACCTATGCCAAGCAGAGTTGTTTTACCTCCCGTCGATGACTGCTTTGGAACTAAGCCAATCCATGCGGCTAAATCTCTTCCCGATTTAAACTGCTTCGCGTCTCCGACCCACGCTAGTAAACAAGCGGCTGTTATTAAACCGACACCTTGCACTTCCAATAGGCGTTGGCCTTTATCATCATTAACGACTAACGCGCTCATGTCATCTTCAACCTCTGATATCTGCTCACACAAGTTTCGATATTCCTGAGCAATTCGATACAGCATTACAATCATCGATGCAGGTAGCTCGCCTTCATGCTGACCGATAATTTCATTAAGCCTCAGTACTGTTTTACGCCCCTTTGGATACTCAATCCCAAACTCCAACATGAAGCCATGAATTTGGTTTATCGCCGCGTTGCGGCGACCAACTAGGCTTTCTCTGAATACTACTTGAGCACCTAACGTTTGCTGCTCTGGAGACCTTGGTGTAACAAATCTCATATTGGGTCGTTGAACTGCCTCACAGATCGCTTCAGCATCTAAGAAATCATTCTTATTCGATTTTAGGTATGGCTTTACAAATTTGGGCGCCATTAGTTTAGGCGTATGCCCAAACTCCTCAGCTTTACGAGCAAGGTAGTGCGCTCCGCCGCAGGCTTCCATACCAATTAGGCATGGCTCTAAATTGCTTAAAAAGAGAATTAGTTCTTTGCGCTTTAACTTCTTGCGCGTGATGAGAACTCCGTTCTTATCAACAGCATGTACATGGAAATACCGTTTGCCTAAATCGATTCCTAATACTTTAATGGTCATGATGACTCGCCTCGTGTGGTTGAACTCACGACCTAGTTTATTAGACTAGGTGGGGCCAGTCATCTCATTAGACATGTCACGCTATTGCGCTATCAGTCCAATTTAAGCGCATACTTTATCTCGGGCAGCATTCGTTCCACACAATTGCGACCTTCTTCGATTGCTTCGGCGGCTCGGTGGATTTCCAGTAACCCAAAATGGGAAAGTTTGGGGGCGAGCAATACGTCGGGTGGGTCACCGGCCATCCGGCTTCGGGTGATTCTGTCTTGGGTGATATTTACCGAGCTGATAATGGCTTCAAATACACTTGGCGGAGGGTTGTCATCGACCGATTTTTCGAACATCGACGGTTTGTATTCCCCCACTAAGTCGCTGAGCTTGTTGACGATGCCATTTTTATTGGATTTGACTGCGCTTTTTTCGTGTTTTGATCTTTTCAGGTGCTTGCCGACAATGCCGTCGTTTAAATTAACTGCGATGACAAAGTCAGCACCGAGCGCACGGCAGACCGAAACCGGCACCGGGTTTACCAGACCTCCGTCTACCAGCCATTTGTTATTGTGTTTTATAGCTGGGAATAAACCAGGCATCGACATCGACGACCAGACCGCCTCTAGGATAGAGCCCTTAGTCAGCCATACTTCCCTGCCAGTTTCGAGTTCCGTGGCAACCGAAGAAAATTTTATGGGCAAATCTTCGATAAGGTCCGCATCGTTTGCGACATACTCATTAAGAAACTGGTGAAATCGAGTAGTGTTCACAAAGCCCTTAAATGAGGTGGAGAGTTCCAAAAACCGGGTCGTGCCAAGTTTGGTTTGCGCGAGAGCCCATTGCTCCAATTTCTCAAGTTGATTGTCGGCATAACATACGCCCACCAACGAACCAACTGAGGTACCACACATGATATCAGGCTTGATCCCGTGGCTAACCAGCGTTTTGATGACTCCGATGTGTGCCCAGCCACGTGCTGAGCCACTACCTAACGCTAAACCTATTTTTATGTCTGATGTCATTTTCTTACCGAAGGGTGACGATGTGGAAAAACCACGATTATTTCCCGCTGAAGCTTTAAAGCGTGGCCTGTATCTCTCAATCTCGACTGTTTAGAGCTTTGCAAAAGATAGGTTTAACGCGGCACCCTAATTAACCCTCAAGTCCTTTCCAGAAATTTCTTGATATCTTCGAGGTCTTTTTGCAGAATTTTTTCATCCAGTTTGTACCGAAAAAACCCATAATATTAAAATACTAGGACAAGCACACCAAGTCTTGCAAAGAACACAATAAAGTGCAAATCTATCCACATAAGGAAATTTCAGCGGAGTTAAGGATTACTCAAGTCAGAAGTAGCATAGTTTCAACGGCAGACACACCCTATTACCATTGCGTTTCTCGTTGCACCCAAAGGGCATAAATTACGACCTGCGTATCTGTGTGGTTACGATAGCGTTCTTAGTTTGCCTGTCCAGTTAATTGATTAATCGTGAGTTAATTGAGTTCATAATTATTGAAGTGAAGGCCTGCAGGTCACTAAGAGCCATACTCAATATGGCAACCATCACTCTCAATAACTCATAGTGAGCCACGCATTAGTGTGCGTATTTCAGCGGTGAACCTCGGCTCTTTGTAGTGCAGTGAGAGCTGTATAATTTAAGGACGAACTAATGACTTTTGTTTCTAGACTTAAGAGTAAAGAGAAATAGTATGATGTAGCTGGCAAAGGCAAATATATAGGGTAATGCGCCATCTATAG
>JAFMHC010000177.1 GCA_017854775.1 Gammaproteobacteria bacterium | reverse complement strand
TATCTTTTTCGAGGCCGAATAAATGATCTTTGATTCCATAGTTGAGCTGATTAAAAAATAAATCAATACCAAAATCCATTTTTGGAAGCCATTTTTCAGACCCTAAACCAAATTGAAATTCGCGTGTAGGGTCATACTTTTCTCCATACAACCAAAAAAACACCTCGACAAAAAAATCATCCGGAAATAACTGCCCATGCTGTCCAAACAAACCTTCAAAAACTATTGAAAATTGGTAGTTCAATGGCTCATGTTTTCTATCTCTTGCATCTGCTGGACGCCCCAAATTGCTCAACAACCAATCCCAAACAGCCTTTACCCTTACCTTAAAGTGCTCTAAATCATGTATGGGGGGATAGAAAATAGCAACATAGGGGCATATTAATACTTCTTCTGCTATGTATTGTTCTATGTCTCCAGTTTCAAAATATTTTCTTATTGACTCTAGACTCTCTGTATTTTCTGATTCGTAGGGGCGAATAATATGCTGATACCGTTTCTCTCGGTATTCTGGAGTTAATTCTCTAATGTTATTAATCATCTATCGTAAATTTATATCGTTGTCTTTCAAGTCTGCTAAAACTTCACTTTTGAAGTCCCCAGCAAACACGTTTAGCAATGCATCTATTAAGCCCACATTAATGGCTCCGACTTTCATAGATTGAGCGCTATTTATGCCTGTATGAGCTTTAAATATACCCTTTTCAGATGTTTTTTCGGTTGGCAGCTTCTTAAAGGCTTTTCGGATATTGGCTTCACTAGGGTTATTTTTATCAGGCTCAGTTTTTAATTTAACGTTAAATTTTTGAAAATTCCATTCAAAAAAACTTACCGGAAGAAAAGCACTTTCATCTGGCTCTTCGACATTCCTCTCAGTTGCTCCTGTTGAAGCCGCAATATGATCCAAAACAAACTGCCGATGAGCCGCACTGCCTTTAAGTTTTTTATCAAACTCATTAAAGTTAGCGCTTTTCCTAGGGTTACTTCCCCATGCCCATGCACCGACGCTGGTACCCATTAATTTCGTACCAACTTTCGCCGCCCACGACTTTTGTTCGTACCAAATCTCTTGATCATTCGCAGACCTAACCATGACATCAACGTCACGACCGAACGGTATTGCCCCATTAAAATCTTCACCGACGCTATCTTTATCACTAAATAGATAAACATCTCGTTTAACTTCGATACCGATTACATCTTTGCCACTGGCATGTAAAATTGCAAGCTGAATGAGCTGGAAGGCCTTGGCATGTGCGTTTGCTATAATACCTTTGTTACCTTTCTTGCCTCCAGTATTCTTACCAAAATTGGGAAGGCTTTGCAGAATCACGCTTTGCAACTGGAGTATTTGCTTTTGTCTTTCATCTTCGTCCAATGTTGCAAAAAGACGACCATCACTACCATTTTCACCTTGTTCATCAGCTTTAATAAACAACTCGGCTTCTAAATAACCAATGATACCTATTAGCATTAGTGGAGATGTTCTTTGTCCCGCAAATCTTCCTGTAGCAATGTTTCGAACAGAATGCAGGCCGCCACTTTTCAGTGTTCCAAGAATACCCTTAAACGTATTTTCATTAAACGCTAGCCGGGTAAGACGCTTAGCATGAACTTTTTGTATGCTGGTGACGGCTTCTTTTTCTAATTTTCTAACAGATCGAGCAAACGAACCCAAGCCTTTAGTCGCGACAGGGCCAGCGCGTTTAATTAATGGAGCGCTTTTGGTAATAGTTTGACCGATTATCCTACCAGCATTTAGAAAAACTCCCGCATAGGCATCTTCAAATAAAAGACTTGAATTATAAGCCGTCTCACTCGGCTCAATCTCATCATCAGCCAACGAAAAATAATCCATAATATCAAAAAAGTCATCGGTCGACGTAATCATACCCGCCAAGGTCTTTATCGCCTCCCTTCCCTCTTCATCTTTAGCCATATCGGCAATAATAATCACAAACGCGATGCCCTGAAACACCAGACTAAAGTCTCGTCCTTTGGCCTTTTGGAACATCTTTTTGAAGACACCACCAAAGTATTGAACCGCTTTTACATTGCCGAGTTTGAGAACCTTAATCGCCAGCTTTGCTGGGACGGTCACGGCTTTAAGTGGCGCGGCTGGGGGGAATAATGCTAAGACGTCGAGAATCGCGATACTGAATGAAAGGTAATCAACGTCGCGCCCCATCAACATATTACCCATCTACTCCCAAATGATTTGTAAGCTGTCTAAGCCAATCTGCATGCTCACAATGCCGATAATATCAAAGATATCAGATTAGATTGCCTTACTTGTTTACTTAGTCAAAGAAGCTCTAAAACCATGGTTGAGTTTTCAAGTACAACAGTATAAATCACGTGATCCGCAAGCATCTACTTGAACCAATTTGCTCCCACCTTAGACACTCATTTGAATGCCGTCTGTACCGCTTTCTATCAGAAAATCTAAAAGACGGTAATATTCGTCTGGCATAGTGAGTCCTTCAATACTTTTCTTGAGATAAGCATGAAATTCAATATCATTAATTGGAGGCGCATCTAAACCGTCTTCTACTTGCAATTTAGTTGGTATTCCCCAAAGCTGGGCTATAAAGCTTCTTATTCTAGCCTGGTTGTGACCAAACCCTGACCTTCGCCCATTAATGCTATGAAATCGATCGTAAAGAGTAAGCTCAAAACATTCAGAGTTGATTTTCGGAAAAATGGATAAAAAATAACCAGTTAAAGGCTTGTATCTGTCATAGGTCTTATATTGCCTTCTAAACTCATTTTCATCCGTTTTGAACAAGTAATCGCGTAGACCCATTATTAATGTAGTACACAAATCATCAGGTCTCGTCACAATAGCTGGCTGAAAATCATGCGACGCTATTTTAATTGGTGATAGTCTATCCGGTTCATACTCAGTTCCATAGATCATGAAGAAAACTTGAGTATGGAATTCGTCAGGTAAGAGGTAGCCGGGCCTACCAAACAACTGCATAAATATCACGGAAAATCGCTCTTCTAACGTTAAATTTTCCGTTATAAGTTTATTCTCTTTATGCTTTAAATTGCTTAGCATCCAATCCCAACAAGCCATCACCCTTTCTGAAAAATGATCTAAATCATGATGCGGAGCGTAAAAGGTAGCCACGTAAGGGTCAATATAAAGCTCATTTTTGATGTATTGATGTATATCTCCAATTTCGAAATATTGACGAACGGATTTTTCCTGTTTTGCAGTTACGTCGCTAGTTTGCCCGAAATCTTCGTCATACCAAACCTGACGATAATCTTGTGATTTTTGATTTATCATATTTTATACCTACAATGGAACGTCTAATACTAGCTCGATACCACTATCTTTAAGTTCAGCTAGAACTTGAGTTCTAAACTCCTGCTCGAAAACACCGATTAAAGACGCAAAGCCTCCAACATTGAGCCTATTTACCTTTAATTCGCCCACAGTATCGACGCCAGAATGTTCGGCAAATATGGTGGTTCCTGTAGGTAGTTTTTTAAAAGCGGCTCGGATATTTTTTTTGCTCGGATTATTCCGATCGGGGCCTCCAAGCTTAACGTTAAATTTTTGAAAATTCCACTCGAAAGAATTCACACTTTTAAAGTCATCTGCGGTAGGTCTGGTAACCGACCGTTTTGTGGCATTCAACTTTTCGGCTATATGATCCAAAATAAACTGTCGATGAGCGGCATTGCCTTTTAAGGTTTTATCAAACTCCTTAAAGTTCGCCTTTTTATTTCGCCCACTACCCCATTTCCAAGCACCGACACCACTCGAAAGTTGTTTTGTACCTTTCTTAGCAACCCACGATTTTTGCTCATGCCAAACTTCAGAACCATCTTCGTTAACAACCATCACATCTACGTCCCGACCAAAAGGGTAGGCATTGTCGTAGTTCTCATCAATAATTGAATCTTTGTCTGTAAAAAGAAAAACGTTTCGCTGCACTTCAACACCAGCCACATCTGCTCCCGAGGCATGCAAGATTGCCAGTTGCATTAGCTGATAAGACTTACCATGAGCTTGAGCTATTAATGCACTTTCACTATTAGTATTGCCTGAGGCTTGGCAAAAGCCAGGGATAGCTGTAAAGATAACCTTCTGCAACTCAGCAACTTGATTGTTGTAGTTATCCGTATCATCTTTGATCACCGCAAACAACCCGCCATCCTGACCTGGAGTATCGGGCTCACCTTCAACGTCGCTTGGAGTTGGCGGAATAAATAACTCTGCTTCTATATAGCCTATAAGGCCAAGCATCAATAAAGGCGAGTTCCTTTGACCCGGGTAACGGCACGTTAATACATTTCTTAATTTTTGTAGACCGCCGCGCCCCATCGTGCCGATAATACCTTTAAACGTGTCTTTATCAAAAGCGGCTTTTGCTACTCGAGCCGCTGCTCGTTTCTGAACATCGGTAACGGCTTCTCTTTGTAATTTTCTTACGGATCGCGCATATTCTCCCATTCCCTTAGGACCGGAGTTTTTAGAACGGGCTATTGCCTTCGCCGATGCTTTCAGCGACAGAGTAAATTTTCTACCCAAGGCAGCGCCAGGTATTGCATAGGCGTTGGGGAATATCGTATTAGAATTTTTATCATATTGTTGTTCCGGCAGAAAATACGCAGACTCCTCTCCCTCTGAAGTAATTTCATCATCACTGAGAGCCACGAACGACATAACATCTAAAAAGTCATCGGTCGAGGTAATCATTGTCGCCAAGGTCTTTATCGCCTCGCGACCCTCTTCATCCTTAGCCATATCGGCAATAATAATCACAAACGCGATGCCCTGAAAGACCAAACTAAAGTCTCTTCCTTTGGCCTTTTGGAACATCTTTTTGAAGACACCGCCAAAGTATTGAACCGCTTTTACATTGCCAAGTTTGAGCACCTTAATCGCCAGTTTTGCTGGAATGGTCACGGCTTTGAGTGGCGCGGCTGGGGGAAATAATGCCAAGACGTCGAGAATCGCGATGCTGAATGATAGGTAATCAACGTCTCGCCCCATCAGCATATTACCCATCTGTTCCCAAATGATTTGTAGGCTGTCTAGGCCTATCAGCATGCTTACAATACCGATGACATCAAAAAAGCCGATGTCGTACGCGTAGGCATTTTCGAACAGGGCGTTTTGCAGAAACGGTGAGTTGTTCGCGAGGTTGTTGGCAAAGTTGCCATTTAATTCGCTGGTGGTTACATCATTTAAATACGCCTGACTGTATTCGGGTAAGCCTTCAATTAGCCCGGCACTGGCGGCAGCTTGAGCGAGTGCTTCAAAGGAGCTACTGCTCATTAAATCGACACCAAAGTTACCGTCTGGTGTGACCAACGCCACGCGTTGCATCGACAGCCTGCTGCCAAAGGTACTCATGTTGCCTAAACTGTCAATTTCGACAATAGCATTCCCTGTGCTGCCAATGACGACGTCAGTGGTACTCAGTTGGTTGGTAAAGGCGATTAATTTTTTACTGCTTAGGTCGTACCATTTTAAACAATCTAAGTGGCCGTTAAACCCTTGGCCTGCGACCATGCCGTAAGAGGTGCTGACATTACCCCCTGTTTGCGTTGTGCTATCAATCACAATCTCACTGTATTGAAGTGCGCCGCTGGCGGCTTCAAACACGCGTTGGTCCTCAAGTGCTAATGTGAGTTGGCCACCCTGATATCTCACCGCTACTTTTTGCCATTGGTTTAACGGAAAACCAGGGATTTGCAATACGAAACTTCCCTGATCCGTGGTGGCGTCTAGCTGCAATTCACCCGCCGCCGTGAGACTCAATAGTAAGCCCCCGCCGACATTAACCAACTCTCCGCCATATTCTTCGGCTTTTACGTTCACTCTAAACGATACATTGTCGGCCATTTGATAACGGCTGGCGTTGGGGACGTTAGCTCGGCTGTGGCGAGTAACGCCATTGGTATCAGTGAATGTTTTAAAGCGATAGCTGTTATCGGCCTGCACCATTGAATCGTTTTCAACCGCGACGTTTTCCACAATTCCATCGGAAAAACCGACCTCATCAACAAATTCAGACCCTTGCGCGCTGTTCATCCAGTACGCCGCTTGGATCAAATGATTCGGCTCGTAGATATCGCCAAGCGATACATTCAGTATCTCCCCGGGCGTCCCAGTAAACGCTAAGCTACCGCGGACTTCTTTATTTACCGTGAAGTTAGTCGTGTCCCAACGTTGGAAAGCAAATGCTTGCGCTTCATCCAAATCGCCAATCATCTTGGCCCGAGTGGTATTAACCATCGGCGTTTCGTCAAGGCGATAGCCGACCGACACCGGTAACACGGACGGCTGTTGTAGGCCTGACATTGCTTTAAGTTCTATGTTAGCGGGTGCTGGCGGCGTGTATAAGGTCACGCGCGCTTCGCCATTACCGTCAGTAACGACCGTCGATGGCGTGATACGCGCGCCGTTCGCCCACGTGTCTATAGCGTAATTGGCGATGGCTTTACCGGCGGATGTCGCGCGCAGCGTAATCTCGTAGGACTCATCGACAAACGCCGTGTTATCAATGCCCGAGATACTGATATCCACGGGTACTACATCGATTTCTAAGGTGGTTTCAGAATTGCCAACGCGGATACCAATATTGCTGACCTCAGCGAAATCCGTGCCTTGTATTTTAAAGCTAAACTCACCATCAATCGTGGCTTCAGGCTGTTCGGTAATTCTCACTGACGAGGTGGTAATGGGGGTTACTGACGTTCCGTCTTCGACCGTATTACCCCATTGATCCCTAGCAACGCCTTGGACAATAATTTCTCCAGCACCATCAACCCCAACCGCACCTTCAACTTCGGCGCTGATACTGGTAGGAAGGCCAGGCACCACTTTAAAGATAAGCGGAACCTCTTGATTTTCACCAGAGGCGGTATCAACAATCTGCGCCGAGACCTTGATGGTTTCGCCCGCTGTGCGACTGAGTGTGACGGTATTACGAAAAATAGCCACATCCGCATCTGAGTCGCTGGTTTTTTCTAACGCACCATCGCCATCGAGAAGCCAGCGAATACTGACATTGTATTTTTTCTCTTCATCGCGATTAGCAAAACCGATAAGGTTAGCGACTAGGCCAATTTCAGGGTCATCGGCCGAAATTTCAATCGCGCCATCGTCGTTGGGAATAATATCGTCATCTAGCAATGCGTAGTAATTTAGGTACTCAAACGCATATTCCCATAGGATGTTTCCAGCGTCGTTGTTGGTGTACAAACGCATCGACAGAAAATCTTCGGTGTCGAGTGAGCCAAGGCTGTCGAGGTTATCAAAACGGATTGTTTGATTCTCTCCAAAGGTGATTTTTTGCTCGTTTTGTCCGAAGGCCAACACTAACTCTTGTTTACCATCTATCGGTGTTAGTCGCTCGAATTGAGATGAAATAAGCGAATATAAAACCTCTAGTAGATCATCGGAGCTACCGATAACCGGCTTCACAGCATCAAGTATATTGGTTTTCTCACCGGGGGTATCGTCGGTACCAGCAAGCGTTCTGTTAATTTCTTGAGTATCCAAATCGAACTGAGTGAACTGATATTCAGGACGGTACTGCCACATATAAGCAGGCTGAGGCGTGTCTGGTTTCTCGATATCGGTTGGATTATTTTCGTCGTTGGCTTGTTTTAATAAGTCACGATAAACGGAGTATTCCTGCCAACTGGTATTCTCATCGTAAAGCGGCACTAGAAATGGCGTTAATAATTTAGGACGTGAGTCATAGGGCGTAGCATCACCTCGAACGTCAAAATCTGGGCAACTAGAACCGCTAACACAGTCCTGATCTCTGGCCTTGCCAATGACGTGCACGTAAAAGTGATCGCCTCGAGCCGAGTCTCCAGTATTAACTCGCAAAACTTGAGTATTGCGGCCAGGCGCGATCGAAAACTCAGAAATACCCGCTTGGCCAGCACTGACAACTCGATTGTCGCCCGCTATTCTAGCGAGACGCCCGGTTAAACCAAATTGCTCACCATTATCGAGTCCTAACTGGTCAGGGAAAGGCCTGCCGTCTTGATCTAGCCATTCGGTAAAAATTGTAATTGTTTTATCAGACGTTAACGCTCCGCCCTCGGCACCGACTAAATACTTTCGCTCTTCGTCTTTGGTAAGACCGGCTTCTACATCGTAAGTACGTTCGGCCCAAATTTTGAGATTGGGCGGCGTCAAGATGAGACCATCCGCCGCAACGTCTAAACCTTGACCATTAGAAGTATCTAATTGAACTCTAGTGGTACCTGTGTAACCCGTCGCGCGATTGATCGCTACAATTTTAATGTATTCGCCCGGCCTAGGGTGATCCGATTCTCGCTTGCGCAAAGGTTCGTTCAGCTGATAGGAGGTTGCCCAATCTTCAAAACTACTCGACCGTCGAATGCCTCCGCCTACATTTAGGGACGTATCCGACCTCCCTCTAAGCATAATACGATAAGCGACTTCGTTGTCTTCCTCGTCATACTCAACTTCGGGGCGATATTCCGCCTCACTTTGCTTAAGACCTCTGCGCTCAAGAATTAACTGGCCAGTCGACTCTCGAAAGAAATAGACGTCGGTATTTCGAAGATCATCGGTACTAATTTCTTTTAATAAACCGATCGGCTCGTCTCTTAATGCTTGGTCAATTAGACGAACAATATCAGGAAAGTCTTCGGCGTCATCTTGTTGGCCATCAAAGAAAATGCCCTGAAATAGTTGCTCGTCTTCGGGGTTTGCGGCTGTGCATTGATAACCAGGGAGTGGGTCATTAGCTTGACCGCCATCAACGTCAACGAATATGTCCTTCTCTTCATCAGTTTCAGTGTTTTTACACTCGAGTACCTTACCTTTAACAACGGTATCGTACTGGCCGTCTCCATTGAAGTCATAGAAGTCTTGGGTAACGTCCTCAGCTGGCGCTTCGAAAGCGGTGCGGGTAGTATCGCCCAGTAATACGGTCTCACCGTTGTTGTTTTCTAGCACAATATTGCCAGTCACGAACATGATATCGGCGTATAAATTACTCTGGATGAAT
>JAFMHC010000176.1 GCA_017854775.1 Gammaproteobacteria bacterium | reverse complement strand
GTTGCGGTGCTGATAAGTGAACCTGACAAGGGTATTTACGACGCTATGAACAAAGGTCTCAAGCTTGCTACTGGTGAGGTGATAGGCCTACTTAATGCGGATGACATCTTACAAGATGAAAGTATTATTTCGCAGGTTGCAGCAGCTCATGCTGATCAAGAGTTAGATGCTTGCTATGCCGATCTGGTGTATGTGAAGCAAAATGACCTAACGCAGGTAACGCGATTTTGGCGTTCACGAGATTTTCGAAAGGGTCTTTGTTTTAGCGGCTGGATGCCCGCTCACCCTACCTTATATCTTAAACGTAGGGTGTATGACCGAGTTGGTAACTTTAATACAGACTTGCGTTATCAAGCCGACTTAGAATTTTGTGTAAGGGCTTTCGAGCTGCATTCGATTACTAGTCGCTATATCCCCAAGCTATGGGTGAGAATGCGCTTAGGTGGTGTCACCAACAATAGCTTTAGATCGATGGTAAAGGGCAATTGGGAGTCTTATTTGGCGCTTCGAAAGCTAGGGTTGAAGAGAGACCCTATTAGTTATTTTTTGATTAAATTTGGCTCAAAATTGCCGAGCTTTTTACGTAGAAATTAGCTTAGAGCCTCGGCGATATCGCAAGGCAGGGTTCTCCCAAGTGAGCGTAACCGACGTATTTCGATATATAAACTGCCAAGGTATTTGCACTTCATACTTTTCTAAGCGAACCCTCTCAAGGGTCACCTAACCCTTGGGCTACGTAAAGCGATGATGTCAAGATTGCGTGTCGCAGTCTAAGCTAAGGGTCGCTAAACGGTTACTAAACTACTAGCTTGGCATTATGAAAATTGTGCTCGCCCGATAGTACTTTTAAATAGGCTCGAGCAATGCTTTGTGGCGACGGTAATGATTCTTGACTTTCACCGGGGTGAGATCGTCGTCTGAAACTGGTTCTTACTGCACCGGGGTCGATCGAGTTAACTTTGATATTAGAAATGTTCTCCAACTCCTCAGCCCAGATCGACATTTGTGCTTCTAAACCAGCGTAAGCAATACTATACGCGCCCCAATATGCTTGCGCTTGGCGACCGACGTCGGCCGATGTAAAGAGTATGTTGGTCGTATGTTCTTGCTTTAGCAATGGCAGTAATGCGCGTGTTAAGAAGTAGGGCGCTTGCAAATTGGTGTGCATCACTGAGTTCCAATATTCCATATCGTATTGATCTAAGGGGCTGGGCGAGCCAAGGTCGGCTGCGTTATGCAAAAGACCATCCAATTGACCGATGTCATCATAAACCGCTTGCGCGAGTTCGGTGGCGGATTCAGGTGTCACATCCATTAGATCAACAGGTAAGATGATCGGTTCGGCATAGCCTCTGGCGACAATGTCGTCAAATAATTTCTCCAAATGACGCGCTTTTTTGTCGAGCATAAGAACCACGGCTCCTTGCTCAGCCAGCGCTATGGTGACCGCTCGACCTATGCCGTCGGCCGCGCCGGTGATCATGATGATTTTGTCTTTGAAGTCTTGAGACTTGGCTTGGTAATCTTGCCAATCGATTGCAGTCATGGTGTTTAGCGTAGAATTTTCTGGGTTGTAATTACAGTTCGCATAGCGCGGCTTTGGATAGCCGCGCTACTTTGCATCGCCGCGCTATGATGTCGATAAGGCTGCGAAACTTCAAGCGGCTAAGTGCTTTTCTTTAACTAAAGTTAGTAAGCTATTTGGCGACTTTAATATGAAGTTAGCATCCCACTCATGGGGTTTCTCAGTGTCAGAAATGTAACCCCATAGGGCGCTCGCAGTATCCATTCCGGCTGCATTGCCGGCTTGAATGTCGCGCAAGTGGTCGCCAACATACAGGCATTCGCTTGGCGCCAAGCTAAGTACCATACAGGTGTGTAACATCGGCACGGGGTCTGGTTTTTTGACCGGTAGGCTGTCGCCGCCCAAGAGTATTGCGCAGCGCTTGAGCAAGCCCAAGCTATCAAGTAGGTCTTTAGCCAAATGCAACGGCTTGTTGGTGATTACTCCCCATTTTAAGGCATTACCTTCACAGTATTCTAAGACCTCATGCATTCCCTCATAAACAAAGCTGTCATTGGCGACATGCTGTTTATAGTCGGCTAAAAACTGCTCTACTAGCTGTTCAACCTCGGGTATATCGCCTTTGCCAATAGAATCACCGAAGCCAAATTCGATCAGGGCTTTGCCTCCATTCGAAACCAGTTTTCCCGCTTGTTCAACGTCGGCCGCTTGCTTGCTGTGAGATTTCAATACCCTATTTAGTGAGCCAACCATGTCAGGCGCAGTGTCAATCAATGTTCCATCTAAGTCTAATAAGACCGCTCGTAATCGCATGTTAAAAACTCTTTTGTTAAAAACTCTTTAGTTAAATAGGTCTGGTGCAATGAATCATATAATTCACGTCAACACCCGGCGCCAACTTATAAACCTTGGTAAGAGGGTTATAATGCAGGCCAATCATGCGTTGCATTTCCAAGCCTGATTGGCGGGCGTATTGGCTTAGTTCTGATGGTTTGATTAACTTGTCGTATTCATGGGTACCTTTGGGCAACATATTGAGCACGTATTCAGCACCGACGATGGCAAATAACCATGCCTTAGGGTTGCGGTTAATAGTAGAGAAATACACATCTCCACCGGGTTTAACCATTTTTGCACACGCTTCTATTACCAAGGCTGGATTTGGTACGTGCTCAAGCATCTCTAAGCAAGTGACAACATCATATTGCTCTGGTCTTTGTTCGGCTAATTGCTCGGCGGTAATCTTAATATACTCTACCGTTTCACCACTTTCGAGCAAGTGCAGTTTAGCGACGCTTAAAGGCGCTTCGCCCATATCTATGCCGGTGACCTCAGCCCCAAACGCCGACATGGCTTCACTGATGAGTCCTCCGCCACAGCCTACATCAAGTAACTTCTTATTTTTTACTGGGGAATGCAGGTTGATGTATTCAGTTCGTAGCGGGTTGATCGCGTGCAGTGGCCGAAATTCACTCTCGGGGTCCCACCAACGTGAGGCAAGATCTTCGAACTTTTTAATTTCATTCGGGTCGACATTAGCGGTCGCTTTAGCGGTGTCAGTCATGGTTGCTGATTCTCTCGCCCCATTGGGCTGCGTTACTTAAAATTTGATTTACATCTGCATTTTGCAATATCTTATCGCTTACTCGCGCGTGACCTTCAACCCAGACATCGGTGATTTGCTCACGTGATGCGCTGAAGACGATTTGCGAGATCGGATTATAGACTGGCTGAGTGGAGATGTGGTTTAGGTCAATGGCAACGATATCGGCTGACTTGCCAACTTCCAATGAGCCAATTTCATGTTGCATGTTTAGCGCCTTAGCGCCATTGATAGTCGCCATCTCAAGCGCTTGCCACGCAGGTAGTGCTCGTGCGTCGTTGGCGGTAGTTTTAGCCAGCAAGCAGGCGGTACGCATCTCTCCAAGCATATCGAGGTCGTTGTTACTCGATGCGCTATCAGTGCCAAGGCAGACGTTGGTGCCCGCCGCCAACAGATCGGCAACGCGGCACTGGCCGCTGGCCAATTTCAGATTCGATTCAGGGCAATGCACCACGTGGATGCCTTGTTCTGCTGCTAGTGCAATTTCTCCATCGTTAAGCTGCGTCATGTGCACCGCGATCATGCGCGGGTTCAATAGCCCAAGCTCGTGTAGCCTAGCTAACGGTCTTGCTCCAAGGGTTTGTAGCGCATTGTCAACTTCTTCAGCGGTTTCATGAATGTGCATGTGAATTGGAATATCAAGCTCATCAGCATAGGTGCGGGCGGTTACAAGCGACGCATCGGAGACTGTATAGGGTGCATGAGGCGCGATGGTTGCGTTAATGCGTGAGAGTGACCGTACTTCATCATGCACTAGCATGCCTTTTTCAAAATACTCGTCTGCGTCATTGGCCCATGTGCTTGGGAAGTCCAGTACGATCATACCGACAAACGCTCGGATACCCATTTCTTGGGCGGTTCGGGCCACGGTGTCGGAATGAAAATACATGTCGTTAAAACAAGTCGTACCGCTCAATAGCATTTCTGCGACGGCCAGTTCGACTCCATCTCGCATGAAGTCGGCGTTTACCCATTTAGCTTCGGCGGGCCAAATATGGCCTTCTAGCCACTCCATTAACGGTATGTCGTCGGCAATGCCTCTAAATAGGCTCATGGCTGCATGGGTGTGAGTGTTGATTAATCCTGGAATCAGCGCATGAGAGCCCTTATCGATATGCTCAGCCGTTGGGTATTTTCTTAATGCCGCGTCGGTTGCCAATATTTCGAGGATCTTGCCGTTTTCGATGACTAAGGCATGGTGGTCAAGCACCGTATTGCTAGGCACAACAGGGATTACCCATCGAGCCGATATTATTTTTAAGGAAGCATTCATCTAGTTTTGCCGGTATTGAATCAGTTTACTCGCTGGTGTATTCAGCGTCACATATTAGATTAAAAGGTAGAATAACGGGTGACGTGTTATATGAATGCGATTGTATTATATACTAGGCTTAAGATTGTAATTACTTAAAGGCAGCTTGCTGCTCGGGCTTGATTCTTTTATGCATATACTTGTTACCGGCGCAGCTGGCTTTATCGGAGCCGACTTGAGTCAAAAATTACTGGCTCTGGGGCATTTGGTCGTTGGTATTGATAATCTTAATGATTACTATGATGTTTCGCTCAAACAGGCGCGCCTAGCTGAGATTAGTAAGCACCCGCAGGCGGCGAATTTTACTAGCTTGGAATTGGATATTGTCGACAGAGCCGCAATGGCAGACTTATTCGAGGATCACCAATTTGATGTAGTCGTTAATTTGGCTGCACAGGCTGGCGTTCGTTATTCGATAGAGAATCCTCAGTCTTATATAGACTCAAATTTAGTTGGCTTTGCAAACGTACTAGAAGGCTGTAGGCAATCCAAAGTAGGCCACTTAATTTACGCCTCATCGAGTTCGGTTTATGGCGCAAATAAGAACTTCCCATTTTCTGAATCTGATCGGGTTGACAACCCAGTGTCGCTTTATGCGGCGACTAAAAAAGCCAACGAACTAATGGCGCATAGCTATGCACATTTATACGATATGCGTTGTACCGGCCTACGCTTTTTTACCGTCTATGGGCCATGGGGCCGGCCAGACATGGCACCGTTTCGTTTCGCTTCGCGCATGCTTAAAGGTGAAGCGATCCCAGTTTACAACAACGGTAACATGATTCGCGATTTCACCTATATTGACGACATAACTGACGGGGTCGTTAAGATTGCCGAGAGCTTTAGTGGCGCTGATGGCTCTGGTGGGGCTGAGGGCTCTAATAGCGCTAAGGGCTCCAGTAGCGCTACGAACTATAAGGTCTACAACATTGGCCGCGGTGAGCCGGTTCAGCTGATGGAATTTATCGACTATATGAGCCAGCATCTTGGCGTCGAGGCGAAGATTAATATGCTGCCTATGCAAGATGGTGATGTGCCAAGAACGATGGCCAATACTGAAGAGCTGCAGAAAGATTTTGGCTATAAACCTTCGGTGTCGGTTGATCAAGGTGTTGAAAAATTTGCCAAGTGGTACAAGCAATATTATTCCCTGTGATGCCGATTTATTTTAACGCAGTATCGCACCTCTGGATTGGGTGTCTGTTTATTGCCAATGGGCTAATGCTGACTTGGTTGCTTCGATCTAAATTCAAATCATTTAGATCGTTTACTCAGCCACTAGAAGCTCAAGTTTTGAGTAGTTTTTTTATCTCTTTAGGCCTAAATGGTCTGATCTTGCTGCTACTAAACTGGATGTCGCTTGAGTTCTCCCTAGCTAAGTGGCCGCTTGGCTTAATTGCCGTAGGGCAAATGGCGCTTTTGTACGCCTTTGTTATTAGAGTAAAGGCCTATCATGCGTTTCACTTTGAAATAAATATTGCTCGGGCCGCATTATATCTGTTTGTGTTTGTTGTGTTGTTTTATAACGGTGGCCTGATAGATAAAATGTCTGACTCTTGGTGGCATATGTCGCTCGCTAACAAGATTGCATTAGAGAGTGCATTCAGCCCTGCGGTAGGCCATTTGACAGGATTACCCACGCGTTATTATCCGCCTCTTTGGCATGGGAATTTGGCGCTGGCTAATCAACTGTCGGGAATTTCGATCGCAGTTTATTGGAACTCCCTTACCGCTTGGGTTGCGGTATTCAAAGTAATGGCGTTCTACTTATTTGCCTACGGCATTAGTAAAAATAAGACCGCCGCGTTGCTTGCGGCGATCTTATTTGTTTTATTGCCTGGTATGGGAGTGGCTTATTTGAGGGTTTCTGCATGGCCTTCCCATGTTGCATATACTGCCTGGTATGCGATGTTTTATGTATTTACCCTATTTTTGGATAGTTTGCCGGACGACAAGGCGAGCCTGAGGCAGACCTTATTACCGCTTATCTCTACCTCAGCGAGCAAGCTAATTAGCTTATTATTTCTTAGCATTGTTATTTTCTTCACCCATAAAGCCGAGATTCTCTGGTTTGTTGTCGCTTGGTTTAGCTATTTAATTGCGGCTTCTTTGAGCCGCTCTTTGTCGGCAAATGATCACTACATAGTTGCGAGAGATCATTTTCTAATGATCTACTGCTACCGAGCAATATTGACCTTAATAGCCGTTTTTGCCTTATGGTTTGCGGTCAATCAACACTATCCTAAAGCCGGTGTCAGTGATCAATTACTGGCGAATCTATTACCTATTGCGATATCAATAACATTGCTTTTACTCGATATTCGATTCAAATCCAAAATGGTTTTACGCTGTATCTGGCTGATATTGCTCGCCTTAGTATTGGGCTCGGTGAATTACACTCATCTTTACTCATTGTTCGTTCCTGAGTTGGCTTTACAGGCGGGGCAATTTTATGAAAGTTCAGCGGTTGCGATCGGCTATTTTGGTGGCGAGTTGCAGGTTCCGAGTTGGCATCTACAGTTGCGTAGCGGCTTGCTTTACTCTGGTGTGTTATCGGTAATAATGGCCGCAGTATTGCTTATCGTTAAACCGAATCGCTTGTCGATTCTTACCGCCGGAACCGGATGTGTGGCGATGTTGTTTTGCGCATCGCCATACCTGTATCATTGGTTTCAAGCTGTGCTTGACTATCATTCTCCTTGGCGGATATCGCTGATGATTTTTCACCCAATTGTATGGGCATTTGCGCTAGTTACGCTGAATGAGTTTAGAAAAACGCTGGCGAATTCGCAAACATGAGCATTATTCAAAAACGATTATTGGTTTTTTTCGCTCTAGCCTCTGTGTTGGTCCTATTGGCATACGATGCCAGACCTCACTTTGACAAAGGCTTGATTCAACTTAAGCGTCAGAATAATTCGGCTCAACGGCATTGGAGCCTTTTTTACGACCAACGCTTTGTCTTTTACGAAGGCCCATTTCGTTATCAGGATGATATAAATCAGATTCGCGATTTAATTGAACCCAGCCACATTGTTTTGAGTGATCTAGCAACAAGTTACTATGCCGCAGCAAGTTTGCCTGTGTATGTTAGGAATGTGCATCGACACCAAGGGCGAACGCAATCTTCGAGCTGGCGTAAACTGCTCGATCAGCGAACAGCCTGCAATCTCCATCAGCAAGATGTATTTTCAGCATTTAAAACGTTTATTGATGTTGAGCAGCGTAACAGCGTGTCACGCGGGCAACCGCAATTTAAATACGTGTTAGTGAATAAAGATAGCAACAACAAAAACTTGCGTCTGGATTGCCTTTGGCATCGTAGAGCGCTGCTGATGAAAAATATCGTACGAGTTTCAAAATTAAAGTACGAGGGCGAGTTCTTAAACTTATACGAGATAAACGACCGCTCAGCGACCCCCGCGCCTGAGGGTTAATGATACGGTTCTAAGTAGAATATTTAGATCTAATATTAGCGAGTAATTTTTTATATAGTACAGGTCGTATTGTAATTTTCTTAGTGCGTCTTCGGTAGATGCTCCGTATGGGTAGCTAACTTGAGCCCATCCCGTGAGGCCTGGCTTTACAACATGGCGAAGGTCGTAGTACGGAATATCTTTAGACAATGACGTGGTAAATTCTGGTCGTTCGGGGCGGGGGCCGACAATACTCATCTCACCGCGCAAAATATTCCAGCATTGAGGGAGTTCATCTATACGAGTTTTCCGAAAAAAACTACCAAGAGGAATGATGCGATCATCATTATTGCTCGCCCATTGAGCGCCAGATTTTTCGGCACCTAAGTGCATTGTGCGAAACTTGTAGATTGTGAAGGTTTTACCTTGCATTCCGACTCGGGTTTGAGAAAAAAAGACCGGGCCACGAGATACCAATTTTGTTAATACTGCGGTCACAATGGTGATTGGCAATGTCACAATTAATAGCCCAATTGAGCCTATTATATCCACTGCTCGCTTTACTCTTAGGGCTACTGAGCTGTGCAACATGGTGAATCCTTGGGAGCGGATGAACCAATCGTTGGTTGTTTCTTGCACCGGGACTAGATAGAGGAAATTTTCGAAGAAGTCAGAAAGAGAATAGATCGCTACACCGGCTAGCCGATACTCTAATAGTATCTGCTGTTGCTCTTCGGTGGGGATATAGTCGGATGCAATTACCAATGCGCTTAGACTTCGGTGCGGGTAGGACTTTCTACAGATTGCTTTGGCGTGTGTCAGGGTTATTTGGCTATTGGAAGTCGCCAGTGATTTCTGAAGTCGCTCACTCAGTTTCGACGGGCTTAGCAGTAAAGCAGTGCGCGTGCTTTTCGAATCATGAAAGAGGTAGTTTAAAATGTAGCGATTGGCGACAGCGAGAAATCCGAATCCGGTGATCGCGAACGGAAAAACTCCGCGCCCAAGTAGGGCCGTGAAGTGCTCTGGGCCAAGAGCATAGATAAATAGCAGACTGGGTAGCGCTGACGATATAACAATAAAAAGTGTATTCAGTGGCAGTCTTGGGCGCTGCTTAATGGCATTGCTGGTATAACCCCCGCCAATGAAGAGGCAGGCTACCGCAATGACGGATAAGCCAATATATTCT
>JAFMHC010000175.1 GCA_017854775.1 Gammaproteobacteria bacterium | reverse complement strand
CAAACTGATCGCGTAGTACTAGTATTGACGTCAACCGGTGCTCGAGATGATTCAAGATATGCTGGGGATAGCAGTGTCACGCGTCAAATTGAGTTTATTAATGGCCTCGGTGTTATCGAAACGGCAAGTAATACTCAGGATTTCGACGGAAAAGTTATTTCGGATCAGCGGCAGCCATTATTTACCGAGGCCCTTCAACCAGTTAAACAGCCTGATGGATCAATTTCAATTGAATTAGTAGGTTCTTTGTCTTACGAAAACACTGATTTAGGTTTGATTGGGGAATGCGGCTTTGATTATAGGCTGACCGCCTTGCTCTATTCGGTCGGTAGTCTTGTGCCAATAGAAAGTTATCAATCGGTAATAGGTTCATGCATCGAATCGAGAATCGATGTCGACCCAGTTTTCACCGCATCCTGTGCCGCTGAACCTAGCAACGCCGTGGACATTCATTATTTCGCTAAAGCCGCAACCGATCAGCAATCTAATGTCCTAAAGCCATTGCTTTTACGCATAGGCTCAGCTGATGGCTCGAACGGTATGGGCTCTACTTTATTTAGTCAAAACCTGCCCGAACTTAATACTATTCATTCATTTAGATTAAACACAACGTCGTTTGATGAAGGCTTTCTTGAATTGAGGTCAGTATTAACTTTGGAAGACGGTAGTACTGTAGTCGATAATTTTTCCGTTCCCGTGGTCCATCAGGCGCCGCTAGTAGACATTACGTTCCCGCTTGATGGCAGCCAGATTTGTGCTTTAGAGTACAGCTACAATACCAACTCCGACCCTTACTCGGGAGTTGAAGTTCAGGGAAGTGTAAAGTCGGTTGGCCCTCAAGTTAGCTTCGAAGCGTTGCTTGAAGATTTAGGTGATTCGCCTTCTGGTAACTCATCTAGCTCTAATTCAGGCTTTTCTGGTCCGTCGCTAGATTTTCTTTTAAGAGACCCTTACGGCGAAAACTTAGCAGGCCCTGCTATCACTGAAATTACGCTGCGGGATATCACGGTCGATCGCTTGGCTGATAATAAGAAGTTAATATTGGCACCGATTCAGTCTATAGACGGTGAGTTCCTTACTACAACGCAAGGCTTATTAGGCGTCCCTAATGCGAACTTTGACGGTCTAGTTAGGTTTGGCTTCAACGTTATTGACTGGAGTGGCGCTAGCCAATGTCGTGCTATCGAGGTTGAAGTAGATGGTGCAATCGACGGCGCTAAATTTAGCTTAGAAGAATTGTTTCAGGCTCCTGAACCTGCGTATACATTTGAGGGCGTCACTCAACGATACCAATTCTTTTCGCCTAATGGCGATGGACAGCTTGATACGGCCGATCTCACCTTTACTGTGAATGAGGCTGTGCAGGTCACCATGGCGGTTTATGAAACCAGCTTTGATGTGCTAAAAGGAGATGTGGTGCAGGGTGACCGCGTTGCTTTGGTATATGACAATTTAAGTATTGTCTCGGGTGATACTCACCTGCAGTGGAGTGGTCGAGACAGTGATGGGCTCGTTGTCGCTGACGGTATTTATCAAATCGAAATTACCGCAGAGGACCCATGCGGCAATCGTTTCATCGATAGCCAATATGTCGGTGTCGACAATACGGCGCCTATAGTTGAAATAAATTACCCCAAAGGGTCAGAAGACCTCGCTATTGAAATCCGTGCTCTTGGCAGGGTTAGCGACCCTCGTGGTGGTCAATATGAATTAACCGCATCGCAAGACGGATCAACCATCACGATTGGCACTGGGCTAATCAATAGTTCAGGTCAAATCGGAACGTGGAATACATACGGCCTAAGCGGAACTTGGACATTAAGCCTCAAAGCGACCGATGGCCTTGGTAACCAATCGTCAACCTTTGAGACGTTTACAATTCCAGAACGATTAAACCTAATATCATCGCTCAATACCACTGAGTATTTTATCTCGCCGAATAGTGACGGCCGACTCGACAGTCTGGCTATTAGGGTCGCTTTTGAACAAGCAGTGAGAGCCAGTATTAGGATTAGAACCGTGAGTGGTGATCTGATTAAGTCGCTCGCGTCTGAGGTCGAATATCCAGCCGGGTTTCATACCCTTAACTGGGATGGAACTAATATAGAGTCCATTGTGGTTGCGGATGATGTTTATCAGGTTGAAGTGCTTGCTTCTGGCTTTGGCAATATTCAAACAGAGTTAGTTCAATTCGAGTTGGATAACACCCCGCCCGAGCTGCGCTTATCGCAGCTAAATAACGGTTTTATTGAATTAGGCAATCAGAAAAATATCTTAGGCGCAGTGTCTGATCAAAATTTTGATAGTTACGAGATAGACCTTACGCCAGTTGATAAAGATGAAAATACAATTTCTGCACCGTTCAGCCTGACATCGTCTAACGATGAGGTAGATGGCGTATTAGCGGTAATTGCAGACCAGTTGCTCGATATCGAACAGCAGTACTTGGTGACCACCGTGGTTAACGACCTTGCCGGTAACCAAACTCGATTGACGTCGTTTTTAGTGATCGATAAGACACCCCCAGCATTAACCTTAGTTGAACCTTTAGCTGACGTGTTCTTCAATAATGATAAATCGCCGATCACCTTTAAAGGTTCTGCATTAGACGGCTTTCTGAGCGACTACACTTTAACCGTTGCCCCGGCAACGGACTTAGAAAATACCACTGAGTTGGACAGTGGAGTAGAAAATGTTGATTCATTAAACGTTCCCTGGTCGATAGAAAATACGGCAGACGGGGCTTATCGAATAAGTTTCTCTGCGTCTGATCGTGCCGGTTTAAAATCGAGCTTAAGCCGCACTATTTTTATTGATAACACTCCACCAGAAGTGACTATCAGTGAGCCTGTAGAGCTTGCTTATGTGACCAATCCTGGTGCTGTTATTGGTTCAGCAAATGATGACTACTTTTCACAATACTCGATTGCTATTGCCAACGGTCATGTCGATGACTCGAGCAACTTTGATGAACTACTTATCTCAGGTTTGAGCCGTAACGATCAGCGATTGTTTATCTTCGCTGAACTACCCGATGATGGTAATTATCGATTGAAGCTTGATGCCTTGGATAAGGCCGGCAATGAGTCATCAGTGGTTCGTCAAATCATTGTTGATACAACCCCTCCAGCTCAACCGACACTAATCTCGGCTGATGTTACCGACAGCGCTGAAGAAATTTTGCTCAGCTGGGAGGCTAACACTGAAAGCGATTTGCAAGGCTACATCGTGTTCAGAAATGGTCAACCCATAAGTGATATTGTTGACGCGCTTGAGAAGCTTGATACGGGCTTGCTAGAAGGCCAATACAATTATCAAGTGTTAGCGATTGATAAAGCGGGTTTACGCAGTGAGCTTTCAGCCCCTCTGACAGTGGTAATTGACATCACGCCACCAGTTTTGCAGATACTGCAGCCTAGGGCCAATAGCACGGTTAATCTACTGGTTGATATTGTCGGTACTGCATTCAGTGAAAATGATTTTAAGGAATACCGAGTCTATGTAGGGCCTTCAGGCGGCGGCTTAAGCAAAATAAAAACCTCGAGTGTGCCGTTACGAGGGGCCGAGCTAGCTCAATGGGATACCACCGCGATTGCGAGCGAGGGTGAGTATGTGATTCGCTTAGAAGCAGAGGATACAAACGGCAATAGCGCGTCAATAGAGACAGTGGTTCTAGTTGATAATATCGCGCCAGCCGCGCCGGACAATTTGACCGCCGAAATTTCAACATTAGATAACAACGATGTATTGGTCGAGTGGCAGTTTCCATCAGGCGAAGCCGATTTACTCGGCTTTTTGATTTTTCGAAATGGTCAGCTTGCCAATACCAATGAAGTGGTACTTGGCGACTTACGCCAGTTCGCCATAACGGAACAACGATTTAACGATCAGGATAGGCCCGACGGTAAGTTCGAATATATTGTTTATGCGATTGATATAGCTGGCAATATCAGTACGCCCTCTAATTCTGATGAGGTTGAACTCGATAACAATGCCCCCGTTGCGGTAATTACCAGTGTCGATGATGGGCAAGGTTTTGATCAATCGTTGTACTTACTGGCGGAGACTGAAGATCGTGATGTAGCTCAGGTTCTGTTTCAATACAGGCAAGAGCCTAACCCGACCTGGATCGACATAGCCTTATCACAATCTGAACCGTTTGAACATCAATGGGATACTCAAGCGCTAGAGTTGGGTGGCTACGAGTTGAGGGCAGTAGCGACTGATATCGGCGGCCGTTTTGATCAAGCGCCGACCGTTTTAACAATCATCAAGCGCGATATTTTGGCACCTCAAAAGATCGACGGCCTAGCTATCTCGGTAGTCGGCAGTGCCGGAGAATTGAGCTGGAACGCCAGCACAGCTGACGATTTTTCTGCCTACAACGTTTATCGCGCTCAATGCACCGACTGCAGTGCCGACGATTTCGAGCTAATAGCCGAAGGTCTGACGATAACCTCGTTAGAAGAGTCCATTACCTCTGATTTAGCCTACAGCTACAAAGTTATCGCGCTCGACAGTACTGGTAACCAGAGTATAGACAGTGAACAAGTAATTGGAGTCTATGGGACCGCTGAATTTAGTCTGTTAGGGTCGCAGCGATTTGCGTCACAAGACGGATTGGCTGAGCCTAGCGGTCAAGCGGCTTCACTTGTTGTCACTAATGCTGGATTCCCTCTACCAATTGATGAGGTAGTCGTGACCTATATCGATAAAAACCTACAGACAAGCACCCAAACGATTACACTTGATACTGCTTTAATCCAGCCAATAGTTCGGCTTGAGTGGCCAAATACTGGCGTTACTAGCCTAACGATTACCGCTCGATCATCACAGTTTAATACCACCACCCGATCGTCGATTCCGCTCTCACTGATTATCTACCAAGCTCCTACTGTACCGACGGGCCTTACCGCAGCATGTGCAATAGGCCCAGGCGAACAAGGTGTGAATGTTAGCTGGGACCAAAGCCCTGCGCTTGAAAATGTGATTGCTTACCGAGTATTTAGAAGTGGAGTGCGGATCGGCGGTGACAACGAATTTTATGATGATACGCCAGAAATTGAAGATGCCTCGGCATTTGCCAATGTCGGCAGCTCGCCAGAATATTTCTTGCCTGATAGCCCCTTTAGCCAAGCTTGGGTGCCTGGCGATATCGACGGGGTTGAATTCGGCCAAACCTGGCAAGGTGTGAGAGAAGTAAGCTCGGTAGAGTTTAGATGGCGCTCTAGTAGCTACTCAGCCGCTGATATCGCGATTGATGCGCTTATTGACGGTGAGTACATTGAGGTAGCGCAGAGTTTAGACCAGTTTAGCTCCACGGTAGAGGTTACTCTCGAAAGACCGGTGCCGACAACCAGTCTGCGCGTCAGAGTGTTGCGTTGGAACAGTGTTTCCAGCAGCAGCCCTGGTAGTTTGCAGCTAATGACCGTGTTTGCTTATGACCTAGTTAGCAGCAATAGTCTCGCCGATGAGGAAGTCGATTTTTTCGAGTTAGACGACATTAGTGAAGGTTACGACTACCAGGTACAAGCGGTTGAAAAATACAGCGGTGTGGGCCCGCTTTCCGAGCCGTTTAATGTTCAGTGTGGCGGGCAAAATGCCGAACCTCCTGTAGGCTCTGGTGACTTCGTAATTGCAGGTCAAGTCGATGGGGCTGATATCGTTTTGACTTGGGTTCAAATTGAACCTGATCTGTATTACGAGATATATCTGTCTAATGAGCAATACACTAACGAATATTGGGACGATGTTTTTGCCGAAAGCCGTATCGACTTAGGCGCATTCGAGAATGGAACTCACCGTTTCTACGTGATCGTGAGCAATGAGTTTGGCGATGTTGTTGACGTTTCGAATACAGTAGAGCTTGAAGTAAATCAGCCATTGCCGATGGCGCCGACCAATCTTGAGGCATTTGCTAACAATACTGATCAGACTATTAGTCTCACTTGGGATGTCATTGACGGAATTTTACCTGCAGAATTTGACATTTACCGCTCTGTGTCTGAGACATCTGGCTTCGAGACAATTGCTAATAACAATGGCGGCGACTTCGATTACACAGATCGTAATGTTCAACAGGGCGTTATCTATTTTTATCGAGTGGTGATGTACGACCGGTCCGACAACGAGAGTGAACCCTCAAGTACCGCGAGTGCTGAGCTTGAGGTTGTTATTAACTTTTCAACACCAATTATCAATCTCCCAACTGATCAACATCAAGCAATAAGCATTACTAACAATGTCGCAAGTGTCGCTGGCCTAGCCGAACAAGGCGCGCTAGTAAGCCTACTTCAGAACGGTGAGTTTGTTGCTGACGCGACGCGAGCGACCGATGTAGTGCAGATTAATAATCTGCTGATAGGGCTTGGTTTAGAAGTCATAAACGTAATCTCAGATTCACAAGGGCAAATCGTATTGACGGCTGAGAACTATGATACGGGTGCGATTCAATTATGGGTTAAGCGAGGCAATACTTTTGAGCCGCTGGGCGGCTCGATATCTCAAGACGATTCAATTTCTTTTGTCGGGCCTAATCTAGTTATGTTGGATCGCGGCGACATAGACGAACTATTTGTTTACTCGCTTGATACCCTAACGGTTGAACCTTTGGATCTTGAGTTTCCGCACTCGAAGACGTTTATTAGCTCAATCGAGGCGGTTAATTTAGCCAGTAAGACGTATGTGGTTAATGCGTTTGTACCTGGTCAAGGTTTTGGCGATTACCTTTACAATCAAGATACGAGCGAATTCACTCGTCTTACTGGTTCGCAATACTCCTATAGCCCTGATGGAAAGCTACTTGCCTATATTCGCTCGCAATCACCGACAATTATTGAAGTTCGCAATTTGGCGATTGACGAAATAGTGAGTTTTGAGCTCGCAGCCGTCGCGGGTAACGTGAGCTTCGAGTTGACCAATCCATGGTCGCCAGATAGCAGCAAATTGTTATTAAACACCACTGATAATTTCGCACCGATTGTTATCGATCTCGAAGCAAGCAGCAACTCGATTACCACGTTAGGGGAGCAGCCCTTACAGAATTCTGTCTGGGCAGGCAATAACCGCGTGGTAACTCAGGCCAGCGTTCAGGGCTTTGATACCGATACTGAACTCTCGTTGTTCGATCTAGTAACTCAAACCTCACAATCGATTGGCCGTATTGCAGGCTCAAACAATCCTTTTTTATCTCAACCGACACCCATATTATCGGGTTTCGACCCTAGCTTGGAGTCTGGAACCTATATTGATCCCGAATTTGGCTCGGTCGTAAGCTTTAGGCCAGCGGGGTACTTTAAATTTGATGATGTGATTCTTGAAAAAGGCGAGAATATTTTTTCGGCTATAGCGATTAATAATAACGGTGAAACCAGTGTTCCCGCCGAAAATGTTAGTGTGTCACTGCAATCTGTGGCATTGCCGGATTACCAACTCGAGCTTGACATAAACCCGCCATTGCTTGTTCGCGACCAAGGCGCAGCCCTGACTTTATTGCTCAACAATCTTGGTAATGCCATTGCTGAAGCCTCTAATCTAACGCTCAAAGTGTTTGATCCGTCAGGCGAATCAAAGATCTTACTGAATCAATTAGTGGGGCCTGTTGATATTAACTCCAGCCTCGAGATAGCGACTGCGTGGGCTCCCTCAAGTACCGGCGTACACACAATAGTGGCCGTAATTGATGATGAAAACTTGATTTTAGAGCAATCGGAAGCCAACAACCGGCGAATCAGAAGCATTGAGGTAAGAGACAATGCCGTGCCCACGTTATCAGTGCAGCTTGAGCGATCTGAAGCGGGTGATTTTGTTTTTGGCCCAGCTGAATTGATTACCAGCGCTATTGCTGTTGCAAATCCAGGGCCGAGTTTTGATGGTCGTGTGGTATTCGAAGTGATCGATCAACTAGGAGGCCTAGTCGAGGTACTTGACCAGTTACCTGTCGACGATCTTATTTTGGGAGAAGAGCGTAGCTTCGCCGTTCAATGGAACCCCAAGCTGGCTGTTTTAGGTGATTACCGGCTGCAAGCACGACTGATTGATCAGGCCGGTACAACGGTCGCTTCAAGTTCGCAAGCATTGTCTTTGCGAGAGCCGCTAAGTGTTCTCTTAGGGTTGCGTCCACAGAAATTTAGTTTCGATGCTAACCAAGAGGTGCGGCTAACCGCAACCCTAATCAACAACTCGCTAAAAGCGGTTGTTGATCAGGGAGTGTTGAATTTGAAAGTGTTTGATGCCGACGATAACCTGATCGATGAACAATCGAGTAATCCATTGAACCTGCTGATTGATGGGCGCATGGACGAAGTATTCACTTTCCCGACAGGCAGTAACAATGTTGGTGAATATCGAGCTCAAGTGGCACTGCTAGATAGCCAATTAGAAATTTCTCGGGCCATTGCTAGCTTTGAAATTGTTTTGCAAAACCGTAGCTTCACTGGCGAGCTAGTGGTAGCTAATCGTGAGTTATCTTTAGGGCAAACGCTTGCTTACCAGAGCCAAATCAATAACGCTGGAAACACCAATATTGCCGATTTAACGATTACCTATCAGATTGAGAAAGGGCTAGAGGTTGTAGTCTCAGAGCAACAAAATATTGCACGCCTTTTGGTAGCTGAAGAGCTTTCGGAGCAGCGAGAATTTGCCACATCGGCGTTACCGAATAGCCGTTATAAGTTAGTGATGTTAGCCACCCAAACCCTCGAAAATGGTGTTCGACTAACTCAACGCCTCGATGAAGAGAGTTTCGCTATTGTTGAAAATCAACCGCCCTTAGTCGCGATTAGCCGACCCAATAACGACCAAGTTGTTAATAGCCAGAGAACCTCTGCGCTGCTCAGCGCGATTGATGAGTCTGGCGTTGCTTCGGTTGACGGGCGGTTTAATGGCGGGGCTTGGTTCTCTATCAATACGTCTGCCTTTGAGGCAAATAGATACCGCATTGGGCTCTCGAGTTTAGGCGAGGGCGCTCAGCAAATCTCGGTGCGCGCAACTGATATCAACGGCAATTCGAGTAATGGGCTTACCCATAGTTTTGTAATCGACAA
>JAFMHC010000174.1 GCA_017854775.1 Gammaproteobacteria bacterium | reverse complement strand
TTGCATCAGTCGAGACCTCAGTATAACTCTAGCACAAGATAAAACGTCTAATAGTTTCCAATATCTTTATAAATACATCGTGCAATAGCCAGCTATTACACTCTGTTTTTACGGCGATCTTGAAAATATTAGACATTTTCCTTTTACACTGGAGTTATGCTGAGGTCTCAAGCGGGTAATTTAGAATTAGACTTCAGTTTGTCAATAATTCGCTAGTCATCGTCTATTGATGACAGTAGAATCCGCGCTCCGCGAATATAGGGCCTGACGCAAATCATTATCCGATGGGCCCATTTTACCAGAACCGTTTTCGGCAATAAATCATGTCTAATCAGCACCAAGACCACTCGGCCAGCATTCCATTAGGTTTGGCATTTGCACTATTTGGCTTTGCCATTTATTCGACCCACGATGCGGTGGTGAAGTCGCTACAGGGCTATCACGTTTTTCAAATCGTATTTTTTGCCATGTTATTCAGTTACGTGCCGTTTTCGATTGCGCGAATTATCGAAAATAAGCCGCAATCGATGTCACCAGCAAATCCATTACTATTGGTGACTCGCGCGATTTTACACGTAGGTGCCATATGTCTCGGGTTCTATGCATTTTCAACTCTACCAATGGTCGAAGCCTATGTGATTCTATTTTGCACGCCATTAATCATATCGGTGCTCGCAATCTGGTTCTTAGGTGAACACATCGCCTTAGCCAGATGGTTTGCTATTGCGATGGGCTTAGTCGGCGTGATTATTGTGTTGAGACCATCGGTCGAAAGCCTCGAGCTGGGTCATTTCGCGGCGCTTGCAGCGGCTTTTTGCAGCGGCGCAACGGCGGTTATATCGCGTAAAATCAGTGCCAGCGAGAATATGGCGACGATGATTTTGTTTCCACTGCTAGCGACTATAATTGTCTCGGGTAGCGCATTGTATTTTGTGTATAAGCCCATGCCGCTAGGCGATTTGGGCTTAATGTTCTTGGTTGGTGCACTGGGTTTGCTCGGTCAATATTCTGTGTTAAGAGGCTTTAAAATGGCTCCGGCAGCCTATGTCGGGCCGATGCAATACAGCCAGATAATTTGGGCGATATTATTCGGTTACGTGTTTTTTGATGAATCAATCGATAAATGGGTAATTGTGGGGTCAGTGATTACAGTGCTGTCTGGGGTAGCAATTATTTTGCGTGAGCGCGCCGTTTCCAAGGTGCAAGCTAACTTAAACACGCGCAACGGACGTATGGTTGGCGCACCGATGATGAAGGCGGCAAAAGCCGAAGAGGAAGACTGGCTGTAGTTATAGGACGGATAGTTCTAAGGCGGATAGTTCCAAAACGGATAGCTATAATCGATAACCTCAAACATCCGAGTTGCTTGGCCAGTCTGTGACTTTGGCGTTATGAGGCTATCGAATCGTTATCCTCCTATATTTTCATCTAGAAATTTAAGTAGGCGCTGATAAACTTCGGTTCTATTTTCAACGCTGAAGGCACCATGACCCGCGTCAGCGAGATAAAGCCACTCGGCCGGGTTATTGGCCTTCTTTAAAGCCGTGCGCATTTTTTTAGCGTGATAGCTTGGTACTCGAATATCTTCGTCGCCATGAATAAGCATCACTTTAGCTCGTATTTTTGCCGCATGAGTTAGTGGCGATTGAGCTTTTAGGTCTTCGCTATCGGAGCCAAGAACTCGCTCTAAATAATTCCGGCCACGAAAGCCTATGGGAATATCGCCTTTGACCTTCATTGCTTCTAAGTCATAAACGCCAACGTAACCGATCGCACATTTATATAAATCAGGCGCTTTAACCGCCGACATTAAGGCAGAGTATCCGCCGTAACTGGCACCGTAAATACAGACGCGATCTTTATCGGCAACGCCTTTTTCAATCGCCCAATGAGTTGCGTCTATCACATCATCCACCATCACCTTGCCCCAGTTTCGGTATCCAGCTTGTTCAAAGCTGGTGCCGTACCCATCGCTGCCCCTAAAGTTGATTTGCAGAACGCTATAGCCTCTGTTGGCTAGTAACTGAACCTCTGAGTCGTATTTAGGGTAGTCGCGCACGCCATGTGGCCCCCCATGCGGTAACACTACTAAGGCATTGTTATTTTTATTGCCCTCTTTAGGAACAGTTAGGTAGCCGTGGAGTTCTTGCCCATCTCTGGCATTAAGCGAGATAGGCTTAACCGATGCCAAGGTGCGAGGGTCTATCCAAGAGTAATTAGCCCACAGGAAGTCGGCCTTGTTGGTCTCAGTATTGTACAAATAATACTCACCAGGGTTAATGTCGCTACTCACTCTGAGTATCAGGCGTTTTCCATCATGGCTGTAGGTCTGTATCTGAACTTCTTGGCCCGCGAATGCTTTCTGCAATTTCTTATGCTGTTTTAAAAGATCAGAATCTGCATTTGTCATTGAATAGCTATAGCGATGCAGACTAGGGTAAGAAGTACCCACGATTGGTTCGCCATTGAGGTCGTTTTTCCAAAAATCTAAACCAAATGTATTATCGAAAACGCGTGATACTTTTTTACTGGCCAGTTCAAGCTGGAATAAACTGCTTATTCTCTCTTCGCCAACTGCCCCGGTAAGATAAATTTTGCTGCCATCTTTATTAATGCTAACCGGTGTCAATAAGCTATTTTCTATATCAAGCGACGATGAAATATCTTTCCAAGGCTGATCTTTAGATTCTCGGTAAACGGCTTTTCGTGTTACCGAGTCATCCGACCATGTAGCGAAGATAACGACACCATCGTTATTGGCGAATACTCGAGCGCCGCGATAAGGAATCGTTTCGCTGCGAGATTTTCGGCCAGTGACGACGTTCATTTTGCTTACTACAGGGTACGTTTCGCGTCTGTCGTACCAACCTCCACTGGATTGGGACCACGGGTACTCGATTATCAGTACATTTTTATTGTCGTTGGGCAATACATTAAGTAGCTCATGAGACGCATAAGAATCTTTCTTAGTCGATAACTTGCTGCCAAGCTTCTTATCGCTGGCGCGGTAGCCTGCCAGCATCTTATTCGCCTTATTGTCGATATCAGTGCCAAATAGTTCGCCTGTATGTACGGCGGCATCGTAGTCGTATCTTTTTTCTGCAAAGGTATAAATTATGCGCTTATTGCTTGCCCAATACATGCTGGCAACTTCATTTTCACTGCCCGGACGCACGCCGCCGACTATTTCGCCGTCACTGAGTCTTGTGAAGAACATATATACCGCATCGTTTTCTCGAACCCTCGAGGCGGTGTGCTTGCCATCAGGCGATATTTTGATATCTAAATAATCACTACGCTTAACCAAATCGAGCAGCGGAATCTCTGATGGAGTAGTTTGCGCAATTAGCGTTTCGGTGCCTAAAAAGCCTATCAATAGCAGTGCGAGATACTTGAGTGGTCGTTTGCTTTGAGTCATGTTGATCATCTTGCTTGATAGCCATCGTTTGGACAAAAAATAGCTGAAGATTTTCAACGCTAGTCGTTTTCAATGCAAGAGCAATTTGCTTGATAGCGATGACGGCATCACTCAAGCGCAGGATAAGCGGCGCAACTAGTGTCCAATGAGTTTGTTAAAGCATTGGCTCAAAACATTGACCAATAGCGTGCTACCACAACTAGTTTCTAAACAAGGCTGGTTAGCGTTTGGCTGCACGCCAACCGGCTTTTTCGGCTTCGGCTTCGCTACAAAACCAACGCTCACCGGCGCTGACATTGATACGGGTTTTTGCGTATGAGCGCGAGCCCCAAGGTGTATGGTAAATACGGCCGCTAGAGCTGATGTTGCCTTTAATATTACAGGCAACATTCGCAGCTGATTCACCGCTAGCCGCTATCTTGTCGCCAGAGCTTGGCGCATAGCTATTAGATTGCTCTGCCTTGGGGTCGAAACCCTTAGAACGTTGTCTAAATTTATACGGCTCTAAAAATTCGCCAGCCCATAAGCCTTTCTTGCTGTCTTTAGCAACACCTTGCTCACGAGCATATTTTTCGCTAGTACGATAGTTAACCGCCCAGCCTCGCAATATTAGCTCTCGATTGATATTTACCTCGCCCGCATAGCAAGTCGCCAATAATCGTTTGTAGCGATCTACCTGATCACCAACACACCGCACTTGCTGTTTGGCAATGATGCGTTTTAAAGCGTTACTGGCTTCAATGCCACAGGCGTAGGCCTTTCCGCGTGAGTTAATACAATCTTGAGCGACTTCAGGGGTATCGATATCGATCAGGCGTATCGACTGCTTCCAAATTTTAATCGAGTCGCCGTCAATATAGTGAGTTACCGGGCCTTCAATAGAGGCGGCTAATGCATTAGTCAGCAACACTTGAAAACCAACAAGTGCGCCGACTATGCAGTGCAGTACAACGGTTCGTAACATAGTCTTAGGCCAGTTAACGGTCTGGATTAAAACGGATTCAGTGTATAACCACTTTGTTGGAGTAGGGCGTTAGCCGTCATTGCCGAGAGCGACATCTCTACCTTTGGGTTTAGTTGATCTGAGCTTATTCCGTGGTAGTTTGCCGACTGACCGCAGATGAATACGGTGACGCCAAATTTAGTCAAAAGGTCGATCAGTTCTGTGTTGCTATTGGGCTTGTCAAATTTAGCGCTATGGGCTTTATCGTTCATTAGGTCAAAGCTGGCCTTGCCATGTATCACCATGGCGACCTCAATATTATCTCTAGGCACACCGGCGCGAACATGCATATTGATGAACCGAGCTACGCTATTAAACTGACGACTTGGGCCGTTCGACTTTGTTTGATCTGAAATATCAAAGACTACCTTAAAGTGTTGCGTCTCTGGGTTAACCAGCCCGCCTTCGATCGCCGTGTTTTCGCCATACTCCTTGAATACCGGGCCTTTGCTGAAATCTTCGGGAGCGCCAATTGATGACGCTGAGAAAAGTAAGAATAAGATTGTAAGGGCTATTTTGATCATGCTCTAAGCGATAGTGTGTTAGTGGTGGCTATAGTCTAACTCAAAAGTCTAACTCAAAAGACTGACTTAAACGTGTGACTCAAGAATGGCTTGCCAATTTTAGTTAGCTCTAAGAATTCGTGTTAGGCAAACTTGCGAGATTGAAATAGATGTGATAATTTGATTTATAAGTGATATCAAAATGATATCTAATATTGACCGGCTTGGAGCAAGCAAATGATCAAACAAAAATCCTCGTTCTCGTTTAATGGCTATGGTGTTTTTATAATATTACTGATTACTCAGATTGGCTCAGTGGCAATGGCTTTGACGACCATGCACTCAGCAGTTCAAGCGAATGCCGCGCCAAATTTCACACTATTAATTGGCGCAGTAGCGGTCGCCGTTTTGTCATTGATTAGTTGGGCAGGTTTTTACAAGGTCGAGCCTAATGAAGGCAAAATATTTCAGTTATTCGGTAACTACGCTGGTACAGATCATAACGCTGGGCTGCGCTGGACCATTCCGGTACTGTTTAGTAAAACGCCTATCTCGTTAAAAGTTCGCAACTTCGAAAGCAACAAGATGAAGGTAAATGATGCATCGGGCAGCCCGATTGAGATAGCCGCGGTGGTTGTCTGGCGAGTAGCCGATTCTGCGGAAGCATTTTTTGAAGTAGATGATTTCGAGAGCTTTGTGACCATACAAAGCGAGTCAGCGCTGCGTAATTTGGCCAATCAGTATCCTTATGAATCGGCTAAAGAGGGCGGTTTGTCGCTTCGAGCCGACCCATTAAAGATCGCTGAAAAGATGAAAGAAGAAATTCAAGAACGACTAAATAAAGCCGGTGTCGAAGTTATCGAAGCTCGCATCTCTCATCTTGCCTATGCCACTGAAATTGCTCAGGCAATGCTACGCAAACAGCAGGCAGGAGCGGTATTGTCAGCGCGTAAGATCATTGTGCAGGGCGCGGTAGAGATAGTTACCGATGCGCTAAAGAGCCTTACCGAAGATCATGACTTTGAGCTTGATGACGAGCGAAAAGCGAGCATGGTAAGTAATCTTTTGGTGGTTATTTGTGGAGAACAGCAGGTCCACCCGGTGGTCAATACCGGCACAATCTATTAGGCTGGTAAACTGAGGTATATTGCACATGGCTAAAAAAGCATACCCGCTGCGTATTAATCAAGACGTGTTAGCCGCCCTGCAACGCTGGGCGGACGACGACCTGAGAAGTGTAAATCAACAAATTGAGTACGTGCTGCGCGACGCTTTAGTGAAAGCTGGCAGAGTTAAGATTGTTCAGAAAGTTATTACTGAAGTTGAAGAACTTAAATAAAGCCTTCTTAGAAACTCGGCGAGCGCAACTCTAATCTTGTTGTTTCTGTCACCGTTTGCGGGCGCAGCGAACTTTGAATTTCAAACCACCGCCTTACTCGCTCTGCCGCGTACAATCGGTCGCGCATGCGGCTGATAGGTACTCAGGATACGATCATCACAACGTCGTGTATTGTTACTAAACATGTGTCGTTTCTTCGTATCTCGGGCATAGCTTCTGTTTGGTAATGACCGCACCGAAAACACATAGGCCATCCTTAGCGGGGCGCCCCAGCTTGACGCTCAAACTTTGATAGTAGACGTCAGCCTATTCATCCCAAGCAATACAGTCGCTTAACACAGCCCATCGGTTGTCTGGATAGGGGCCGTTTGAAACGGACTCTCGAAACCGGCCAGATTTAATTGGTGTTGGTTTGTTGTTCTGATCATAAGTGCAAGCAAACCAACTCAAAAGCTTTGCGTTTGACTATTTCAATATCGGGTTATAGCTAGCGATATCAATCACTTATAGTTTTTTAGTGGTCTCCATTTATACTTGCAATTTCATTTGTCAGGAAATCAATATTATCAATAGATATCGATTGTTATCTATTGACGTTTGCTATTTGTTTATCTAGTATTAGATATCGCTAGTTATCTAACGACAAACGAAATTAACTTATTTATTTTAGGAGTAAAAATCATGCCTATTACACTTACACTTACCGAAGGTGTACTTCCGGATAGCAAAATTGAACAAGCGGTAGCAAGTCTAACGGATTCATTTTTGGAACACCACGCAATGTCAGGTAACAGCGTAATGACACCAAACATAACAGCTCATGTAAGCGTAATTCCAAAGGGGCGCACTTTTTCTGGTGGTAAACCAGTAGAAGGCGCATGGATTGAAACTAAAACGCCATCATTTGCTCTTGCTGACAATGAAACTCAACAAAGTTTTTTCAGCAAGGCTACTCAAATGATTCAAGATTTATCTGAAGGCAAGTTAGCAAAAGAGCAGATCTGGACGAATGGTGTGCACGCTGTTGATGGTACATGGAATATTAACGGCGTTACCTTAACCAACAGCGGTATTGGAGAAGCAGTATCGGGAGGTTAAGTTACATTGCTCTTACCCTACCTACCCTACCTAGCGTAAGAGTGTTAAAGGTTGAGCTTAGCGGATGAGCGTTGAAGGTTGAGCGTTAAATTCTTAAGCTTTCCTTATGTAAATATGAACTTACCCATGGTGCATTTAAGAATGTCTTGTAACCTATTGATTTATAGGAAACGTATGATTTTCTCCAAATGCACCACGGGTGAACTAGCGTACTTTTATTTACTTTAAGTCTAAGCAGTTTCATTTAGACAAATTTTGTTTATTTCTCACCTTTAAATAGTCACTCTAATATCGATCTCTATATATAGACGAAGGGATGCTTTTTTATCAAAAATAGATAGCGGTTAGTATTTAACTGCGAGTTCAATCTGATTAGTGATTTTAAAGGAGATAGATTATGCCAATTAAACTAACACTGAGTGGGTACTTGAAAACAAAATTCTGCAAGCTGTAGCAGGGTTAACCGCTTTATTTTTTTATAGTCTTGCAATGACTGGCAATACCATTATGGCACCGAATGGCACTGCACACGTCGGCAGTATCCCGAAAGGAAGGACTTTCTTGGGAGGCAAGCCCGTTGAAGGTGCATGGATAGAAACAAAAACACCTACATTTGCTCTTGTTGATAATGAAACTAAACAACGTTTTTTCGGCAAGGCGACTCAATCGATTCAAGAGTTAGCTGAAGGCAAGTTAGTAAAGGAGCAGATTTGAACGAATGGTGCGCACGCTGTTGATGGTACATGGAATATCAACGGCGACACTTTAACCAATGATGGTATCGGCGAAGCTGTGTCAAAGGGTTAATTCAACTTGGTTCAATAACGATAAGGAGAACTTGCGAATGAGTAAGTTTATATAGGAAAAATATAATTTTAACAGGAGTAATATATGAAATTTAAGTTTAATAGAAAATTTTTTAGCGCACTAATCGGACTTGCTTGTTTGGCAAGTTCGCCTATCTCAAGCGCGGATGCCAACAATCTAAAAGTTACTGATACGGATCCGAATCCGTGGTACTACCTAAGTAGTTTCAACACCAATGAAGTATTTCGTATAGATCAGAATACTGGTGAATCTTTAGGTGTCCTGGACGTCCAAGTGCCCGGTCCATTTGCTTCATTTGTTACACCATCAGGTGTCAATTTTTTTGTCGCAGCAGGCAGCACTGGTGAAGTTTATCGTTTTGACGCGGAGACAGGAGAGTTCAAGGATATCTTTATAACAGCAGGAAGTGGAGGACTTCTTACGCCTACTGCACCGATTCTAACCCCTGATGAAAAGTATTTGTTCGTCGGAGACTTAAATTTGAACGGCTATTTACGTTATGACGGCCATACAGGCGAGTATATCGATATATTTGCTGATGCAAGTACTAAGCCTATTAGTGGTCCATTTATGCCAGTATTTTCGCCTTTTCCGGAAATGAAAGGTAAGATACTTATTGCCAGTGGTTTCACTAATAGTATACAAATTTATGATATCGAGTCAGGAGACTACGAAGGAAACTTTGTCGAACCTGGCAGTGGCGGATTGGTTACTCCAGTTGGTTTGGTGTTTGGACCGGACGGGAACCTATATACGACAAGCAGCGGAACCAGAAGTGTTAAGCGTTACGATGGTCGAACCGGAGCCTTTATAGACGACTTTGTTCCTGTTGGTAGTGGTGGCATTTTAGAACCAAGAGCATTGGAGTTTG
>JAFMHC010000016.1:33317-42637 GCA_017854775.1 Gammaproteobacteria bacterium | reverse complement strand
AAATGATGGCTCGATTAAAGATACGCAGAACGCTGTTGACCAATTACACCGAGAGTACCTGAGTTTAGCTGAGCACGACGCTTCTAACACCACTTTTTAACCAGTCACCCACGAAGAATCATTTAAATGGGTGAGGCGCGTACGCTAGTGAATCTTTAAAGTTCGTTAAACAATATATCATCACGGTGCAAGCCATCGAGGCTCTTAGCTTGCCTGCTGTGGTCAAGCTTTCCAACACCATTAGGCCAAAATAAGTTTAACTCAAGTGTGAGTAGAGGCCATAACCATTTCAAAGTAGGCGATACTGTTAGCGTTTGGTATGATTAAGAATAACTAACAAATGCTTATATAATCACTATCCTTGAGTTGTGCTTTCACGAGTTAGGGATATTAATATTTGGTGTGGGTACGACACTTTCAACCTTTGAAATATATGAATCAAATACATATTATAAGGTCCCATTACCCCGTCCACAGCATTAATTGCGCTCTGCGGAGATAAACCGCACCTCTCCCATCGGCTCAGGTCAAAATACTTGGAACTAAAATTTTGATATTAGAATCTTCAATAAACGATATTGGTATCGCAATTTCTAACTTATTTATTCTGGCCGTGCTATTTTTCCTCTTGTCATTATTGGTCAAAGGGAAGGGAGTATTCAATGCTATAAAGGTCTCATTTTCCAATGGAATATTTAATATTATATTAATGAGTTTGAATGTGGTGATTCTTACCCCTTTAATAGTAATTATATCAAGTAATTTCCATCGGATAGCGTTGAACGAGTCAGACTTTTGGGTGGGTATTCCCAGTATTTTCGTCATTTTATGTACTACTTTTGTAGGTGATTTCATAGGGTATTGGCGGCATAGGCTTGAACATTCCCGCCTACTTTGGCCGTCCCATAGCATTCATCATTCAGACACCCATATGACCTGGCTAACGTTGCAACGGTTCCATCCTATCAACCGGTTATCAACATATATTATCGATTCTACATTTTTAATTCTTCTTGGCTTCCCATCCTATGCCATCTTGGCAAATGGTTTAATTCGACATTATTACGGCTACTATATACATGCTGACTTGCCATGGACGTATGGAAAGTGGAGTTACATTTTTGTCTCGCCTGTTATGCATCGTTGGCACCATGCTCAGGAGAGCTCTGCTCACAACACAAATTATGCAACAATATTTTCTATATTTGACCGCGCTTTTGGCACATATCGCGTTCCTCGTATTTGTGATGTTCCCTTAGGTGTTTCATATATGGTAGATCGCAATTTCTTAGAACAAATACTATATCCGTTCAGGATTAGTTCTTACCGAAAATCTAATAAGTCAGCCAAGACGGACTAAAAGAGGGTGTTTCCGCTTACTCGACCGTATTTTCAATGCGTCTGCACTTGAGGCTTTCGGCATAATTTACCTTCAGGAGATTCTTTGATATAAGCGTTAGAAAAGAGAATCAAATAAGATTTGATTTGTGGATGAGAAGCCACCACGTTACTTTTTGGCTAACCTCCAAGGTTGATATGTTGAGTTATCTCTTGAGGTTCGAGTTTGTTTGGCAGCGTGCCCTAACGAACATGACTACAGCGGCCTGGCTTTCTTGCCGCTCTCACCTAACCCTGGCGCAGCTTGACTCAACGAGAGTTCGCAACATCAGCGAGATGTTCGCATATTTACTGATAAAAATTCTCATCTGTTTGAACAGTCATCGCCTTTTACTGAAAGGCCAAGTTGACACTCGCGTGTACAACTTTTCTGACGCTCATTGCTTTTGTCTCGAGCACCACCTCAATAGAAAACGCCTTGAATGCAAAGGTAAACTATGTTGCGGATACCTAAAACCCCAGAAGTACCGTCAATAGAGATTATTGGCCCAGGACGCCATCGCCGCAAATGATATTAACCTCGTTTTCCAACTATTCCACTCCATGTGCGCTAATTAAAATATCAAAGGGTGCGACATATCGAAGATTTACCATAGCAGGAAACAGAAAAAATCAGCGAAACTATCGAACTTTACCGCTCAATGTTTGTAATGTAAAACTAGTAGTGCCCAATAAACTGACAGTCAACATCATCGAAGGTCATGATCTATCAATTTAAAATCAACGCTCCATTGATACGCTAGAGACAACTAATTTAAGAAATTTAGCACTATTCAGAATTTTCTAGATATATATTCAACGATCTAAGCTTCTTGAAGCTTCGCTAAAATCACCTGGTTACCCTGCAAAAAATCCAGCTCGTTCAACTCTTCAAGCGACACCCACTTAAGGGCCTGGCCTTCTTTTGATTCGGCATCACCGGCAAAATGCTTAACCGTATGGACATGCAGGCGAACATGCCGATCAGGGTAATCGTGCTCGACTAGCATGAGAGGCCTACTCGAAAGGATGCGAATACTGGTTTCTTCAAGAAACTCTCTGGCTAGGGCTTGCTCAACAGTTTCGCCGACTTCAAGTTTACCGCCAGGAAATTCCCATTTTTGGAAATACATATCTTTGACTGTCCGCTGACCAACTAATACTAGGCCTTGCTGATTATAAACAACGCCAACCGCGACTTCGATTCTCTTCATTTAAAGCGAAACAGTTCGCTAGCTGCGGTAATCAGCATTGATACTGACATAGTCATGTGAAAGATCCGAAGTCCATACGTGGAAGCTCTCAGAGGCTTGATTTAACTCAACATGGATGTGTATTTCATCTTCTACGAATACCGCTTTACCCTCTTCTTCGGTATAACTCGGTGCCGGTTGGCCTTTTTCAATTAACGAAACCGGGCCTATGTGGATATCGACCAGACTCATATCTAGACTCTCCACGGGCGCTTTGCCTAGAGCCATCAGAATACGCCCCCAGTTTGGATCACTAGCGAACAGAGCCGTCTTAACCAAAGGCGAGTGAGCGATTGAATAAGCGATTGCCGAACAATCTGACTGCTTAGAGCCACCACTTACTTGTACTTTGACGAACTTAGTCGCGCCTTCACCATCGCGGATTATCGAGGTAGCTAACTCGACTAAAACACTTTCTAATTGCTGGTAAAACACCTCGAGCGAATTTCCGATCAACGGTTTAACTTGGGCTTTACCAGTGGCCATTAATACTAACGCGTCATTGGTGGAGGTGTCGCTGTCGACCGTAATTCGATTGAAACTCGATTGCGTGCCACGCCTTAACAAAGTATCAAGATTTTGCTTTGAAATATTTGCATCGGTGGCAACGTAAGCCAACATGGTCGCCATGTTCGGGCAAATCATGCCAGACCCTTTAGTGATACCCGTAATTGTAATCAAGTCACCATCAATCTCTAGCTGACGTGACACCGCCTTTGCCACTGTATCGGTTGTCATAATGGCCTGCGCAGCCAGCAGCCAATTATCATCCGATAATTGCCCGGCAGATTGCTGTCCTAAAAGGCTTTGAATACCATTGCTCATGGCAGTCATATTTAATTGTTCACCAATAACCCCGGTAGAAAACGGCAGTACCTGCTCCGTTGAAACACCCAAAAGCTTGGCGACCTCGGCACAACTTTGGCTAGCGTTTTGCAACCCAAGCTCACCCGTTACCGCATTGGCGTTGCCTGAGTTTATCAATAGCGCTCGAGTTTCGCTGTGGGCCATGTGAGCCTTGGCTAATGTTACCGGTGCCGCACAGCATTTATTTTGAGTAAACACCGCAGACACGTTTGTGCCCTCGCTTAAGCTAATCACTAGCAAATCGTCGCGACCTTGATAGCGAATACCTGCCGCCGCAGTCGCAAGCTCTAGACCTTGCACTGGATATAATTTTCCAGGTTGTTTTAAACCTACTGCCATCTTAACTACTCACTCTTATAACTTGGCGGCTGACGTTTAAGGCTATTTCAACTTGCCGTGACACTGTTTGTATTTCTTACCCGATCCGCATGGGCAGGCTTCATTACGGCCAACTTTTGGTGCTTCACGAATAAATGTTGACGGTTCTTGAGCTTGCTGTGGAGCCTCTGCTCCAGCGCTCGAGGCATCAGCGTGACGAAGTTCAAGCCCTTCCTGTGACATTTCTTGCTGTCTGCGCTCCAGTTCATCAACCTGAGACTCTTCACGCAATTGTACCTTTGCCAATACGGTGATGACCTCAGTCTTGACCCTATCAAGCATGGTGGTGAACATTTCGAATGCTTCGCGTTTATATTCTTGTTTGGGATTTTTTTGCGCGTAACCTCGTAAGCCAATACCTTGACGAAGGTAGTCCATCTCGGCGAGATGTTCTTTCCACTGGGTATCGAGTGTCTGCAGCATGATCACTTTCTCTAGGTGGCGAATAATTTCAGCCCCGTACTTTTCTTCCTTACCTTTGTAGGTCTCTTCAACCTTATCTAATATCCGATCTCGCAATGTTTCTTCATATAGCGATTTATCTTCTGCTAGCCACTCAGCGACCGGCATCTCAATGCCAAACTCTAAGCGCAAATCATCTTCGAGCTGATCAATATTCCACTGCTCAGGCAGGCTTTGTGGTGGAATAGTGCGATCAACCACTTCATCAACGACCTCTTCACGCATATTTTCAATGTTTTCTGACACATCGTCGGTAGACATCAGCTCATTACGCTCAGAGTAAACTAATTTACGCTGTTCGTTAGCAACGTCATCATATTCAAGTAATTGCTTACGAATATCAAAGTTATGACCTTCAACCTTACGTTGCGCATTTTCAATTACACGTGACACTAAGCGACTTTCAATTGCCTCGCCTTCTTCCATGCCGACCTTTTGCATCATGTTAGAGATACGTTCGCTACCAAAGATTCGCATCAACGAATCATCCATCGACAAGAAGAAACGTGTTTCGCCAGCATCACCTTGACGACCGGATCGTCCTCGCAATTGATTATCGATACGTCGAGACTCATGTCGCTCAGTACCGATCACATACAAACCACCTTTCTCAAGAACCGAATCATGTTCTTGCTGCCATTCAGCCTTGATCTTTGCTCTTTCATTTTCATCTTCAATGCCGACCAAGCGCATATCCAAATTGCCACCAAGTACAATGTCAGTGCCTCGACCAGCCATGTTAGTGGCGATGGTCACTGAGCCCGCCCTGCCCGCTTTGGCTATTACTACGGCCTCGCGTTCATGTTGCTTAGCATTGAGCACTTCGTGTTCTACTTTTTGCTTTTTGAATTCGGCTGATAATAATTCCGACACTTCGATAGATGCAGTGCCAAGCAGCACCGGCTGGCCGGCCGCATTACGTTCTCGGACATCTTCAACAATGGCATCAAATTTTTCCTGCTGAGTTCGGAAAATCACATCAGCTTGGTCAATACGAACCATCTCAGCATTAGTTGGCACCACCACCACTTCTAGGCTATAGATTTCCATAAACTCTACCGCTTCAGTATCGGCGGTTCCGGTCATGCCCGAGAGCTTATTGTATAAGCGAAAATAATTCTGAAATGTGATCGCTGCTAGAGTTTGATTTTCGCGCTGGATCTCGACCTTTTCCTTTGCTTCAATAGCCTGATGTAGCCCATCGGACCAACGACGACCTGACATCATACGACCAGTGAACTCATCAACAATGACAATTTCATTGTCTTGAACTACGTAATCAATATCACGATTAAAAAGCGTATGAGCACGAATTGCCGCGTATAAGTGATGTAATAGGGTAATACTACCAACGTCATACAAGCTGGCGTCTTCTGGCAACAAACCAATGCGAACCATTAACTTTTCGGCTTTTTCATGGCCGGCTTCGGTCAAATAAGCCTGTTTAGATTTTTCATCAACGGTGTAATCACCCTCGCCGTCTTCCTCTTCTTGTCGAATCAACTGAGGCACAATAACGTCAATTTTACTGTAGACTTCGGCAGCCGTATCGGCCGGGCCAGAGATAATCAGCGGCGTACGCGCTTCGTCGATTAGGATTGAGTCAACCTCGTCAACAATTGCGAAGCTCAAATCACGTTGCGCTTTCTGATCGGCTGAGAAAGCCATATTGTCGCGCAGGTAATCGAAACCGAACTCGTTATTAGTGCCGTAGACAATGTCATTTTTATAAGCGGCCTGTTTAACATCTTGTGCTTGACCTGAACCTATAACTCCAACAGTCAATCCCATAAAGTTGTAAACCTTGGCCATCCACTCGGCGTCGCGTGAGGCTAAATAGTCATTCACTGTTACAACGTGCACGCTACCCGCGAGAGCGTTAAGGTACGCCGGTAGCGTAGCCATAAGAGTCTTGCCTTCGCCGGTTCTCATCTCTGAAATTTGGCCGTTGTGCAACACTATTCCACCGATCATTTGAACGTCGTAGTGGCGCATACCGAGCGCTCGTACAGAGCCTTCACGAATCGCTGCAAAGGCTTCGTTCAACAAGTCGTCTAAGGTTTCGCCTTTTTCCAAGCGCGATCGGAATTCGCCCGTCTTCGCCTGTAATTCAGCATCGCTGAGACTTTGAAAGGACTCTTCTAAGTCATTGATCTTACTGACACGCTTGGACATTTGCCGAACCAATCGGTCGTTGCGACTACCAAAAATTTTCTTTAACACGGGTGGACCTAATTATTGTTGTTCGATTGATAGCCGGTAGCTACCAACTGCTATTGGGTTAGACACGATTAATGTACAGTTGCCTTTAGTATAAGGCTTTAAAGCCAAATTCCAAGGAACTAATGAAGTCAAACGTCACGAACTGATCATGCCTGACTTTCTTACTATCGAGATCAAACTATTACTGTTATCCAGATTAAACAACACCAAGAGGTTTTAGCCTATTACAGCCTCATTCATTTCAAATGCCTATTACTTTAATCTTAAGAGTATTAAAAAAGGGCACGCGCGCCCACATCTGCTCCAAGCACTCTCAATTACAATCGCTTTTACTTCTATTTTTACAACATTTTGACTTTCAAGTTTTCATCAACAACACTAAATCGATGACTTGTACCGAGTAAACTTAGCTTTTTATCAGATAAGTGCCTCATCGAGATATAGTCCCCAGATTGATCTGAAAATACTTTTTTTTGGCTATCGATAACATGCCATTGGTCGTCAAAATAAAGTTCGGCCCAGTTATGGTAGTCGGCAGACTTAACCAACGTGCTTTGGCGGTAAACATAACCGCCGACTCCACGTGCATAAATGCCTGAAGCGCGAGCCAAGGCGATGGTTAAATACATAAATTCTGTACAGTCTCCTTTTCCCGACTCTAAAGCAAAAAGAGCCCCTTTATCTTGGGAGGTATAACCAGAATCTCCTATATTCTGGACAACCCAGTTGTATATATTTGTCGCGGTTTGTTTTTTGGTGTCGCCACTAAGCTCTTTAGCTAATGTGGCTATTTTCTGATCTTCTATCTCTATATATTTTTCAGCACTTAGATAACTTCCATCAGGTAAAACGCTTGCTGTATTCGCAGAAGAGACAACGGAAATATCAGCTGAGACAGAGATTTTTCTTGTCCCATACGGAGGTATTAGATCAAGCTTAGCCTCTAGCACCCTATTTCCATTGGCGCTTTTGGCGACTGAATAATCTCGTGAAACTTTGAGGTTACCTACCCGCTGATGATCTGATTCAATTGGAAGATAGGTTGCAAATTTAGAATCTTTAATCACGTTATTCGATTCATTTTTCACCTCAAATACAAATTTAAGTGTTTTCGAATAGGAGCTCTCCACTAGCGCTTTTTTGTCTGTGGCCCGATCAATATTAAGCAACGCAATCAATATGATGCTTAGCGAAAGGCCAGTTAAAAAAATATTTTTTTGTAGCTTCTTTTTCAAAATATACCCCTATTCCTCAGCGAGTGCGGCACGCAAATTTGTGATCTCTAAGCCTTACAGGCGCAATTTTGGTGTTACTAATTGCTCTCGCGAGTGCATCAGCGCCGCCGGTCACGACCCATATACCAGGAGTATCAAGAAGCCTATCACTAGCTAAAATATGCCTTTTTTGATCGTTATCTCTAAGTACTAATACTAGTTTAGTACGCCCATTTTTTTGCAGTATCTCGTCGACCGTCCTATTCAGCAACTCAGAAAAATTTTGCGATTTACTATCCAGCACAATTGATCGTTCGATGCCGTAGTCATTCAATTGCGGAAGATCACCACCTAAGAGCAGGAAATAGTATTCATTTTTTAGGCTCGATGACGCTGCTGCCGATAGTGCGGTCACAGCGTCTACAAAATGTAGTTTACTAGTAAGCGGCTGAAATGCTTTTTTATCGAGATCACTTATTGCTAATGATCGTCTACCGTTAACTAATACCTTTACATCCCTGAAGCCTTTAAACTCAAGATCATAAGCCGTATTCATCAACGCTTCGTCGTTAAAACCATCGCCAACCAAAACCAGTTTTTCATTTTTCAAATAGCTTTTCACTTGAATAATGTTTAACTCAATTGATAATGAATATCTACCCACGATCGGCTCGGAGTATTTACTAACATCAATTAATATCGCTTGTTTAGAGGCTGTGTCGGTTCGAAATTTTGAGCGTTGTTTTACCCTATTATCTAAAGTAATTAATCGGCGCTGCTCAATCATATGCTCATCAACGCAATATCCTAGATCGTCGCTTGAACTTTGAGCATCTTCGGCAAATGAAACTTGGGAGCAGCTCGCAGCTAGGAAGAAGAAAGCGAACACTGCTGATGCATGTTTAGGCATTTTAGTCACATTGCCACCGACTAGCATTGGTCGCCACTAAAGGCACCCCATTTACGATTTCTAATCTTGGCGTGTAATTTTCAAGCTGAATCATAATCTGGCAGGCCTGTATGCATTGCTGCGTGCCACCTTTAGTCGACCGCATTATGGGCTGTAAATTCATAGTCTCGATACTGGTAAACGCCATACTTGATCGTCCTTAACGTTACATAAAGTGTCGAGCCGTCGATCGGCAATTGATTAAACGTATACTCAGTTTCTCCGTTAAACAGCGACTTAAATGCGTAATCATTGGTTCTCGGTGCCGAGCCCACTTGTAGAAAATAATTAGACGACTCTGCGTCGGTCCAAGTGAACGTGACCTCATTACTATCAAAAATGCTCCCTGATGCGGGCGCAACTAATTCGGCTGCAAAGTCAGGGTCATTATGTGTTGTAAACGGCCCGACTTCGGTCACCTTCAATCCGATGCCTGTAAAGTGCGAACGTAATGTAACGTATACTTGACTACCGTCCAGCGGCAATCTATTCGTAGCAACTTCAAGCTGTGTCCCAAGCATGTATATATGATGTATATCAGTCAGGCCTGGTGCGGAACCAATACTCAACGAATAATTATCCGCTCCTACGTCCGTC
>JAFMHC010000016.1:11472-33217 GCA_017854775.1 Gammaproteobacteria bacterium | reverse complement strand
CAGGCCTGGTGCGGAACCAATACTCAACGAATAATTATCCGCTCCTACGTCCGTCCACTTAAAGGTGGCATTAATATCCGTGAATAAAGTGCCTGCGGCGGGTGAAATCAACTGAGCCGCAACAGTTACATCACTGTGTGAGATGAACGGCCCGACTTCGGTTACCTTGGTGCCGATCCCTGTAAAGTGAGAGCGTAATGTTACGTATACTTGACTGCCGTCCAGCGGCAATCTGTTCGTAGCAACTTCAAGCTGTGTCCCAAGCATGTATATATGATGTATATCAGCCAGGCCTGGTGCGGAACCAATACTCAACGAATAATTATCCGCTCCTACGTCCGTCCACTTAAAGGTGGCATTAATATCCGTGAATAAAGTGCCTGCGGCGGGTGAAATCAACTGAGCCGCAACAGTTACATCACTGTGTGAGATGAACGGCCCGACTTCGGTTACCTTCACTGCCACACCCGTAAAGTAAGAACGTAATGTTACATACACTTGACTGCCGTCTAGCGGCAAGCTACTCGACACAACTTCCAGCTGAGTGCCAAGCATATATTTATAATCTATATCATTCTGGCCTGGTGCTGAACCAATACTCAACGAATAATTGTCCGCCCCTACGTCGGTCCACTTAAATGTGGCATTAAAGCCCGTGAATAAAGTGCCAGCGGCGGGTGAAATCAACTGAGCTGATTGAGCAACGTCGTCAAACGACGCAAACTCATAATCTCGGTGAACAGGCTGACCATTCTTGGTGGTTATTAAACGCACATACACTGTAGTAACTGTGGTGGGCAAATTGACATAGGTCGCCGACAACGTCTCACCTGCCAATAAATCACGGTAGCCAAACTGATGCCCGCCAACAGTGCTTCCCACAATAATTCTATAATTATCGGCCCCGGTGTCATTCCAGGTGAAAATCACTTCATTATTATTAAACGCCGAACCAGATGGAGTAATCAACTCCGCGGCTTCGGTAACCTCATCGAACGTTTCGAAGTCATAATCTCGGTGAACAGACTCGCCGTTCCTAGTGGTTATTAAACGCACATACACGGTAGTAACCGTGGTCGGCAAGTTAATATAGGTTGCCGACAACGTCTCACCCGCCAATAGCTGACGACTACCAAACTGATGCCCGCCAACAGTGGTTCCCACACTAATACTATAGCTATCGGCGCTAGCCTCATTCCAAGTGAACGTTACTTCATTACTATTGAACGCAGAGCCTGTTGGTGTAATCAGTTCTGCTGGAACTAAAGGAGGCTCCTCAATGGTAATAAAAAACACACTTTCAGCAGCAACACCTTCGCTCGAGTTTGCGTCCTCGATCTCCGCGAACAAATAGTAATCTCCGGGTATTAGCCCCGTAGTTGACCAGTCGTAGGTATCGGCTACGAGGTCATCGTCTTCGCTTATGGATTCCGCGATTAACGTCATGCCTGTGCCCGGCGAGTTATCGGCGTAAAACAGTGAAATAGTAGCCGAGCTGTCTAAGTCTTCGTCTTGCCATCTGAGCTTGACGACATCGCCTTCTTGAACGCTGGTAGAGCCTTCTGGCAATAACCATGTAAAGGTTGGTGGGTTGTCGAAATTATTTTCGTTTACGAAGAATTCTCTTTGTTTACTCCAATCAGATTCTGCGCCGGTTTCGTCGATTGACTTAACGCGCCAGTAGTAGATGTGATCGTCTTCAAGCGGTGCAAGCAGTGTTTCACTCACCGATTCCGTCGCCGTTTGTAAAACCGTCGCAAAGGTGAAGTCGTCGGTTAACTCAAACCTGTATTCAATTGAGTCGCCGTCAACATCGGTAACCGGGTGCACTTCAAGCTTTGGCGTAAGCGTAATTACTTGCGAACCTTCGCCAGGGTTTTTGGTTGATGGAATATCTGGAACTGTATTGCTCGCGTTCACTCTGAACGAGCTAACCACCCACGCACTTTCTAAGCCATCAATGTCGCGAGCTTTTACTCGCAAGTAGACCAGCTGGTCTTCTACTAGTTCATCAGACACCTGCCAAGTAAAAATGGATTGGGCACCGTTGCTATTCAACCAACCTGAGCTAACTCTACCAACAGAATCAAACAGTTCTGAAGCGTCAATTTCGAATAAGTAAGAAATATTATCGGCACCACGATCATCGCTTGCCACGGTTATCGTAACCGTGGGTGTCAGTGTAGCAACACGCTCATTGGCGACAGGTGATTGAATTGCTGGCTCAGTTGGAGGCTGGTTCACAATCGCCAATTTAAAGCTGCTAATCGTAGAACCAACCGGCGTTGCGGTTCCGTCACTCACAAACGCTTGCCAGTAATAGTCCAGGCCTTCGGTTAATAACACGCTTGGTTGCCACTTAGTCATACCCATGTCTTGTTGAGGCACGATAGGCGATTCTTCAAGTAAGGTTGACCCGGCTAAATCTTCATAAATAAAGAACACATAATTTAGCGTATCGCCATCAGCGTCACTGGCATTGCCAAGTACTAACTCAAAATCACCGCCGTTTACTTCCATGCCATCAGCCGGTGAGCTAATGCTTGGAGCTGTTGGAGTAGTGTTTTCACTATTGATTCTAAAGCGTCCATCAACCCACGGGCTATAGGTAAATGAGTTGCTCGCACGCACGCGCCAGAAGTAGTCTTTATCTTCTTCGAGTGCGGCTCCGACAAGCCAACTTGTTTCGCCATCTTCACCCTGCTCTTGGGCATAGTAAGCAGTAACTAAATCATCTTCGCCGTACGCTGAATCAGAAAAAACCTCAAAAACATAGACCACGGTAAGCGGGCCACCGTATTCGCTGTTTTGAATGGTCAATTCAGGGAGTAGGCTATCTACCGTTGATTCAAAAAGCGGCGAAACAATGACGGGGGCTAACGGCGCATCTTGAGTGTTAGGGTCAGTGCCGTCTTCAAACTCATCTAGATCGCTCACGCCGTCTTCATCAAGGTCGCCGGTACCATCACGATCTAAGTTACCAAACTGGTCGATCTCCCATTGGTCTAGTAAGCCGTCGCCATCAGTGTCGCCTGCTGAATACACCGAGACAAACATTTCCGCGCTTTCTGTCAGTACGCCGTCGGTGGCAATTAAGGTTACCGAATAATCACCGGCTTGGCCGATAGTTGGGGTCCATTGAAAGCTACCGAAACCATTGCCGTCGTCGGTGAAGGTTGCCCCCACCGGTAGGTTAGACGCGGCCAAACTAGGAATAGTGCCATCGGGGTCTGATGCCTGAACGATAAAGTCTAATGCCTGCCCTTCTACGGTATTTCTAAATGGCACTTGTTGCCACACAGGCGGCCTTGGGGCAAACACTGGGGTTGCTAAGAAAATGGTGTAGTCGCCCGGCGTATTAAAGTCAAATACATTTAAGTAGTGCGTGGTTTCTTGCGAGGTTTTATCGTAGCGTTTTGACAGCCAGACATTACTCAAGCTCATCACCTTACCATCGCTTCTCAGCGCGCGGTTAATCACTTTTGCACCCGCAAACGGGTCAGCTACTTGAGCATACATAAACCCAGCATGTGGGTTTACTGCAAAACTATGTCCACCGCCCGATGATGGCGAGTTACTAAATTGAACAACGCTGCTTAAATTTGTTACTGGTGTTGAGGTTGAGTTAGATTCAAACACCTTGATATCCTCGGGCATACGCGATAAATCGTTATATACATCGTACGATAAAAAGTCTTTTACATCGTCACGGCCAGGCGCGTCTACGATTACATCACGCAGTAAAATGTGTGTTTCAACATTCTCTAGCAATGAGGTTAACTCACCGCCTAAATCATCAGAGTGTGAATACTCAGCGTTAAACTCAGTAAAGCGGCCAGACAAGCTGGTGCTCATAATCCAACGACCCATTTTAGATTCGCCGCTGGCTATATCACCAAAATCAATCAGCAATGAATTAGAAACTTCGTCGTCTTGCACAAACGAGTTCAGCAAACGAAAATCAATCGCCAAGCCTTGTTCGTTTTCAACAATCTTTGGCTGAGCCGATTCGATCTTAATGCTGTTGCCAACGCCACTACCATTGTTTTGAACGCGCACACCTAAGGTGAACGGTTCAACCGCTTCTACTTCATCAGTTAAGGGATCATCAGCGAAGACATCACGCGGCAAGAAATAATCCAAGCCAAGTAAGGGCATCGGCTTTACGTAGATTGAATCAGGCGCGACTTCAATCAGGCCGTCAATTCCGTCGAGTTTGTATTCAAAACGCGCACCAACGAACACCAACTTACCACTGGGTATGCCGTCACTGGCACCGGGTGCTGGAATAATTAACCAGGTTGCCTCCGCGGTTTGCCCCGCGCCTAATACGCCTGTGCCTTCAACATTGTTAATCCCACTTACGCTGTTGACGCGAATGAAAAAATCAGCCGCTGAGTTATTAGCATCACTGGTAGCAAGAACCGGGTCACCATTGTTATCAGAAAACTCCACCACCACATTAATCTCGTTAATCGACTTATCGGCAAGGGTGTTTTCAATTTTAAGCTTAGCTTCAAAGGCCTGGCGCTCAATGGTCAACTCTTGGGCAATTTCAATCTTCACCTCAGCGCAGACCGTTTCTTGCGCTTGGGCTATTTGCGAGCTGAATGCGCACATCAATAAACCACAGACTGATAGCGCCTGCGTGCGCAATCGCGGTGAACGCTTAATCGCTGCATGGTTTAACTTAAAAAGTTGAGTAATTGCCTGAAACATGTGGATTTTCCATTGGGCCTTCGCCCGTGTTACCGCCCGCCAAAGAACGGTACCTGTATTTTTGATATTTGCTTAAACGAGCATGCTCGTCGTTCTAATTTTCTTTTTGCTAAAACGGGGTAAGGCAAAACGCAAGACCTGCCCCCTTTTATGTATGTTTGCTGGTAACGGATTGAATACTCACATCACTACACTTGAACCGAATACGATCATCCTCGTAATCTTCTATCTCATAGTTAATGCCCTCTAACCCTCTATCACCAATAAAACGAATATCAAAGCCCATCACCTGAACACTCCCTCCCCCAAAGCCGTTAAGGCATAAACCTCTCACATTAGTAAAAGTAATTTCAACCCGAAACATCTCTTTATCAAAATCAGGCCAACTATCTCTTCTTGACTGAAATAGCGCTTCGATCAACAGGTTCGTAGTCAAGCCACATTGCATACTCCTCAACTCTACCCCTTCTATAACTGCTAGGTTGCTAGGAACCCACTCTCCCATTGCAGACTCGATTTTTTCAATACCTTTAATTCTAGAACTCATCACCTACCTCTAATCAACGTCGTTATAACTTCTATTTCTTGCGCCCGAGTCTTCATTATGATGTCGCGTTTTACTAGGTGCATAGGTACGCTCATGAAGGTGAGGATCTGTGTGCCCCTTATCATTCGGATGGTCATTACCGTTTGGTTTCCCATGGTCTGTTTTGTCAACACGATAATTCTGTCGACCGTATTCATCATACGTAACACGAGATTCTTCGTCTGTATGTCTTTTGACTCCATCTTTACTCTCAGTTGTACGGGTTTTAGTATGGTCTAGCCTTTTTGTCCCAGGTTCAACATTATCAGGAGCATTTTTCTGCCAGTGTTTCTCAGGTACAAATGTATCGTTAGTCTCATCAGAATCTTTTTTCTTTTTCTTTTTCTTTTTTTGCTGATCAATAATACGCTTAAGTTTTTTGGCCTTCTTTATATAGGTAAACCAGTTAAGAGGATTTATACAATCTGTAACGCAGGAGCTATCTATACACTGTTTAGTAAGCGTCTCCATGAGAAGATTAAATGCCTCGCACTCTGCGAGGCATTTAATATAAGCAATAGCAGCAACTGCTGGATTAAGGCCATCCGGGTCAATATAACTATTTGGATTCGCAAAAGCATAACCGAAGTGATTAATACCTCCTGAAAGACCGATTGGATCACTGGAAATATACCTCCCAATATTTGGGTCATAGTAGCGATTCCAGTTTTGATGCTTCCCAGTCTCTTGATCAAAATACTGACCAGCAAAACGCAGTGGATTAACTTTTTCCTCGACCAACACATGGGTTTTACCAAACGTGTCGTACTCACCCTGCCATGTTACCGTACCATTACTGGCAATCATCTGCTGAGGCGAACCTAAGTGATCGTTTTGATAGAAATTGAAATCAAAACCATCAGAGGTTGGTGTTTTTTGGGTTACTGGGTTGGTTGAGTAATGACTATTTACATTATAGCTATAGCCTCGAATAAGCGTACCGCTTACATCGTATTCGCCAATTAAGCCTACGCCTGTGTCGTCGTATAAGAAATAGGTAGTTTCATCGTTTACCGTTTTACTTAAACGGCGACCTTGAGGGTCATACTCGTAGTTGGCTACTTCTGTGTCGTTTTTTTCGACCTTGCTTAGACGGCCATAACCATTGTAGCTGTATTCAGTGGTATCACCGCCCTCTATTGTTTCAGAGAGCAACGAACCATTGCCATCGTAACTTAAGGTAGTGTTTTTATTCACCGAGCCGAGCAGATTATCGATAGAAACCAGCTCGTGGTTTTCATTATAAACGTATGCGCTGGAGCCTTCTGAGTTTACTAATTCGCTACGGTTACTGTTTTCGTCGTAGGCGTAAGTTTGATTACCAAATATGGATGGCTGTTCGGCGGACGTTAGTCGATACGCTTTATCGTAAGTGTATTTATAGGTGCCTTGTTGAGTAGTACGCTCTTTGATATTGCCCACATTGTCGAAGGCGTAGCTGTAATCCATTTTTTTATTACCGGCGTTATCGGTAACTTGAATATTGGATAAGCGTGATAAACCATCGTAACTATATTCGCGGCTTAAACCACCCGGATAAGTCATTGATTTGACCAAGTCACCTTCATAAGCTGATACGTTTATGGCACCTGCGTTTTGAATATTGACTTGTTTAAACTTACCTGCTGCATCGTAAGCGAACACGCTGGCGATGCCTTCGGCGTCTGTTCTAGATTTTAGCTGGCTATTTTTGTAGTAATCGTTCTTCAGCGTTTTAACGATGGGTAAACCACCAGTATTAAACACTGTCGTTTGTTGGTTCAAACGGCCAAGTTCGTCGTATTTATATTCAACACTGCTCTTAGAATCGGCAACTAACTTTAGTAAACCGGATTTATCAAAGGTATAATTTATAATCCGCTCGGCAGTTGTTGTGTCGGCTTTGGTATTGGCTTGCCTTATTAAGCGGTTATCGTTGTCGTAGCCGTAGACTGATTTATTAGTGGCATAGTCTGAAAATAAGGTGACATTATCGTTTGCATCATAAGTGTATGCAGCGACTTCGCCCATAGGACGGTATTTTCGCACTAAGTTCGAGTTAAGATCGTATTCAAATCGGTAGATTTTCCCCAACGCATCGGTAACAGTACTTAAGTTGCCACGAGGGTCATAACTATTTTTGATCTCCTCACTTTCAGCGTTGATATAGGTAAGCAACTCACCGTGGGAGTTATATGACCAGCTGGTGGTATTGCCGTTTGCATCTGTGACCGAGAGACGCTCTCCACGTAGGCTATAGCGTGTGCGCGTAGTGATTGTTAAATCGTCGTCCTTTACGCTTAACTGCGTTTGCTCGATTAAACGGAAATTGGGGTCGTACTTTAATCGGATGCTGGAATTCGGTGATTCAATTTGATCTACTCGGGTGCCAGCCACTTCATCTTGTTTCAAATAATGCAGACTTGCTTTATTACCTACTGCATCGATAACATGGATTAGGCGACCTACTCGATCATATTGAAAATTTACCAGACGGCCAATTTCATCCGTAATGGTCTTAACTTGGCCGTCCATGCGCAAAATTCTCGTTGCTTTATCACCGACGTTGTTGATTGCCTCCGTAATATTGTCACGTGAATCGTAAGTAAATTCGATATCGCGAACTTCAGGATCGGTAGATTTTACGACACGATGAAGCGTGTCGTACTCATAGGTAGTCGTAAAACCTAGTGGGCTTGTATTGCTAAGAGTATTACCGAACTCATCGTAGGCAATTTTCCACAGTTTACTGCGGGCGTCGATAATGGTTTCATACTGCCCAGTCGAGTTGTAGTCTTTGAATTGGGTTTTATTACCGCGAGCATCAATATACTCAGTAACGTTACCGCTAGTATCGTATTTATATTCAAATTCAGCGGTTGCGGTGCTTGCGTCACCGACAACTCTCACTTTTCTCAGTTGACCGAATATATCGTAGTCGTATTCGACCGTGCGTGGCTCATCAGAGTTAAAACCATATATAGTCTTAATTCGGTTACCACTGAAATCGTATTGATGTTTTGTCTCAACGCCGATTTGATCTGTTTCAAGTGTTGGAAAGTTGTAGTTAGATAGATATTTATAACTAACTTTGCCCCCGTCAGGCAGAGTTAGCGATTCGATCGCCTCGAAACGCGTGTACTTGATTGTGGTTCGATTCCCATAAGGATCACGCTCTACCGCCGTACTGCCATTTCGAACCCGCACCCCAGCAACGCGACCGCCAACTAAGTGATACCGCACCTGACCGTCAAGATCATACCAACGCTCACGCTCCACCCCATCGCTGTTAACCTCCAAAATCATGTAGCTTTCGCTTTGTGGATCATAACGATACTGAAAACGTACGCGCTTGCCGTCGGGGTAAATCATCGCAGTGTGCATTAACGTCGGCTCTACCGGCACACTAAAGCCGATTTGGTTACCAGAGCCACTACTTGAACCGCCTGGCGAGGTCGCCACCGGGGTATCGTCACCAATTAAGGTGACATCTGGGCCACCAGAGCCTGGCGATGAATATTGAAACCCGCCTTCGGTTTCTTGAAACTCGTAAAGAAACGTTTGGTTTTCAGGGTCGGTTTTACTGGTCATCACCCGGTTTAGGCCAATTTGGCTGTAGCCGTACTTCCACTTGTGGCCGCGGGTGGTGGTGACTTCTACTAAGTCGTGACCCTCCCATGTGTACTCAACTACCCGGCCACCGTAATCGGTGACTTTGACTGGTTTTCCATTTAGGTATTCCCACGTGACGACGGTATTACCGAAGTGATCTTTATATTGCGTGATGAAGCCGTTTTCACGTACCAAATTAATAGAAACGCCGTTTTTATTACCTGAACGAAGCGCTAGGCCTTCTTGATCGTAGTCGATCCAATCGCCTTGGCGATTACTCCACCTAAAGCCTGTGTCGGTTGTGCTGATTCGTAGGTCGTTACCGTTGTGCTCATAAACGTAATAGTCTTCGCCATCTTTAAGTTCGTATAGATAATCATTGCGGTCAATAAGATTAGGCTTGGGAGCTTCTAAGGAACTCGAGTCGCCAGAACCAGTGGTAGAGCCACCGCTGGACGAACCGCCTGAGGCAGTAGCACTAGCAACTCGCGTCTCGATAAACAATAGGTCGTGCCAACGACGATGAAACTGCCAAACGGCAAAATCAATACGCTTTGCATTACCGGCTTCGAATAAAAAGGCCTCAGATTGTAAGGTGTTGCCGTTATAGCCTTGCAAGTCACCCGACACGCCAGGGTAGCCTGCTTCATCCGGGTTACGTTTCATAACTCGGTAGAAACGGTTAACTGAGATCGAGCCGCCAAGTACCTTAACGCTCATGTCTTCGACGTTTTCTTCAGGCATGGCGCGGCTGAAATCAACGCGCTCACTAACGGTGGTGCTGGCCTGAGCACTATTAATGCTCGGCACTATTAAGCACAAGCAGAAGCTGAAAATAATTGCCGCTAAAGCTTTGCCTGTTGATAGCGTGATACTCGATTTTGCGTTCATATTGGCACTGCTCAGCTGATTTTGTTCAGGCATGTTGTTGATTGAATTTTTAATTTTTTCCATTACAGTTCTAGCGTAACTAGCTGTGCGTTTGAGCCTAACGGCCTAAACACACACTAGTTACTTAGCGCCACCCCCACGTTGCTTACCGCAATTACCACCGGCAGCACGACACCTTGGAAAGCCACCACCTTGGGGCAGTGGGTCGTTTGCACCGCCACCGCCACCACCAGGGTTATAAATAGGGCCACCGTCGCCGTAGGTTGGCCGATAAGGTGGGATGAAACCTTGCCCGCCCCCGCAGCTACCATAGGAGACACTGACACAACTACTGCTGTCGGTTACTGATACGCCGGTTGGGCAGTTTGACTTACACGCAACTGACGCGCACTTGGTATACACACCACAACCGCCACCCGTGGCATCTTGCTGCTCCAGCGAGCGAAGCGCGGTCACCTTATACGGCACAACAACTTGCTCTTTTGCCTCTAACGACTCAGGTACCACACTGGTGAGATATTCAAATTGATAAAACTCATCTGATTGCTGTGGCACGAAATTAATATCGAAGGCACGAATCAAACCGTAGTTAGTCATGATTAACTCGCCGTAAAAAACGTCGCCCTGCTCCATTGGCGGCAGTTTGATGTTAGTCGGCTCAATCATCACTACGGCGGCGGGCACGTCGGTTTCGAAGGTTGCGCGTAGGGTAATTTCATAACGGTCTTCCAGAGTGATTTCGTTTACTGTCCATTCCAACTTGATTAGTTCGTAATCGAGGAAGATTTGCTCAGTCGCAATAAAGTCCGGTTGAACGCGAATACGCTGGTGCACTTCTCGATAATTCGGTGCTGACACCCATACGCTGTAACGGCCTGAGGGAATACCTTCAACCAGCACTTCCCCTATATCATCGGCCTTTCGAACAAATTCGATGCTGGGGTCCGATTCGTTTTGGATTCGAACATTGGCATTTTCTAAACCTTGAATGATCTGCCCGACAGAGTTCAGTGTGCCGGAGTACATGTCGGTGACCTTTATCAGGATGCCGCCTTCGCCCGATTCAACAATCGAGGTTACGATTGGTACTTGATAGGTTGGTGCGTTGGCCGATTTAACTTCCAACACGAGACGCTCTACCCCCGTCGGGGCGACGTTATTAGGTTGCAGTAGAATGTCGGCCTTGGCGCTCTCGCCAACGGCTATATCGCCCAAGCTGTTTTGAGTGGTGAGTTTGATCCAATCAGACGCTGGGAAGCCATCGGCTGTTTTTAGTGTCACGCGCACGTCTTTGAGTGATGCTAGGCCTTTGTTTTCGAGCGTAATGGAACCGGATGCTACGGTATCTAAGGTAGAACCCAGCTCTAAAATACTAGGTGTGAACGCCAGCGATGGTTTCGCTTCAGAGAAGGCATACCCAACCTCAATAGTGCCGATAACGGTATCAGGTGATTCGTCAGCGTAGATTGAAACAACGAACTCACCGTTTTCATCGGCAGTGTTATCCGCAGTGATGGTGATGTTTTCAGTGATACGTTGCAGTGACGTTAGCTTAGCAATGCTTGGGTAAGTAAATTCAATGCCTTGTGGTAACTGACCATTAGCTTGCTGTACGGCCTCGACGGCAAAGCTTAAGTTGTTTAGCTCGGTGCCCTCACCGGCGCGAAAACTGATGGGGATATTGTAGGCTAGGTCATACGGAATGCGCAGATTAAGCACACTGGGTGACACGGTGAGTCGGCTAATCACAAACTCGCCGCTATTCGGCCTGCTGGTTTGAATTGGGTGTAGAACAGACACTTTGTATACACCCGATTCACCGTCTTGCGATTGGTAGCTAAGCTCAAATTCACCCGCCGAATCGGTGAGCACTTCGAAGCTTCGCTCAAAGCCGTTTAGGCTGATGATGATCTGTAAATCAACATTAGACAGCAGCCTGTCTGTTTCACGGTCGAGCGCTTGGCCTTTAATCACAATTGGCTCGCGGCCAAATGAATTGTCTGGCGTAATCGAGGTAATTTCGCCACGGTACGGTGTTTCAGTAAGTACGATTTGCTGTCGTGAGCTTGGGCCTTTCACGGTTACTTGTTCTGGCGTGCCTCGATTTGCGTACATGTTTCGTATTACCGCTGATAAGAAAACGGTCTCCGGAGCGTTCAACGGCACAGATACCGTTATTGGCTCAGACTGCCAGCGTTCACCTGCGGCTAAGGTCAATATTGCTTCACCTGCCACGTTGTTAACCACGCCCTCGCCTAGCGCTTGTCGCATGCCCACTACCGACAACACGTTGTCGTCTTCGTCGCGTAATGATAACAACACATCTGGCGAGTCTGATTTACCTTGATTGGTGGCGGTAATCAATTGAATAGCTTGGTCACCGCTATTCTCAATTGATAAGCGCAGCGTACCATCAGCACCGCGAATAAAGTCTTCGGTTTCAAAGCTAAGTGCTAAGGCACCGTCACGCACATCCATAGATATGGTTTTGGCAATTTCTATACTCTCGCCGGCATTTGGTTGGCTGTGTAGCTCTAAAGAAGGTTGCCATAAGTCAGGCAGGCTCTCGAGCCCGCCAACGGTAATTGGCACGGTAATTTCTGCATTAGCGGCGATATCAACTTGCGCTGATTTGAAGTTAGCTTGCTCGCTTAGCAAGTTTATTCTCGCGTTGCTGATGGGTTGATCGCTTAAGTTGGCTACGGTTACATCAATAACGTTAATCAGATTACGCTTAATTTGTTGGCCTTGCGCTATCTCAAGCTCGACCTTAGGTAAGCTAATAAAGCGCGGTAAGCTGCGCTCGTCGTTAACGTCAATCGCCACTACCGAGTAGGTTTTAGACTCGTTTGAATAACCAACATCGATGTACTGGTTGCCGCTAATAGTCGCGTCGTTGATTTTAACCGTTTGCCCTTGTTGGCCAAAGAACACGTCGAAACTGTCAATAGAAGGCTTGCTGTGCGTCCAATTCAGGGTCGGCACTTGGCCGTCGAGTAAACGAACTTTAATCGACGCTACTGGCAACAAATCAACATTTAAGTAAGCCGTTTCTGATGGCTCAGATTTATTGCCGATACTGTCAACGGCAACAACCGCATACGCAGGTTTGCTCTGGCTGGCATTGGTATCGACCACGAAAGGCTGGTTCAGCCCTTCTAAGATAGCAGCAAGACTGCTTACATCGGTAATTGGCCCACTCTCAGCAGTGTACAGCTGATAGCTTATGTCAGCCTCGGAGACTGCCAGCCATTCGGCTTGGATGCCTATCGGGAATAGCTCAAGCGTAAGGCCCTCAGGTTTTGCCGGCGATACAGAATCAGTTGTAACACTGAGTGGTGCCGTTCTGGCACTTTCGGCTAATTCGCCATTGTCACTTCTGACGCTTGAAAGCTGGTACTGATAGTCGCCATCAATCGGCGTTTGGTCGGTATACGATTCACCGGTGGTGAGTTCGACCAATAGCGTAAAGTCGGCATCCGTTTCAGATTTGCGATAGAGCTTATAGGCACTGGCTTGTTGAACTTCGAACCATTCTAGCGCTACTCGCCCACCCGATATGGCGTTGCCCCTGAAGTTAAACGGTGCTTCCAATGCCGGTAGATCCCCTTGATAAACCTGAATAGTGGAAATTGGATTTGCATTCTCAGTTCTATTAGCTAAGTTGTCTTCGCCTTCGAACAACAGGCTGAGTGTTTCAGCTTGATCAGCACCCGCGTTACTCGGCAAGGTAATGCTCGCCTGCCAAGACTTGTCAGCAAGTTTAACAACGCTGTTTGCTTCTTGCGGGTCGGTCGCTGAGCTTGATAACGAGTATTTTAACGTTGGAGCAACGCTTGCCGAAAGCGACTCGTCTAGATTGAATGCCACTGTTAGTGTCACCGGTGAGGCAGAATCGTTCTTAATCGGGCTAGCTGGGTCGCTAGTAACGCCAACAACGATTGGGCCTGCTGTATCAATATTGATTTGCTGCCCAGAATTCACGTTAGTGCCACGGTTACCCGCTTTATCGCGCGCTGAGAACACAGCGTAAGCGGTGCCAGATCGCACTAGCTCATTTAAAATTATGCGACCATTATAAACCGTGTCTGACTCGTCAGACTGGCTCAAAGCAACGCTAATAGGCACGCCACCGTCAGGTGAGATGCTTAAAAACGGCGTGGTTAACAGTGGCTCATTGACGCTTAGGGTAATTGATAGATTCCCGCGACCGTAAGTATCACTAGCGGCATCATAATCACCATCAGTTGAGTATTCGATTGTTTCAGCAAATGGGTCGGTTACATCTACAGTGGCGCTGGTACTTAGCGATGCTTCGCTACGAACACCGAATTCATTCAAACTCACTACTTTGTAGTAATAGGTGCCATCATCAACAACTAAGTCACTAAACGAGGTTGAGGTTACTGTATTCGAGTTGATTTTTCCTGTATTCGGGATATCAAATACATCAGAATCACTGCGATAGATTTCAAAGCTTTCTATACGCCCACCAGTGCCGGTAGACCACCCCAAAGACACAACACCGCTGTCTTTAACTTCGGCGTTTACACCAATTGGTTTGGCCGGCAAGGTCGTGTCTAACTCAACAACAATAGGGGCAGAGTAAGCGCCTTCGCCAGAGCGGTTTCTAGCTCTAACGATTATTGTATTGTCGCCTTGCTCGCTTAGAAAAACGGCAATTGAAAACTGACCAGTGGCATTAATGGTGCTCCACTCGCCTTCGATAGTATTAACCGTGGCCTGCACTTCGAGCCCAGGCATTGAGGTGCCCTCGACGTCGAGTGTTTGCTGATTGGTCACTAGGCCGTTAGTAGGCTTAGTGATAAGCGGAATACTAGGAGGTGCTAACTGGATTGAAATAGTGTAATTAATCGGCTCTACGTTCTCGAAGACATCGTACGCGGCTACGCTAATTTGATGCGACGCGTCATCAAGCTCGCTAACGCGCAAGTTAAAACAATAACCATTATCGGCGGTTGAGTCTGAGTCGGCGAAGTTTCCATCGACGGAGAATTCAACTCGAGATATTTTTGAAATATCGATAACTTCAACACAGAACGCGTCGTCATTAGCCGCTGTAAAGCCGGTCACTACAGGGTTAGCACCAAAGGTGGCGTTCGAGACTACCGGCGCTGTGCTATCAGACTCAGGAGTTATCTGTAATGACGTAACAGCCTTAGTTTCAAAGCCCGATATATTGACCGACGTAATCGCGAAATAATAAGCGGTATCATTTGTTAAGCCACCAATCGACGATGCGGTGTTGTTCTTTTGAACTTCTAGAACGGCCTGCATGCCGGTGATGTTCGTGAAAGCCGATTCGCTTTGATAGATTCGATACGCGCTTATACCAGACGTCTCGCTGGGGTTCACCCAAGACAAGTCAACCAAGTTACTGCGCCCGACGCCTGATAAGGCTGAAGGGTTTGCATAGGCGGTAGCAACGTTAGTTGACACACCTTCACTTTTATTGCCAGCAGCGTCTCTAGTTACTACCGAAACATCGTAAACCGTACCAGCACTTAGCGTGTCAATAATGGCAGACAAATTACCACTAGCCACTTCTATTGTAGCTTGACCCGTGACGGTGATTTCATAGGTATCTATGTCATCGGCATTGAAAGAAGGTAACTCCCAACTCAATTTAGCCGACGTGTCGCTTAGTGTTTCTGCGATAAGGTTTCTTACGTCGAATGGCTTGGTGCGGTCTTTGAGTTCGTCTGGGATTGCTGAGTAATCTCCAACGCATCGAACGTCTTGAGAGGTTAGTGCACATGTGTAGTTCGCACCTATTGAAAACTTACGAACACCACTAAACGCAGAAACGTTAAGCTCGCCATTAGTGTTGTTGCCCCAACAAACTGGACCTGCATCGCTGACCGCACAAGAATGCTCGGTGCCAATTTCTATCTGGGTTACGTTAGTCAAATCTTGCGGCGCATCATTGACGTTACCACCATAATCTTTCCCCCAACAACGCAGCCCTCCATCGGACGCAGTGATAGCGCAGGTAGCGAAATACCCCGCTTCAATATGCCTGACCTTGCCTAAATCAATCGGAACCGAGGCCTGGCCATTAGTGTTATTGCCCCAACATTGGGCACTCAAATCTTGTTTAATGACACAACTGTGTGAATTACCGACACTCATTTCAATTGCATCATCAATTAACGGAGTTTTTGTAGTAGCGCCATTGCTATTATTGCCCCAGCAGAAAACCGAGCCTTCGGAATCTAGCGCGCATCCGCGATAACTCCCTACACCGACGTCTACGATAGTACCTAACCGTTGATTGGCTGAAGCACTGTCTTTTATGAAGTTGTAACTGTCCTGACCCCAACATTTAACTTCGCCTTGATCCACAGCACAGGCGCTGGTTCGGTAACCTACGCTTACCTTAGTCGGTGATATTAGCGTTGGATGGTTAGCTGAATCGACAACGTCGTCGCTGCTACCCCAACAATAGAGTTGTTTGTCTCTCAATGCGCACTGAGCCGTAATATTATCTCCATAGCCGGATAGATCAAGAGCAAAATCTTTGACTAATGGATCGCTCGACAGCGCTAACTCTTCGGCGTCGGGTGACAAATCATTATCGGAGTCATGCCAAAGCGGGTTTGTATTGGCTAGATACTCTTCTAAGTTTGTTAAAGTATCTTGGTCTTTGTCTGCTGCACTGTCATCAAACAGCGGGTTTAACTCATAGAGAACTTCATAGCCATCAGGCAAGCCGTCATTATCACTATCGACTAAGGTTGAATCAGTGCCTATTGCAAGTTCTTCTGCGTCGGTCAGTCCATCGTTATCTCGATCATGAGGACCCGTGCCTGCGATAAACTCCTCTAAATTACTTTGACCATCCGCATCAGGGTCTTGTGATGCATCACTTGCGTCATGTGGGTTTAGGCCATTTTCACGCTCCCAGTCATCGCCCATGCCGTCTTTATCTACATCTATTGATTGGCTTATTTCTGCCGGTGTTTTTACATAGCTATTGGCATCATAGCCCCAACACGTAACACCTTCATCGCTTAAGGCACAGCTGTGACTTTCACCATTCGCGATCTTTCTAATATTACTTAATGACGGAATATTCAGCTTACCGTAAGAGGTGTTGCCCCAACACATTGGGCCAGCATCACTGACCGCACAGGTATGAGCAGCGCCCATAGCAACTTGAGTAACATTGCTCAAATCTGTCGGAATTCCATTGATGCTGGAATAATAATCTTGGCCCCAGCATTGCATGCCACCGTCCGCAATTGCACAGGTTGCGCGGTAACCCGCAAGAATATGACTAATCTTACCAAGATCGCTAGGTATGGTGCTCTGGCCATATTGATTATTACCCCAACATTGAGCACTCAAGTCTTCTTTAATCACACAGCTGTGGCTATCACCAACACTCAAGTGAACCGCATCATCAATAGATGGCGTTGTTGTCGTCGCACCACCATTGTCCTTGCCCCAACAAAACACCGTGCCTTCAGAGTCCAGCGCACATGCACGATTATCGCCAACACCTACGTCCACTACTGTACCCAAATTTTCATTCGCGATATCAACATGCGTTATAAAATTAGTGTGATTCAGCCCCCAGCACTTAACTTCGCCTTCATCCACTACACACGCACTGCGATAACCAACGCTGACCTTTGTCGGTAACGATAACGCTGGGTGATTAGCCTCATCAACTACTTCACTATCTGTTCCCCAACAGTAGAGCTTGTTATCTCTAAGCGCACATTCGCTTTCAGAATATCCAGACAGATCATACGGAAAGTCTTTTACCAACGGATTGCTGCCCAACACTAACTCTTCTGCGTCTGAGGACAAGTCGTTATCGGTGTCGTGCCAAAGCGGATTTGTGTTGGCTTGATACTCCTCTAAATTTGTTAAGCTATCTTGATCTTTGTCTACTAATTGGTCGTCCACTAGTGGATTAAGTCCATAACGAACTTCATAACCATCGGGCATATTGTCGCTATCACTGTCAGCTAACGCTGGGTCTGTGCCTAACATCACTTCTTCAGCATCTGTAAGACCATCGTTATCTCGGTCCTGTGGGCCGGTACCTGCTATGAACTCCTCTAGATTGGTTTGGCCATCGGCGTCAGAGTCTAGCGCCGCGTCCGACGGGTCTCTCGGGTTTAAACCATTGGCTCTTTCCCAATCATCATCAATGCCATCTTGATCAACGTCTAGCGCCTCCTGCAATGCGGCTGGAACCGCTGGCCTGCTCTCCAAAACGTCACTCCAACAGGTAACACCTTGGTCACTCAATGCACATGAGTAGTTTGTGCCTAGAGCTAACCTTCTTACACCACTTAATTCTGGCGAATTTAATACTCGAGAACTATCATAGCCCCAACATACTGGCTGACTATTACTTACTGCACAGACATGCCTACTGCTAATATCAACATGAGTTACGTTAACTAAGTCGCTCGGGATACGGCCAATTCGAAAAAAGTTATTCGAACCCCAACAATGAAGCTGCCCATCTGACACAGCACAAGTCATTTTATCACCGGCTGCTATGTAACTGACTTTACCCAAGTCACTTGGTATGTTGGTTTCACCATTTCGGTTATCACCCCAACATTGCGGCGTGCCGTCTTGTAGCAACGCGCAATCATGGTTATCGCTTGATGTTAACTGAGTCACTTCTTGACTAAAGTCCGGAGCCACAGCATTAGCCGCAATGTTAAAATTGTATCCCCAGCAAAATACATCACCATCTATATCTAGGGCACATGCACGATGAGCACCGACTTGTACATCAATGATTTTGCCTAAACTATCATTAGCAGCACCGACGTTGTCCAATATGCGGCTACTGCTCCCCCAGCATTTAACATTTCCCTCATCAACAACACAGGCGCTACTACTACCAACATTGACCATTGTCGGATTAACAAGTGTAGGGTGATTTGCGACTGCAATAATATCTGCATCAAGCCCCCAGCAGTAAAGTTGATCGTCACGTATTGCACATTGAGTATCTGCGTTAGCTGATAAATCCAACCCTAGATCTTTGATCAAAGGATTGCGGTTCAGTGCAAACTCTTCGCCATCTGGCGAGTAATCGTTATCGGTGTCGTGCCATATTGGATTGGTATCGGCTTGAAACTCTTCTATGTTTGTGAGGCCATCTAAATCTTTGTCAAAGTTCTGATCGGCTAATCCGGGATTCAAGCCGAATCTAATTTCCCAAGCATCAGCCATTCCGTCACTGTCACCGTCGCCATTGAAGGTATATCCGACCAACAAATACTCATCGAGATTAGAGGTACCGTCGCCATCTCGATCTAAAACAGCATCAGAGGGGTCGTTAGGGTCAAGGCCATTTAGAGTTTCCCAGACATCCGGAATACCATCTCCGTCTGTGTCGATGATAAACGATACTAATTCTGCGTTCACGCTGTTAACTTGTAAGCTAGCATCTGAACGAATATACGAGCTAACAACTCGGTTAAGCCTTATTTTATCTATACCGAAGCTAACTTTCGCTCCTCCGCTCAAACGAATAGAGTCAAAGGTATGTACTCCAACAAGCGACCGGCCAACAACACCCGACAAGTCATCCGTGGTGTTAATAGTAATTTCATTCTGAGTGTTCGACACTATACGATACAGCGAACTCGATTCCTCAGTCGCATCTAAGTCAACCTCGATACCGTCGATTCCCCAGCCTAACGCTACGTCAGTTGGTTCCCAAGGCGTGCCTTCGACTTCAATTAACCAAACTCCGGATTGCGTAGAAGTAGCTGCAACAATAGTATGTTCGCCAACTTGGCGGATTCGAGTGCTGCCTGCAACGGCGATTCGACCGCCGTTATCGATAACCAAACTACCATGAGAGTCTGCGCCGTCTTTTATAAAGACTGTACCGGCTCCGGCGATCGTTCCGACCGCGCCGCCTCGTGCTTGAATCTCACCATCGAACGTTCTGGCTCCCGCTACCGCGATGCTAATACGACCACCGCCACCTGCCCCGCGTGAGCTAATCGTGCCCGCATCTCCGCCATTAGCCGTGACACTACCGCTGCCCGCAAACTCTGTTACGTCAAGGTAAACAGAACCACCCGCACCGCCATGTTGAAAGCTCGAGGTCTCTTTAGCATCCGCCGACAACACTCCATTGAGCGTCAGCTTCGATGACTTTATTCGAACAATACCGCCACCAGACGACTGAATCCACGCACTGCCCGCCGAATTCGCAAGCTCATAACGACCGTAGGAGCAACCTGCCGTTGGACCACCCCGCCAACCCGCATGGCATCCTGGTCGGACATTGTAAGTGTAATCTGGGCCGCCCTGATAGTTGCCTTGGTAGCCCGCGCCCGCAGCACTGATTTCTGACGTAGCATCGACCAACACCGTACCAACAACGACAAACCGCAGGTCATGCAGTGTTTTAAGGGTTGTGCTACCGGCAAGAGACTGAATCTTCGAATTCGATTCAACGCTGACCAGACCGCCAACACTAATCTCATTCGACAACATTTTTAAGGATAAAGTACTCTCAGACAAGTCAAGATTAGTACCAATGTGTACTCCAGCACTTTCAATTTGCATGGCGCTCGACGTTAAACTTAATGCACCATCAACGACCAGTGGATCTAAGTGGTTGATGTTAACCGTGCTATTTGCCGATACGATACTGCCCGCGTGTACACCACCAGCCAGATCAATGTTAAAAGTCGAGTCATTGAAACTCAGCGCACCCGTCACCGTCAGTGACGGTGCAATTAACTTACCTTGAGTAAAGTTCGAGAAATCAAGATCGGTATACGTTAGCTCAGCTGTAGTTTCAAACACACCATCGCCAACCAAGGCGAGCCTCATTAAATCTTGACTCGAAGTCGCGGCCTTAAGTTTCGCACCACTGCGAATATACGACGAGGCTAAGTCTTCAATAAACAGCTTATCGTCACCAAAATCTACGCTCGCACCACCGCTTAATTTAATCGCTTTAAAGGTGTGAACACCAACCAAGTCATTGCCGACCAAGCCTGAAAAATCATCTGCCGTACGAACAATCAGCGTATTAGTCGTATTTGATTCAATGAGATACGTCGGGCCTGCGTCTTCACTGGCGTCCAAATCAACTTGAATACCATCAACACCCCAGCCTAGCAAAGCATCCGTTGCTGGCCATGGGGTGCCTTCAACGTTAACTTCCCAGATATCTGGTTCTACTTCGTTAACCGACACAATTTTATGCCGACCAACTTGACGAATACGAGTGCTGCCCGGAACGGCAATTCGAGCGCTGTTATCCGCGATCAGTTCACCATGAGCCTCGGCCCCGTCTTTAATGAAGACTGTACCGGCTCCAGCGATCGTTCCGACCGCGCCGCCTCGTGCTTGGATCTCACCATCGAACGTTCTGGCTCCCGCTACCGCGATGCTAATACGACCACCGCCACCTGCCCCGCGTGAGCTAATCGTGCCCGCATCTCCGCCATTAGCCGTGACACTACCGCTGCCCGCAAACTCTGTTACGTCAAGGTAAACAGAACCACCCGCACCGCCATGTTGAAAGCTCGAGGTCTCTTTAGCATCCGCCGACAACACTCCATTGAGCGTCAGCTTCGATGACTTTATTCGAACAATACCGCCACCAGACGACTGAATCCACGCACTGCCCGCCGAATTCGCAAGCTCATAACGACCGTAGGAGCAACCTGCCGTTGGACCACCCCGCCAACCCGCATGGCATCCTGGTCGGACATTGTAAGTGTAATCTGGGCCGCCCTGATAGTTGCCTTGGTAGCCCGCGCCCGCAGCACTGATTTCTGACGTAGCATCGACCAACACCGTACCAACAACGACAAACCGCAGGTCATGCAGTGTTTTAAGGGTTGTGCTACCGGCAAGAGACTGAATCTTCGAATTCGATTCAACGCTGACCAGACCGCCAACACTAATCTCATTCGACAACATTTT
>JAFMHC010000016.1:0-11372 GCA_017854775.1 Gammaproteobacteria bacterium | reverse complement strand
AATTCGATTCAACGCTGACCAGACCGCCAACACTAATCTCATTCGACAACATTTTAAGAGATAACTCACTCTCGGTTAACGAAAGATTGTTACCAACCTGCATGCCAGCGCTTTCAATCTCAAGCTTAGCGCCATTTAATAGGACAATATTCCCCGCAACAGAGATTTCGTCAGAAGCTGAAACCACCAGAGTTGCCGCATCGACTATTAAGTCTCCGCCGATCTCCATGCTTGCTACTGAGCCAATTGAGCTAACGCCCTGCGAAAACGTGGATGGAGTTGAAACATTAACGTCACCAGAGACAATTAATGTAGAACCACCTCCATTTATGATGCCGATTTTCAGATTTAGCTCATCAAATGTCTCGGAACCAGCCATATCGTGCGTAGTTTGATCAAATGTTTCAGCGAAAGCACTATTGATACCGAACGAGATAATACACAAAAGACCTACAACAATTTTTAAATGCATTTTATCAAATTTTAGAGAATTAATAGAGTTCGAGAAACTAGGCATGTCATCCATAATTTTTTAGTGAAGCTGGTACATCGCTTCGAGAATTTTGAGGTTGGGAACACCCACAGGCCGGGCAATTCACTGGAACGTTTAAGCTAAAAAACACCGTAACTAAGCCGGTTAAGAGGGATATTTGAGCTGGACCTTGGCCTGCACCTTCATCAACCTCTACGGTAAATTGCAGTTGATCATTGCTTGAATCAATATCTGAAAACGTAAGGTATGTATTTTGATTGCCCAATCTTGCGCCCAACAAACCATCGCCAGCGAGCGTAATGCTAAGAGTTTGAATTTGACGACCGGTTGGTGCCGTAACTGCATCAGCGCTCAACGCAGCATCGGAGACATGTTGACGACGCGAGACATTATTACCAATATCGTTGTATTGATACTCATAGAGCACACGTTCATTAGACTCAGCTTGTGTAACACTCGTAAGCACTAACAACACCAAAAGCATCCTAACTAAAAAATATCGCGCTAGTTTACTCAAGCAAACCTACTCGCCCCTACAACGCGTAATTATAATTGTTTTATTTTAGAACACACATGTTTTAAATTAATATCAGGAGGTTTTTATTTAGCCATCGCCGTTTATGAATTCTTGTGCTTCAATTTCGAAGGCGACTTTACTGCACTTCATTACAGAAAGTCAATCTTCTTCAAGAAGGATTCACACACAAATGATTGATGGGGAAGGGGCGGGCATTCCGAACGGCATAACGTTGGTCACAGTTCGTGAGCCTGTCGATGGCGCACTTGACCTGTCGCAGTAGCCTTCGAGATGTAGTCGATAATGCACACCTCCTCAGCTAATTCGGCCGTGCTCGCTTAATACGATCGAACCTCTCGCGAATAAACGGAAATAAGCCTTATGAACTTTATAAGCAGCGTAGGCAGCTGGAGTTGCTCTTCAAGTGGATCAAACAAAACTTGAAAATCAAGTCAATCATCGGCACTAGCAAGACAGTAAGCGCTGAGCAATTCGCATCGGATGAAATCTAGAAATGCCAACAAGCTTGGTAAGGAGCTGCTCAAAGAGCGGTATTATCTGGGTACTGAAAAATGCGCACACGTTAAATGGGGTACAGACCCAAAATTTATTTGAGGAGAACACAAATCTAAAACTGCGTTATGTGATGAAGAAGTAGTTATTGAAATTATGCAAGTCAACGTCTACTTAGCATATGCGTAAACGTATTGGAAGCACAGTGTAAGTTAACCGCGCAGTCGCGCATCTAAGAAAATTTGCAAAGTCATTGAGAAAAAACGCCTTAGGAATTTGTAACTATACCAAGCACGGTAAGATCATTATGCTAGCGGCGAACAACTAGCTTATTAGGTATCAAGTTTTCTTATACAAGTACCGAACGGGATTAATACGGCGTTTATTCTTTGATACTTCAAAGTGCACATGTGGGCCCGTTGAGCGTCCCGTCGAGCCTATCTCTGCAATTGCTTGTCCTTTAACTACCGTCTCACCTTCGGCCACCAAATTTTTTCGATTGTGGCTATAGAGCGTGCTAAAACTGTCACCATGATCTATCTCAACCAACCATCCATAGGCCGCGCCTTTCTTTGAGCGAATCACAACACCATCAGCGACAGCTAATACTAAACTGCCTTCTTTACCGGGAATATCGACACCGCGGTGGAATTGTTTTTTACCCGATATAGGATGCAAGCGAGATCCAAAGTTTGAGGATATCCAACCACCTTCTACCGGCCAACCGGCTGGCGTTTGTTGCGTCTCTAAGCTGTTACGCGATAATAGAAAATCAACAGCCGCGATTTCAGATTCACGTAAAGCCAGCTCCTTCTCAATAGCCACAATTGCATTCTCAATATCTATTTGCTCAGAATCAACCGTTTCCCCTGGCGCCGCTCCACCGATTGGCGGGTCTTGCTCAAATTGGAAATCTTCTAGGTTTATCCCTGATGCCTTGGCGATACGCATTTCAACTGCATTAATTCGAGAAACTTGGGCTTGCAAACTTCCAATCCGCCGGCCTAACACATCCATATGCTGACGAACATAATTACGAGTCTCTAGCATACCTTGCTGTTGTTCATTAACTCGAGACTCTACCGCTATTCGATATTGCGGATCTACAAATGGATTCAATGATCGATCAATCGCGGAGACTACCCAGTAAGTTGCAAGCCCTAGAACAATGGGCAATGCGACTAATAATGCGACACCACTTATCAGCAATTTATGACCAGAGAGGCAAAATGCGCCGTTCTTGGACGTATTGTCTTTTAGCAAAATGATTTTCAAAATAAACCCAACATTATTTAATTCCTAAGATGTTATATTTGCGCCATGTCTAACAGTAATAATAAAACGCCTCAACACAAAGCTCTGAGCAACTCCTTACGCCTCAAAACGCCCCACAACGTTAAGAGTCGCCAAAATGTATCAAGCATACTCAATCGCTTACCATTCTTACGACAACTTAACGAGTCGCAAAATAAACTATTAAGCATTACGCCAATTTGGCAAAAATGGTGTGATGACCAAGCTAACTCGGTGATCACAGGTTTTGCTTCACCGGCAAGTATCGACGCTGAACTACTAACCATCAGCTGCACTCAACCAAGTACAGCTACATTGCTCAAACACCAAAAATGCAGTTTGCTCGAAGCATTACATAAAGCGGGCTTCGAGCAAATTAAAAGCATACGAGTACAAATGACTTTAAGCCAACCAACGCCTCATGCCACAGACGACGAGATCTCGATGTACCTTGCAGACCCAACATCTCAGCAACTGGCCGCCAAACTAAACCAGGATCAGTCGCGCAAAACGCCCTCATCCGAAGCCGCATGGCATAAGCCTTCTGCGTCGTCAGTAAAATCAATAGAAGCAACTCAGTCTCTAATAAAAAATGAGCAACTAGCTGCTTCGCTAAAACGTTTAGCAGAAACTCTCAAAAAAGCAACATAGCCGCCATTTTGAGTCACAACACATAATCATTAAACCTCGAAGCAATTGGCCCCGCAGGCTAGAATAATTTAAGCCTTACGCGCTGGCTAAATGCATAAACGCAATCGGGGCTTCCGCAGGATCATCATAGGTGACCAACTCCCAAGCATCAGGCTGCGCAAGCAAGGCTCTCAATAGTTTATTATTCAGAGCATGCCCAGACTTGTAGGCACTGAATGCACCGATCAGCTGGTGTCCTAATAGGTACAGATCGCCAATCGCATCTAAAATTTTATGCTTAACAAACTCATCCTCATAACGCAGACCATCGTCATTAAGAATAGTGTAAGAGTCCATAACAATCGCGTTGTCGTGACTACCACCTAAGGCAAGGCCCGCTTCGCGTAATGCTTCTACTTCATGCATAAAGCCAAAGGTTCTCGCTCGGCTAACCTCTTTTACAAACGAAGTCGTCGAAAAATCGACGGTTGCTTGCTGAGGTGATTTTTCAAAAATCGGATGATCAAAATCGATGGCGAAAGACACTTTAAAACCTGCAAAGGGTTCAAGTTTTGCCCATTTATCGCCGTCTTCAATTTTTATTGCTTTTTTAACACGAATGAATTTCTTCGGCGCCGTCTGCTCGATAACACCGGCCGACTGCACTAAGAACACAAATGGAGCGGCACTACCGTCCATAATTGGAACTTCAGGAGAAGTGATTTCGACGTAGACATTGTCGATACCCAGACCAGCAAGCGCGGCCATTAGGTGTTCAATAGTAGATACAGAGACATCGCCTTTTTTTAACGCCGTTGACAAGCGTGTATCGCCCACCTGATTGGGGTCAGCGCGTAACTCAACAACTGGGTCGAGATCTACACGGCGGAACACAATGCCGGTGTCGACTGCGGCTGGGCGTAAAGTCAAATACACTTTCTCGCCAGTATGCAGGCCGACGCCTGTAGCACGTATTACGTTTTTAAGAGTACGTTGATGGATCATAAGCAAATAGCTATTTGGGGGCAGTTCATCACGGTTTTTTGTATCACTTTTCTATTATTTTATTCCAAAGTTAGCGTCTGAGTCACCGCTAACCGAGTGAATAGAACGCTAAAACATAAGTCGAGTTTACACTCTGGCTTAGTCGTTCAAATTATTATGACAGAAAAGTGAAACTCACGAATCATTTTACAGTCGGGGGCGTATTTTTCATTATGTTAACAACCATAGAAACACAGAACGTCCAACATTATTAATACAAGGCAGAAATCCTACACGAAACGGGAGGAATTGTGTAGGTTTAACGCTCAAGTAATAATCAAGTGCAAAAGTCATCACTTTACACTTATTGACAGCTATAATTCGACTGAAACAATATTCGGCAACTGTGTCTAGTCAGCCTGCCTACGTAAGAATGTAGGCACGTCTAACCCTTTCTGGCCTTCGGTGTCAAACAATGGCAACTCCGATAAGTCTCGACCACGCGAGCCTGGAACCAACATAGACTCCGAGGCCTCGTTATCATTTAGACCATTTGACGAACCGCGAGTATTGCTGCCGGTTCGGTTATAAGCCGCACCATTTCCATCATAATCACTACCAACTGCTTTGCCAACTTGCTGAACAACTTCCATTTTCGGCTGCTTTGCCGCTTGGTCAGAACCATCCATTATGCCGGTGGCGACCATGGTGACGCGCAACTCATCTTTCATTTCTGGATCAATCGAAGTACCAATTACTACGGTCGCATCCTCAGACGCCATCTCGCGGATCATGCCACCGACTTCACCGAACTCACCAATTGATAGGTCGGGGCCAGCAGTAACATTAACCAAAATGCCCTTGGCTCCACGGATATTAGTATCTTCCAGTAGCGGACTGCTTAATGCATTACGAGCCGCTTCTGAAGCTCGAGTTGGTCCAGTGGCAGAGGCCGAGCCCATCATCGCCTGACCCATTTCAGACATAACCGTTTTAACGTCGGCGAAATCCACATTGATCAAACCTGGGCTGGTGATCAATTCAGAAATACCTTGAACCGCATTACGCAAAACATCGTTGGCCATCGCGAAGGCATCTTGTAATGAGGCTTCTTTGCCCATCACTTCGAGTAGCTTTTCATTGGGAATGGTAATCAATGAATCAACTGACTCCTTGAGCAACTTCAAACCTTGGTCAGCCAATTTGGCGCGGCGTGCACCTTCAAAACTGAACGGACGAGTCACAACAGCGACCGTCAAAGCGCCAATATCACGTGCGATTTCAGCAATCACTGGAGCCGCACCAGTACCCGTGCCTCCCCCCATTCCGGCGGTGATAAAAACCATATCACTGCCCGCTAACGCTTCAGCGATACGCTCACGATCTTCGATCGCAGCCTGACGACCAATATCCGGATCTGCACCTGCCCCTAAGCCTTTAGTTAGGTTTCCGCCCAACTGTAAAATGGTAGGGCAATCAGAGGTCTGCAACGCCTGCACATCGGTGTTGGCATTGATAAATTCAACGCCCTCTATGTTGGACAATTGCATGTAGTTAACAGCGTTTCCACCGCCACCTCCAACGCCAACGACTTTGATGACCGCTTGTTGGTCAACCGTATCTAATAGTTCAAACATACTTAACTCCCGTTATTAAATTTTTCTAAAAATTACCTTGAAACCAGTGCTTTACTCTTTGCAATATAGAACTGACTTTAGATTCTGTTTTGGTCTTCTTCTTCGACCCACTTTGGTTGGCATGGCCAAACTGCACAAGACCAACCCCTGTTGAATAAATTGGATTCTTTACTACTTCACTAAGGCCACCTAAATACTTAGGCATGCCCAGTCTTACTGGCAGATGGAATATTTCCTCTGCCAGCTCAATCATTCCTTCCATCTTTGAACTGCCACCGGTGAGCACCACACCTGAGCGAATCATGTGCTCACATCCGTTGCGTCTTAAGTCGACTCGAATCAACTCGAACAACTCCTCAATGCGGGGTTCAACCACTTCCGCTAAGGTTTGCTTTGACAATTTACGCGGCGGTCGATCACCGACGGTTTGCACTTCGATGCTTTCGTCTGCCGCAGCCATTTGTCGCAAGGCGCAACCATAGCGTTTCTTAATGTCTTCAGCAGATGCTGTTGGCGTGCGTAAGGCAATCGCAATATCATTTGTGATCTGATCACCGGCCACCGGAATCACCGCGGTATGCCTGATTGCTCCCTCAGAATAAACCGCAATATCAGTCGTGCCTCCGCCGATATCGACTAAGCAGACGCCCAGCTCTTTCTCGTCAAGAGTTAACACCGACTCGCAAGACGCTAGCTGCTCTAAAATTATGTCATCAACCTCTAAACCGCAGCGGCGAATACACTTTTCAATATTTTTTTCAGAACTGACTGATGCCGTAACCATATGCAAATTTGCTTCGAGGCGAGTACCATTCATTCCAATTGGATGACGAATACCTTCTTGCCCGTCGATGATGTACTCCTGAGGCAATACGTGAAGTATCGATTGATCATTCGGAATAGCCACGGCTTTGGCTGATTCAATCACTCTTTCGACATCATTTTCATCGACCTCGCTATCTCTGACGGCAACCACGCCGTGAGAATTAAAGCTATTAATGTGGGCACCTGCGATACCGGCATAAACAGAATAAATCTGACAACCCGCCATTAATTCAGCTTCTTCAACCGCACGTTGAATTGCGGTTACCGTCTCTTCAATATTGGCGACCACACCTTTGCGCATACCGGTGGCGGGGTGATGACCGTAGCCGATTATTTCAACATCTCCGTCGACGTTTACCTCGCCCACAATGGCAAGCACTTTGGATGTACCAATATCCAAACCCACTATCAATCTGCTTTCGTCTTTTTTGCTCATTGCAATATCACGTTAGTGCTAATTGTTTGATGCCATTGCCAAGTCACTTGCCAACGCTAAAATATCGGTTGAAACGGCACCTGCATGCTCTACAGCAAGCCCGTCGGGATAGCGAGCATCGACGCGTTTAAGCGGACGCTCGGAAAATTTAAATTGTCGTTTAAACAGCAGCTCGAAACGCGCAAGCCGCTTAGCGACTTCTTCATGACCAAGCAACAGGTCGAACTCGGCGTCATAGCCTAGGTAATAGAGCTTAATCGTCCAGGCCTCACTGTCGCTGAGACTCACCCCTCTCACTTCTAGGCCCAGCTCTTTTAACTCTTTCTTCCAGCGTGTTGCTTGCAATAAAATGCGTTTAGCCTGCGAATCACTACCTTGCAGCAAGATCACACCCCTCGCGTCAATCGACTCTGGTAAGTCGATAACAATGCCGGCAGTGCTTACCCATTTACCTTTTCCCCAACGCATCGCCGGAAGATGCTCGCGCACCGAAAGTACCAGTGTGCCTGGCCATTCTCGACGCACATCAACACTCTCAACCCATGCTATTTTTTCGGCATTGGCTTTTATTTCAGCGAGATCAAGCGAGAAAAAATTACCTGAGGCCTGATCAATGACAGCAGCCTCAATAATGCTTGGCTCGATGTAGCGAAATTGACCGACGATTTTTAACTGCTCGATCTTAAATGTATCGGGTCGGTATAAATGATCGGTTACCAATAAACCCAGAGCCACAAACGACAGCACAGATGCGAGCATCATCAATAGCCCACGACCAAGTTTGCCAAGTCGGCGCACCTGGAACTCGCGTTCTTGGTTAGCAAAAGCGCGCTGCTCGCTCACGTTTTTACTCCTTGTTGCTCTGTCTTAATATCAAGGGTGGTTTCTAAAATTTCCAAAACCAAATCTTCAAAGCTTCGGCCAGTTACCTTAGCGGCCATCGGCACTAAACTATGACTGGTCATGCCAGGCACGGTGTTTACTTCTAATAATAGCGGTTGATTCTGACCGTCTAACATGACGTCGACACGACCCCAAACAGAGCAATCTAAGGCATTGAATGCGGATAATGCTAAGGCTCGCACTTTTTGTTCTAGGGTGTCATCTAGGCCTGCTGGGCAAAAATATTCTGTGTCATCCGATTGGTACTTTGCTTGATAATCATAAAACTCGTTATCGGTTGACATACGAATTACCGGCAATGCCTGACCTTTCAAAATCGTACAGGTTAATTCAGCGCCTGCGATAAACTGCTCAGCCAACACCTGATCACCTACCTGCGCCGACACGCGATAGGCCTCTAACAACTCAGACTCTTGGGTGACTTTAGCAACACCGACGCTCGACCCTTCTCTGGCTGGCTTTAGAAATATGGGCAACCCAAGCTCGTCAATTAAACCCTCTAAATCAAGTTCACTGTTTAGCACTCGATACTTAGCGGTCGGCAAGCCAAGCGACTGCCAGACTTGTTTAGTTCGCACTTTGTCCATCGCTAGCGCGCAGCCTAAAACGCCACTACCGGTAAAAGGTAAGCCAATCGCCTGCATGGCACCTTGCACCACGCCATCCTCGCCCCAACGCCCGTGAAGCACGATGAATGCACGATCGAATCCCATCGCCTTTAGTTCGCCAATATTACTTGGGTTGGCATCGACACTATGAGCATCAACACCTTTATCTTGCAACCCTTTGAGCACTGCGGCACCACTGAGCAATGACACTTCGCGCTCAGCTGAAATACCGCCCATTAATACAGCGACTTTGCCGAGCTGGGCGCGCAGAGCAGTTGAGATTTGACCAGTGTCCGTAATTTGGCCGGCGACAGCAGTTTGACCGGCGACAGCAGCTTGATTAGTCACAACCATTAGCCTTGCCTCTCAATAGTCACGGCGTTTTGTTCAAACAATTGTTTAATTGCCTTACCGATACTGCCAGCACCCATTGCTAAAATAACATCACCGTCTTGAACTAACGGAGCTAGCACCGTTGCCAATTGTTCAATGTCTGGGACAAATACTGGGTTACTAGCGCCGCGCACACGAATCGCTTGAGACAACGCCTGACCGGTAGCGCCGCTAATTGGCTGCTCGCCGGCTGGATACACATCACACAGAAGCAAGTCTTGTTGTTCGGACAACACAGTCACAAAATCATCAAATAAATCATAAGTACGGCTATAACGATGCGGTTGAAACACCGCAACCAATCGTCGATCTTGCCAGCAGCCGCGAGCAGCTGTAAGGGTCGCATTAAGCTCTACCGGATGATGAGCATAATCATCCACCAACGTGACCGTTTTGCCGTTGAGTTGAATATCACCCAATACTTCAAATCGGCGACCTACACCTTGAAATTCTTTCAGACCCTTAACGATTCCTTGGTCGCTGACGCCAAGATGGCTGGCAATTGCGATCGCTGCAGTGGCATTCAATACGTTGTGCTCGCCAGGGATCGACAACTCAATGGCTATGTCATTTTGACGCTTAGGTCGCGCGACCTTAAAGTTCATTATTTGGCCAGATTGTATGAGATCGTAAGCACGGTAATCACTCGCTTCGCTCAAGCCGTACGACAACACGGGCTTGTGAATTTGATCACGAATGGATCGTACATTGGCATCGTCTTCACATAAAACAGCTAAGCCATAAAACGGCAAGTTCTGCAAAAAGGTAACGAAAGTTTTCTTTAAGGTACCAAGGTCTCCCTCATAGGTAAGCATATGATCTTCATCAATATTGGTAACAATCGCCATTTCCGGCTTGAGGTTAAGAAACGACGCATCGCTTTCGTCAGCCTCAGCTATCAAATAATCGCCTTGACCCAATTTAGCATTAACACCAACGCTATTAATTAGGCCTCCAACGACAAATGTTGGGTCTAGGCCACCGGCTTCTAATATCGCGGCAACCAAACTTGTGGTGGTAGTCTTACCATGCGTGCCAGCCACCGCAATGCCTTGCTGAAAGCGCATTAGTTCGCCAAGCATTTCTGCTCGAGGTATTACTGGAATACCGGCCTCTATGGCACCACCGACTTCCGGATTCGCTTTATCAATCGCGGTAGAAACAACAACCACATCGCTACCTTGGATGTTGTCGATATGATGGCCAATAACAACTTTGATACCAGCGTTGCGTAGACGTTGAGTTACTGGGCTGTCGTTAATATCAGACCCACTAACCTTATAGCCTAGGTTGACAAGAACCTCGGCGATACCAGACATGCCGCTGCCACCAACGCCAACAAAATGAATATTACTTACGCGATTACGCATTGAGGTACTCCTGACACACGGCCACCACGTCACTTAACGCGTTAGGCTTATGCAGTGTGTGGGCGTATTGCCCCATTTTTCGTAGAACACCTTTGTCGCTGAGCAATGAAACTAGCTCGCGACTGAATTCAGGTTGGTCTATCTGTTGATTAGAAATCATTTTTGCCGCGCCAACATTGACCATGGTCAAGGCATTTTTTCGTTGATGGTCGCCGGCCGAAAATGGATAGGGCACCAATAAGGCTGGCTTCGCCGCAGCGCAGCATTCAGCAACGGTCATCGCTCCTGAACGACAAATCAGCAGGTCGGCCCAAGCGTATGCTGCGGCCATATCATCGATAAACTCACTGACTTTGGCGTCAACGCCGTTGTCTTTATATAAGGCCATAACCTCAGCATCTCGACCACGGCCCGATTGATGCCAAATTGAGACTGACTCGGTCTCGATAGCTGAAAACACCTGCGGTAACTTGAGGTTAAAAGAATTCGCACCCTGGCTACCGCCGATAATCAACACATTAAGTTTTTCAGAAGTATTGCTATGTTGCGGCTTAATTGCCTCACGAACTGGGTTACCTACCCATACGGTCGACTTGGGTAAACCCTCAACATTGGCGAAACCGGATAACACCCGGGTAGCCATCTTTGCCAAATATTTATTGGTTAGGCCTGCAACGGCATTTTGTTCGTGCACAATTAATGGTCGCCCCATCAGTCTCGCCACCAAGCCACCTGGGCCTGAGACAAAACCGCCCATACCTAAGATGCAG
>JAFMHC010000173.1 GCA_017854775.1 Gammaproteobacteria bacterium | reverse complement strand
AGTTATGTTGAGGTCTCTATCTATTCGATAACAGCATAGCTAGTTTAGTGGATGGGTGCCAGCTAGTCGGTCGGCGACATGCAAGATGAATCCATCAATATCCTTGTTTGAAACTCTTTCCGCGCTCACAGTTGAAACTCTCGTTAGAGCGCTAGATGATTCAAACGCCCGAGTTCTATCAACTGGGCTTAAAAAGTCGACTATGTAGGATTCTATTTTTTCGCGTTGTTAAAAAGCCCGTTGTTAAAAAGATAGTGCGCAACCATCCATTGTCGGCCGTGGTCTAAACCGAATAGCTCCGCACATGACATATAGAAAATACGCCAGCGATGGAACCAAATCTCAGCATCTTGCTGATTATAGTCTTGCCGAAAAGCGGCAATGATTCGGTCTTTATTTTGATCTGTTTTTTCAAGCCAATGATTGCAGGTTTTTTCATAGTGTTGACCATTAACCAGCCAGCGACTCTCTAATGATAATTGCTCTTGAAAATGCAGCAGTGTGTCGATTGATGGCATTAGTCCGCCGGTGAAGAAATACTTGGACATCCAATCGCTTTCGCTCTTAACATCAAACGGGTACATCACATTTCGGTGTGCGAATATATGTACGAATAGTTTGCCATCGGGCTTTAGCCAATTTGAAATGCGCGCTAAGAGTTGACGATAGTTGCGCATGTGTTCAAACATTTCGATGGAGATTACTCTATCAAACTGATCGGCATCAAGTTCCAAGGCATTGACGTCGGCGGTTATTACCGTGACATTGTCGAAACCGGCCTGCTGGCATTGCTGGTCTATGTGCGCTTTTTGCGTACTTGAGTTGGAAACGGCGGTGATATGGCTATCTGGGTAGTGTTCAGCCATCCAGAGGGTGAGTGACCCCCAACCGCAACCGAGCTCCAAAATATTTTGTTGGTTTGCCAACTCAGCACGTTCAGAGTACAGCGCGAGCATGTGCTCCTCGGCCTGGTCTAAGGTGGTATCGGCTTGTGGGTAATAGGCGCAGCTGTATTTTAGGCGCTTGCCTAAAGAGGCAAGATAGAAGTCAGTGGCCACTTCGTAGTGTTGCTCGTTGGCCGCATCGGTCTCGATGGCTATCGGGCTTTGACGCAGCTCTTCAATTAATTTTTGAAAGCGTTGTTGTTGTAGCTCCGGGTGGTCTATCAGTTCGTCTTTAAGCCGTTGTTTACATAGGCGGCGGATACCATAGCGTACTGCTGAATCAGGCAACTTACCTTGCTCGGCTAACTCAATTAGCTTAGCTGCGAACGGTAGGGTGATCGCTACTTTAGATGGGTTGTTGGTCATTCTAATTCTCTGTTTACGCTATTTCAATTTAATTCGAGGCGGCCTCGATTTGTCTAAGTCAGATTTCTAAACTACATCGCCTTGTTTGCGGAAAAGTATTTGCCCAACACTAATCGCGCGTTCATCGAAGGCTCCTTCGCAATAACAGAAATAGAATTCCCACATGCGCTGAAAACCAGAGTCGTAGCCTTGTTCGTTGACTTGATCAATCTTGTCGTAGAAGCGCTTGCGCCAATCTCTTAAAGTTTGTGCGTAGCTGAGGCCCATATCGTGCAAGTCTTCGAGCATCAAACGATTACGACTGGCATAGTCTGTGATCACGCTATAGCAGGGCATAAAGCCGCCGGGAAATATATATTTTTTGATGTAGTCGACTTGCTTTAATGCGTTCTGATATTGGTTGTCGTCAATAACAATCGCTTGAATTAGCGCTTTACCATTCGGTTTTAGCAACGTATTCAGCTTTCTAAAATAGGTGTCAAGGTATTGGTGACCGATAGCCTCGATCATCTCGATTGAGACTAGCTTGTCGTAATGCCCCTCAATCTCGCGATAATCTTGAAGCTTTACCGTGACCAAGTCGCTTAAGCCCTCACGAGAAATACGCTCTTGCGTTTCGTTGAACTGCTCTTGAGAAATGGTCACGGTGGTAACTTTGCAACCAACAGTGCTGGCCGCGAAGCAAGCGAAGCCACCCCAACCAGAGCCAATCTCAACTAAGTGGTCTTCTTTATTCAATTCCAGAGCATCACAAATACGTTGAAGCTTTCGGTCGGATGCTTTACTTAGATCGTCACCCGCTTCGTACAACGCAGACGAGTACATCATTCGCTGGTCGAGAAACAGTCGAAAAAATTGATTGCCCAAATCATAATGTGCAGCGATGTTTTTCTTCGAACCGCTTATCGTATTGCGTTTGAATCTATTCCACAGCCTAAACGACATTTGCGCTAACTTAGCTAGCCCAGACTCCATTTGGTTCAACACCGATCGATTTTTGACAAAAATTCTAATCAACTTGCTTAAATCGTCAGCGCTCCACAAACCGTCGATGTAAGCCTGTGCCGAGCCATTACTGCCACTTAATGCTATTTGGGTGTAACTACTGAGGTCATGAATTACCAAGGAGCAATGCAGCTCAGCATCAGGATTACCTACGCTGGTGGTGCCAAACGAGTCGATAAGGTGAATGCAGCCGCCATCAAGTTTTTGAAACAACTCAATGAACTTAGTGCGAAAGAAACGGTCAACCATTGAGCCGTTGCTGACAGTGTGAAGTTGCTGACCGACAGTTGAAAAAATTGACGGAATACTTTCAGGCTCAGAAAACTGGCTTGCGTTTACGATGATCTGATTGCTTGGTACAGAGTTGTTCATATATCTGATCGAGGTCGGTTAGTTTGGGTGTGAAAAGATCGGTACTCGTTTAAACCATAAGCGCAGTGCTTGCCAATAAATGGCAGCAACAACTTTGATGCAAATTAATGGAAAGCGAAACGGAAGTCTATTGGCTTGCTTGCGGCTGAGCGGCTCCCCGTCGAGCTGCATAGAGACATTAAAAATAGACTCGCTGTTCTGTAACAAAACCATGTTAATAGAAAAGCGGTTGTTGTCGATTTTGTATTTCCAACGATATTGTAGATCCATAGGCATGAAGGGAGAGACATGAAACTCCTTATCAAAGTTTGCCACATGAAAGCCGTTTGCGTCGGGTTCGCCTTGGGCTGAATTAGTGTCGTGCACGTAAATGAAGCGCTCGTTCCAGGGAGTGTTATGTACTTCGCTCACCAGATAGCACAACTCGTCATCTTTATAGCAGGCGATGAACACCACTGGATTAAAGCAAATACCCCAATAGCTTAAATTGGCTAATAGATAAGCCTCGCCGTCGAACTCATTACCGGTGTGCTGTTTAATCGTGGCACAGATTTCTTGGTATAAGCCTTGCTCGCTAGGAAGGTAGTTTTGTCGCTTAAATTGAACTAGGTTGAAGCCGGTTGACGACCACCAACGGCTGACTTGATCCAGCGCGCTGATCTGTTTCACATCGAGCCATACTTGGAACATGCGGTAACGAAACCTATGTTCAATTGGTTTAGAGCGGCTATGGCTTACCCAACCTTGGAATAATTTCAGATGGTTCATTTCAGCTGAGAGCGAATAAGCTGGCTCACTTCAGCGGCACTTTTAGCACCATCTTCGTGAAATCCCCAACCCCAAAAGGCCCCGGTGTAATAGGTTGACTGCTTACCATCGATTAAATGCTTTTTCTTTTGCGCTGCGACACTCTTCGCGGTAAAGACTGGGTGGTAGTAGACCCGTTCAAGTAATATTTTAGTTGGCTCGATTTTAGCTTGGCTATTCAGCGAGGTGAAAACGTTTGATTCTAGCGTTAGCCCTTGAAGCGAATTCATCCAGTAATTAGCCGTACAAACTCGTTTGGTATTCGAATCGAAATCATTCGGCACTTCAGTGTTCCAACTTGCCCAGGATAAGGTGTTTGGATGCATGATGCTGTCGTCGGTATGCACTACAACGTGGTTCCTTTCGAACGGGATCGCTGCTAGCACCTGTTGCTCGTCTTCGCTTGCTTGGTCTAAGATTGCTAAAGCGCTATCGGCGTGCAATGCCATTACCACGGCATCAAAGGTGGCTTCATGACCGTCTTCAGTCTGCACCGTGACCTGATCCTCTCGAGACACTTTGGTAACCGCTGAACCTGACTTCCAATTCACATTTAGTTGTTGGCGTAAGGCTTTCACGTAACTGTTAGAGCCGTTTTTAACAACCTGCCACTTAGGGCGGTTGAGTATTTGCATCAGGCCATGGCGCGAGAAGAAATCGACCAAGTGATGAATTGGGAACTGTGCAACCCGCTCAGGGGTGGCCGACCAAAGTGCACTGATCATCGGTAGTAAGTGATCATCTACAAAGGCTTTACTGTATCTTTTTTGCGTCAAATACTCGGCAACCGTGGTTTCAGTATCGTTACTTTTAAGAACTTTGTGCGCCGTGTTGTAGAAACGCAAAATATCAAAAATCATGCGATAAAAACTTAGGCTGAATAAATTCCGGCGTTGGCAAAAAAGCTTGTTAGGGTTGGTCGCATTATAAACCACATTCGATTTTCGATTATAAGCTGAGAAGCTCATATCGGTGGCCTGCGACTCAACGCCAAGTTGCTCTAACATGCTGCAAAAGTTTGGATAAAACTCAGGGCAGAAAATTATAAAGCCACTATCTACGTTCACCATTTGGCCGTCGATAGTCAGCTCATGGGTATCAGTATGTCCACCAAAATAGTCTTCTTTTTCGAAGACGGTTATCTGGTATTCCTTATGCAGATGGTAAGCCGTGCTCAGACCGGAGATGCCGGATCCTATAATAGCGAGGCGTTTTTTATTTGCCATACAGGTTTAGGTTTGCTTTTCAGGTAGTTGCTTAGCCGCACGCCCTTGTTTGAAGTTTCAATGCGGTGCGCTATGTCTTTGGGTGTGACGATACTATAACCTGTCTTTGCGATGATTTTGTCAATCAAGGGTAGATCTGTTTTTTTCTCTTCTAACTGTTTCAATCAGAGCTCTCTAACTGTTTTAACGCGTCTTTCTGTGACGGGCGTAAAAAAGGCCGAGTTGCAAGCAAGTCGGCCTTTTAGAACAATATCGAGCGGTTTCTAAACGATCGCTTTCATATCCTTCATGTAGCCACGTAATTTTTGACCCACGATTTCTACCGGGTGCTCACGAATCGCTTTGTTGACTTCGACCAAACGTGTGTTATCGACGCCATTGTCATCTAAACCTAGGCCCTTACCGATAACGTCAGTGCCAATGTTTGGCATAAACTTCTCAGCCAACAGAGGGCGAGCCGCTTGGTCGAATAGGTAGCAACCATATTCAGCGGTATCGGAGATTACCACGTTCATTTCATACAATTTCTTACGCGCAATAGTGTTGGCGATAAGCGGTGTCTCATGCAGTGACTCGTAGTAAGCTGAGTCTTCGATGATACCCGCGTCTACCATGGTTTCGAAAGCAAGTTCAACGCCAGCGCGTACGAAGGCAACAAGTAGGATGCCGTTGTCGAAATACTCTTGTTCTGAGATTTCGGCCGACGTGATCGCTTGTTTTTCGAAATTAGTTTCCGCCGTTTCAGCGCGCCATTTATGCAGGTTTACGTCGTCTGCATCCCAGTCAGCCATCATGGTGCTAGAGAACTCACCAGAAATGATGTCATCCTGATGCTTTTGGAATAGCGGCCGAAGCAGGTCTTTTAATTCTTCAGAGAGATCAAACGCTTTAATCTTTGCTGGGTTGCTTAAGCGATCCATCATGTTGGTAACGCCGCCGTGCTTTAGCGCCTCGGTGACCGTTTCCCAACCGTATTGGATTAGCTTAGCAGCGTAGCCAGGCTCAACGCCTTGTTCGACCATTTTATCGAAGCCAAGAACGGCACCGGTTTGCAGTACTCCGCATAGGATCGTTTGCTCGCCCATCAAGTCTGACTTCACTTCAGCAATTGGCGATGACTCTAAAACGCCAGCTCTATGACCGCCAGTACCCACTGCTAGCGCTTTGGCAATTTCAAGGCCGTCGCCGCGAGGGTCATTTTCACGATGAACCGCAATTAAGGTCGGCACACCAAAGCCACGTACAAATTCTTGACGAACTTCTGAGCCTGGGCATTTCGGACACATCATTACTACTGTTATGTCTTTATTAATCTGCATGCCTTCTTCAACTAAGTTGAAGCCATGTGCGTAGTCAAGCGTTGAGCCCGCTTTCATTAGCGGCATAACCGCTTTAACCACCGGGCTATGCTGCTTGTCAGGCGTCAAGTTCATGACGATATCAGCGTTCGGGATCAATTCTTCATAGGTGCCGACGGTAAAGCCATTTTCGACAGCATTCTTATAAGATTGACGTTTTTCCGAAATTGCTTCGGGGCGCAGTGCATAGCTAACGTCTAGGCCAGAGTCCTTCAAACACAAGCCTTGATTTAAGCCTTGCGCCCCACAACCTATAATGACTATTTTTTTGTCGCGGATAATGTCGACGCCGTTTTCGAATTCGCTACGGTCCATAAAACGGCACTTGCCGAGTTCTTCTAACTGCACTCTCAATGGCAGCGTATTAAAATAATTGATGCGCACAAGGCACTCCTGCTAGGTGGTTCCAGAATTAGGCCAGATATGATAAATGAACTTATTGCGCAAACCTAATGGATACAGCGAATTATCGTTATTTTTGGGTGCCCTGAGCGTTAATTGTGCTGTCTTTAGCCCAACTTTTAGAGCAATCTGCAGATCATGGTCCTGGATGCTGCAATTGCGCCATTAGTGAGTTTTAACATTCGAATCACCCTATCGGTCGGTTGCTTGTATTTATAGCTATTCAGTGACGTTTTTTTGGTGCTATGATCGTTCGGTTACGATCTTTATCGATGCCGTAACAAAAACTATAAACGGGGCTACTGTTCAAACAAAAGCCCTTTTCGAGCTTATGTATAAGCTTGCAGCATAGGCAGCGGATGCCTTATCGCACCAGAGGATAAGTTGTTATGAGAGTTGTTGAGACTAAGCCGGTTCGTTACGGTTTTTTGTTGTTACCCAATTATTCAATGATTGCCGTCAGCTCAGCCGTCGAAGTGTTGCGAATGGCGAACCAACTTGGCCGTAAAGAGCTGTATCAATGGCCGACCTACACCATGGATGGTAGTTCAGTGCTGGCTTCCAATGGCTTGGAAATTATGCCGGGCAATAAAATGGCCGACGCGGGTCACTTAGACGTGCTTTTTGTCTGTAGCAGTCTACGAGTGCAAGAACAGTGGGCCAGTGACATTAGCCGTCAGCTGCACAAATTTAAGTCTCGTCACACGGTGCTTGGTGGTCTTTGTACCGGCACCTATATTTTGGCTAAGGCTGGTTTATTAGACGGTTATCGCTGCACCATTCATTGGGAAAATATAGCCAGTTTGAGAGAGATGTCGCCCGAAGTCATCACGTCAGAAAAATTATTCGAAATCGATCGAGATCGATACACCGCGGCGGGTGGTACGGCACCGCTGGATATGATGTTGCATATAGTCAAAAAAGAGCACGGCAATCAACTGGCGGTCTCTATTTCTGAACAATTTATGTGCGATCGTATGCGCGGTAGCTACGACAATCAACGCATCCCATTAAGGCTATTGGTCGGTACTAATCAGCCAAAGCTAACCGAAGCAGTGGCACTAATGGAAGCCAACCTAGAAGAGCTTATTGTATTAGACGACCTAGCATCACTGGTCGGCATCTCACGCAGGCAATTAGAGCGCTTGTTTAAAAAATATTTGGATTGTGTACCACGACGCTACTACCTTGACTTGCGCCTTAAGAAAGCGCGTCAATTATTGCTACAAACGGATAAATCAATTGCTGAGGTGGCGATTGCCTGCGGCTTTGTTTCGGCACCTCATTTTAGTAAATCGTATCGCGACCGCTATAATGTCTCGCCGCGTGATGAACGTCAGCTACGGCGCGATAAGTTGTCGTAACAAGTTCTATCGAAGGCTGAACCTCAGCGAACTTAGTCGACCACTATCGGCCTTGTTCGGTTTGAGTAAAATGCCGACAAGGCCTTCTCATAATGTGCCAATGCTTGGCGAACGATTTGATTCATGCGTTGTTGGCTTTCGCGATTGATACAGTGGCGTGCCTCGGCGAAGTGAGTGACTTCACAGTTGGCTAAGCTTGCACAAAACTCAGTTGCCACGTCCGTTCTAACTAAACGATCATCACCTGCAGTGAATATTTTTACTGGCTGGGTGAGGGCGTCCATAAAGCCAGGGCTGAGCAATTTGTCTGTTGAATCACTTGTCTCTTTAAGCCACTTAACGGTCGCTCCGCGAGTTCTTAACGTCTCGTCTAAGGCAAACATGGCACTTTGCAGCTGTGCTGTTTCAGGGTTTGAATTACAGCCATTAGCTTCACCAAATATCAACGGTTCGGGCGGCCATTGTGAGCTGCCTGGAGCATACATACTGCCTAAGCCGATAGCGTTTAATATATGCGCCATCTTTTTAACTAATGGATAGCTGGTGTCGCCAGTATTTATTTGAATCATTGGCACTACCAAGGCAAACGCGCTAACGTCAACTCCTTGATCGGCGGCCATGCGCATAGTGATGTGCGCACCTTTTGATATTGAAAAGAAGAATAGAGGCTCGTCGTCACGCTTAACATGGCGAGCAAACTTGGCTAAGTCGCTGGCTAATATCGCATAATCTTCAACGTAGCCTTTTTCTGGATTACTAATTGGTCTGTACGATTTACCTTGCCCGCGATATTCAATTGCGGCCACTCTGAAGCCGGCCTTATTCAAGTGCCTAATAGTTTTCATCGACATTTCGATGGTGCCGGTAAAGCCTGGCACGAATACAATTGTCCCCTTGGCGTTTATCGCATCAAGCGTAGCGGTTCTCAACGTCACTCCGGGTTCTGGATCAAAGCTTTGATACACTAGTGTATCGGGTGCTGGGGTGACCTTGCCAAGCAAATAATCACTCGCTTGAGCGCGCTGGTCTGCGGTGATCTTGGTGTACTGATGTTTCTCGAACTTAACCGCGATAAAGGTTATTAACCAGACTAGAAAAATGAGTCCAACTAAAATTTGAGTACCGCGTTTTAAAAAAATAAGCATTTATCACCCCTTGGTTTTCAGCTGCGAATTGGATTGTAGAGTATTTCACTGATGCTTTTGTGTAATTTTTATTTTTGCG
>JAFMHC010000015.1 GCA_017854775.1 Gammaproteobacteria bacterium | reverse complement strand
TATTTTACGGCAGAAATGATGCTGCCATGCATGGGAGTATTCGCTGCATGGTCGGTAAATGGAATATTTATTTCTATGGTTCCCTTAATTGTGACCGATTATGGCTATAACAATTGGGCTGGGTTAATCGTTTTCTTGTCAATATCTACCGGTGCATTAGTCCAGCCAATGTCTTGGAGGCACACGCCCCAATGGTCGTTGCGGGTAGGCTATATTCTTAGTTTTCTTTCGATCATACTACTTTTAATTGGTGTTTCGATTAAATCGCTGCCGTTGGTGATGATCGCTACTACTATGGCTGGTGCTTCTGGTTTTGGATTTATATATTTGGGTGGACTATTTACTGTTGTTGAGTCCGCTGGTGAGCATAAAGCGAGGGCTGTGTCTGGTTACTCTTTGTTTGCTTATTTAGGCCTCGGGTTGCCATCTGTGATTGCAGGTTATGCATCGGAGTCTATTGGATTTAGCTCGAGTATACTTATCTTTGGCAGCATCGCTGGCATTGTTTTTATATGGCAATATGCTGTCTTGAAGAAGCAGTGGGATTGGGGAATTAAAGATGACATCTAATAAAAAGTCTATTATTGAGAAAGAGATTGGCAAGATTGAGCGTGAGTTTAGTCAGTTGGATATAAGCATTAAGAAAAAGGTAGCTTTCACCTGCAAAATTCTGGCCGAATTTGGTCATGAATCGGGGTTGGCTGGCCAAATAACTGCAAAAATTTCTGAACAGAGATACGTTACTCAAGCACTGGGGGCTGGGCTTGCTGAATCGAACGAAAGGACTCTCTTAGAAGTTGATAAAGAATTAAACGTCGTAGATGGCAAAGGAATACCAAGCCCGGCTAATAGATTTCACATCAGTTTATATGAGGCGAGAAGCGACATTAAATGCGTTGTACATACCCACCCACTTTATACTTCCGCGTTGTCGATGTTAGGGTCTCCTCTGATAATTTCTCATATGGACACTTGTATATTGTATGACGATGTCGGCTTTCTGAAGGAATGGCCTGGTGTTCCGGTGGGTTATGACGAGGGTGAAGTAATTTCGGCGGCCTTGGGCGATAAGAGCGCCGCTTTACTTGCTCATCACGGCCTTGTGGTGGTTGCAGACTCGGTTGAAAGAGCTTGTATTTTAGCTCTGCAATTCGAGCGTGCTGCAAAATTGCAAATAATAGCTTCGGCCGCTGGAGCCATCCAGCCAATTGATGCTGAACTGGCCTTGGAAGCAAAAAGTTGGACGGGCAATTCTAGTAGAATATCCGCCACATTTAACGGCTTAGTGAAGCGTTTTTGCAGTTTAGACTAAGCTCTTCCTTATTATCAATAGCCAGTGGTAACCGTTGTTAGGCTGGCTCTGTTTCTTTTAATAAATCAAGCGTAGTTGACAGCACCGAACTCAGAATCTCCACCGCGGTATCATTGTTTTTGACTGATCGCGCAAGAGTTATTGCCCCTATCAGGCTTGAGAGAATCGACCAAGCCTCTTTGTTTCCGCCTTCATCGAGTCCATCTTTAATTAACGCTATTGTGGTCATTAATTCTTTCTCGAATACATGCTTCGCTTGGGTGCCAGACCGACACACTTCCGGGGCTAGTGATGTGAGAGCACAGCCACCTTGAATTGGAAAGGCCTGGAGCGTCGCCTTGCTCATTGCATCGGCTGCATCAGGGGGCGTCAGATACCAATCTAAGAACTCTGACAACCATTCACCGGTATCTTCAGTGCGCCTTCGATCGAGCTCATTACTGACCTGTTTGAGACCTACTTCGATTGCCCGTAAAAAAGCATCAGATTTCGAACCGAAATGAGTATAGAACGCGCCCGAGGTAACACCAGCAGATTTTGCTATGCCGTCTATACCAACCCCGTGATAGCCGTTAGATCTAAACTCATCTAAAGCTGCGTTTGTGATATTCTGCTCAGTTTGTTTCTTATGTGTATTGCTGTATCGCATGTATTAGGCGCCCCACTAAATAAGCTTCATCATAAAAGATTGAAAAATAATTTGCAATTCTATTTAAAAATGACTAGTCTAACACAATTAGATATCAATCGTTATCTAATGAGAATTGTTTGACGCTAACGAGCTGTTTCTAACTCGTTAATAGAGATAACTGGCCCATGCGGTCATGCGTCAAATGGATTAAGTTACCCAACCCTTAAGGAGAAATTCATGGTAGCAAAAAATGTAGCAGCAGCGGGCATATCGCAGCAGGACAAGGAGTCGATCTTAAGCTCTTTACCATCGGTAAGTCATGCCGAGCAGGTTATTCGAGAAGCAATTAATGATAAGGGAGGTCAGCTCTGGGCTAAACTTCAAGAAAGCTTGTTTGATATGAATGTCCGCTTGATGAAGGACGGTTTTGCGCTAGGCACTGATCGAGCAGAAGTAGAATGGAAATTTAGGAACTTAACCGAAAGATTAGAAAAGGAAGCTCGCACCAATGAACCGATACCTGAACATTTAGAGGACCCAGAAGAATTTTTAGTTTGGTTAAAAGGCGGCATCGCAGAACACAGAGTCAATCATCATTCTCTATTCAATTACTTTGACAGCGATGAGTTGACCGATGACGAGATTAGATACTTCCTTTCCAACTATCGAGTTAACATGCAAAGGTTCCACTTACACGTAGCGGCTTATAGCTTGTTCGTTCCGTTTGAGATGAGGGAAGAACTTTATGAAAACTTACATGATGAGTTTGGAGAAGGTAACTTTGACGAAGCGCACCCTAATTTATTTGAGCCATTAATGGATCATTTTGGAGGAGCAAGGCCCGAAGACTGGAATCCTGAAACATTTCATTTATTGAATACCAAGATGTCGCTTTGCTGGTTTGCCGATGGCTTGCACTCAGGCATGGGTGGCATGGGCGCTCTTGAATTAAGCATCCCCGCACAACAGCGGAGAGTGCTTGGTCATCTACGACGTCGAGGATTGAGTGAAGAATTGGTTAAATTCTTTGTTGTTCACTGCGAGCTAGATGAAGACCATGGCGATGGATGGTTTGCAGCAGGGCTGCCGTATATGAATACCAAAGAGGAGTTTCAAAAAGTGTACGATGCGGCAGTACGCATGCTAGATGCCCGAGCTGGCGTCTATGATGGTATTTTGAAAGGCATTGAAGCTCGACGAGCACTAAAAGAAGCGGCTTAAAACGAGGCCACCCTTCTTAGGGTCTCAGGTTAGAGCACATGTGCTGACGAGTATTTAACCATAAAAAAGGTGTGAAATTTCACACCTTTTTTATGGCGCTAACCTTACCCACCTAAATTTGCATCGTGTATAGCAATTTGATTGGCGTGACAGCATTCGCGATCAAGAAAGCAGTAGCCATCAAGAAAGGAGTCTATGGGTATACATTGAAAGCACATTCGCACTACTGAGCGTTTTTGCAGATTAGCCTTGCTTGGAGAGCCTCCGTATATCAAGTTAGTGCGTTAACGCCATTCTTCAGTATTTAGGTAGAAATGATATACTGCGAAAAAAGAGGAGAGCTATGCAGTCGTTACCTAAAGGTGCGCTGTCATTTTATAGTTTTTGTGTTTACGTTGTTATCGGACTATTTTGCTTGGTGTTTGCGCCAACGAGCAATGCGGCTAAGCCGGTTGTCGAAGGCGATCAAGCTGTTAAAATAAACATCGATATATCCGTGCAGAAACTTGGTGACGCCTTAATGGTGTTATCGTCACAGTCAGGTTTGAATATTATTGGTTTGTCTTCCGAAATGGAATCGGTAGAGGGTATTACTGTGTCTGGACTGATGACACCTACCGAGGCGCTTGACAAGCTATTGATAGGCAGCGGCTTTAGCTATTCTTTTGTTGGTGATAACTCAGTATCGATAATAAGGGGCACTCGGTTTAATACGCCAAAGAATAGGCTTGATAGTTCGAAGGGCATGGTGGCTCTTGAAGAAGTTGTTGTTACTGCCGACCGCCGAAGTGTTGATTTACAAAACTCTTCGGTCGCCGTAACACATTTATCAGCGCATGATATAGACACCAACAAACTGAATGATTTACGTGATATATCCGCTTGGGTCCCGGGCTTGGAGTTTGTCTCGACGGGTCCGCAGGAGTCGGTGTTGGTCCAGTTACGAGGGGTTGGTACTACAAATATTACTGAGATTGCTGATGGCCCCGTCTCTATTCACTTAGACGGCATTTATTCGCCCCGATCTCAGGGTGTTGCGGGCCTATTGCACGACGTTGATAATGTTGAAGTGCTACGTGGGCCACAGGGCACCCTGTTTGGCCGAAACTCATCTTCTGGATCGATCAATGTCTACAGTCGGGAGCCTAACCTGCAAGCCTCTGAACTGGGTTTTCAGTTTGGCTTTGGTAACTATAATTCGCAACGAACACAGTTGTTGGGAAACTGGAAGGCATCCGACAAGTTTGCGGTGCGCTTTTCAGGAGTGCAGCAACGCCACGCCCCCTACACCTCCACACTTGGTAATTACGCTGGGCTCGGACCACAATACCCGAGCTCGGTTTCTCAATTAGAAGTGTTCGAACAGAGCGCAGGCGATGCAATCGGACTCGATTCCGAGGATCGTTATAGTTGGCGTCTGTCTACGCTATGGCAGCCGAACGACTCGATTGAGTGGCTAGTAAGTGCTGAGCGTTATCGAGACAAGGGTACTGGTAGCGCTGAGTTAGACCCGACACTTGTTGAGCGCGGCATTAGGGCTGTTGTGCTAGACACAGAGCCCTTTGTGGACTTAAAAAATGAAGTGCTACGTTCAAGGCTAACATGGGCTTTTAGCCGCGGGTCGTCGCTGATATATCATCTTGGGTTAGCGAACATGAGTCGTCGTCAATTGTATGATACTGATCAAGGTCGTACGGGAGACTTTGAGGTAGAGCGCACAGTAAGTTCTGACTTCGATTTCTATTCCCATGAGCTTTTGTTTAAGAGTGCCGAAGAATTGCCGTTAAATTGGCTTGCGGGGGTGTTTGCTTCGCGCGAGTCGAATAGCATCGTCTTTGCAGTAGATCAACAGAACAGGGGCGGCCAACGCCGCTCAAGCACGGTCCCGAGTTGGATTAGCGGCTTACCTGGCGCAGCCGTATCGTTTGCAAATCAACCCGAGCGACGCTCGCAATCATTTGGCGCCTACTCGCAGCTCGTCTATCGATTAAACGATCTTACTCGAGTTACTCTTGGAGCTCGTTATAATCGAGATAAAAAATCTGATACTGGTGGTCGCGCTATAAATTGTCTTCTCCCTTCGGCGTTTGGGCCCTACTCGGTACCGTCTTCTCTTGGCACTGGCGCACCTCTAGATAATCAAATTTTTGCAGACACTGGTGTACAGCAATCGATTCGACAAGGTCGATTCTTTGATGGTGGCGGGCGGGTAGGCATCGAATCACAGCCGTGTTGGGTGAGACAGGTTAATGATATTCGTGCCAGTTGGAATAATGTTTCTGGACTATTTCGGTTCGATCACAAATGGAATGACGATGTATTGCTTTATGGGTCATTAGCCAGTGGTTTCAAAGCCGGACACATACAAGATGCCGGCAATACGGCTAACCCCGAGACTGTTGTTAGTTACGAGCTGGGCTTTAAAACGCAATGGATTAACGACCGACTAAGAATAAATGGCGCAGCTTACTATGCAAACTATCATGACCTACAGTTTTCCGACGATGACCGTATTGATATCGATGGTGATGGCGTCGCTGATGCGGGCGGGAGCACGGTGGTTCGCAACGCGTCTAATGCTCGAGTTCAAGGTGTCGAATTGGAATTTCAGTGGCGCCCTTCTAAGTCTCACAATTGGCGCGGTTCTTTGGCGTTAACCGATGCACGATTCAAGCAGTTTGATATTCCAGATTCGTTATTTGGCGATTTGTTTAACCCGTTTTCTAGTCCCTCAGGTGCTGATGCCAGTGATAGCGTGAATCTTTCGGGAAATTCGCCACCGCGGGTGCCGGATTGGAAGTTTAATCTCATCTATTCATATCACCATGAATTTTCATTTGGCGAAGCTCACTTTGGTGGTTCGGCAACCTTGTCTGATGACTACTTTCTAGATATCTATAATCGTGACCGATTGGCCGCTGGAGTATTTGACAGCCTGCCAAACGGTGGGCGTAATTTGGGTGTGCAACAGTCGTATGTGACGTTTGATTTAAACGCTGGATTATTGAGCCGCGACGAGCTATGGAATATCAGTATTTGGGTTAAGAACGTAAGCGACGAGAACATCAAAACCTTATCGGGAACATTTATCACTGAAAATGGATTCATTGCTAACTACGCGCCACCACGGACTTACGGTGTGAATGTGGCGTTCAATTATTAGCTTTCTCTATTTGTAACCCTAGGGGCGGATTGCCTGATCTAGGTCGTCATATAAGCAGATGAGTTCTTTTTGTATTAATTTTTTTAAAAAAAGGAGCGGATTGTTAGCGGTTGCACGTCATAATTAAGTAGTCCGAGTATTTTCATAGCGAACCTCGAATTTCCCTTAATGAGTTTTTGGCGGGCGCGAGCGGTGAAGCTAATACAATAGCCCATAGAGATAGTTAAATACGATAATGCCAAAGCCGGCAGTAATGAGTAAGGTTTGAATATCCATCAAGAGAACCTTAGCCCGAAACAAATGCGACACCCGATCGTAGAGCAGCTTAGTCGTGCCTATCTTGAATTGAATGGTGAAATCGCCAATTATCTAGTGCGAAAATTAAATTTGTCACCGCAAGCCGCCGAAGATTCAGTGCAGAGTGCATTTGAGAGCGCGCTGCGGTTGGGGCCGGAGAAGCTTTCAGCAATTAAGAATGCGCGTGCATTTATGTATCGCTCGGCTTACAACGCTGGGGTAGACTATTGTCGACACTCGCAAGTAGGGCAACGTCATGTTGATGATGCCTGTGTGGATACGCAAAAATACGTAGAAAGTGTTGACCCCTTTCGACATGTTTCGGTTAAACAAGAGCTCGATGTCTTGGTATCAGCATTAAAAAATATGCCAAAAAAACGGCGCAAACTAATCATTATGAATCGAGTGCAAGGCCTGTCGTATGCTGAAATATCTCGGCAGCTTAGCCTGTCGGAAACGGTTGTGAGAAAGCACGTGAATCGAGCGTTAAGTGATTTGTTGAACGTATTAAGAGTGCGAACCGGCGAGAGCCGTAAATGAGTAGTATGAAAGATATTGATCCAAATACCGTAGTGTCGCTGCAGAGCACGAGCGTTCAACTTGAAGCGATTGAATGGCATGAGCGACTGTGCGGAGATACAAGCGCAAAAACTGAACAACAATTTGACCGTTGGATGGAGACCAGTGAGGAGCATCGCCAGGCCTATCTCGAAGCCGAGTTATTAGCCGATGGTTTTGCTCAGCTTGCAGCGCGGCCCGAGCTAGTAGAGGCTTTAACCATTTCTGATGATGTTGATCAGGCTTCGTCAGCAAACGTTACACCTCTGCTTAGCACACGCAAGCCGGTAAAATGGCTTCTCGGTGCAATCGCCGTAGCAGCGTGCTTTGCTATGGTAACGCTCGTCAATTTCGAGTGGTTCGGTAGTCAAGTAGAGCCAACTCAAGTTGTTGCCGTGAAGTCGTTTCAAACTCAATTCCATAGCAGCACGGGCGAGCTTAGAGAGATTGCCTTGCCGGATGGAAGCAAAGTGACACTTGGCCCAAACTCATTGATTAACGTTAGCTTTAGTGACTCAAGCCGCAGGATAGAATTGGTTTTAGGCGAGGCCTATTTCGACGTTGCTAAATCTCACAATAGGCCGTTTTTTGTCGAAGCTGAGCAAGCATCGGTAAAGGTGGTTGGCACACGTTTTGATGTCAGGCGTTTAGCAAAATCTACCTCTGTATCGGTGGTTGAAGGCATAGTGCAGGTCTTCAATGGCAGAGAGTCAGCCCGCTTAAGTTCTAACAGCTCATTGCCAGCGAAGGGGTTGCCAATTAAGCCGTTGCCAACAGAGGTATCGGCGGGTCAGCATGTAACCTCTGATGGTAGCAGCGATATTGTGGTGCGAGAAGTGGCAGCTGAGCACGACTTGGTGGCTTGGCTTGACGGGCGACTGGTGTATCGCGGTGCCGATTTACGCGATGTGTTGGCCGATGCCAACCGATATTCTAAATCTGGGGTGATTCGATTGGATGACATCACCTTAGGCGAAAAGAAAGTTACTTTATCAGTCAGCGTAGACAGCATCGATGACTTACCGTTAATGCTAGCTGAGCTAATGACTCTGGAGATAAATCAAAGTTCGTTTGAAACGGTTTTGAGTACTAAACGCTAGCCACTACCAGCCTAGTTATTCAATTATTTAAGCCCGCTCTCTCGAAGCGGGTTTTTCATTTCTGGTTCTATTATCGGGCAGGCCCGTTATTAAACAGTAGGCTGTTAGCTGCAAAGAGGCAATAAAAAATAAAAAGGGGTGGATCTTGGCGCTGCCTTCGTCTCATGGGTAATAGGTGCAAATAACACCTATGTCTTGGCTGTCTAAGTAGCAGCTAAATACCGACCATAGAGGAGAATAATAATGAAAAATAAATTTCGAAGGACTAAACTTTCGTCAGCCGTGGCGTTAAGCTTGGCCGCCGCGTTACCAACAACGTCAATTGCGCAAGACAGTAGCGCACAGGTAAGCCCGCAAACAACATTAGAAGAAGTTGTGGTGAGCGGGATTCGTCGCGCGCTAAAACGAGGTCAGGATACAAAGCGCTCTGCTGGTGGCGTGGTTGATTCAATTTCAGCTGAAGGTATCGGCAAATTTCCAGACAATAACTTAGCCGAATCATTGCAACGTATATCGGGCGTTTCTATTGACCGATCAGGTGGCGAAGGTCAGTCGATTACGGTTCGCGGCTTTGGCCCAGAATTTAATACGGTATTACTCAACGGTCGCCAATTAGCTTCTGAGAGTGATACTCGCGGTTTTGGCTTCGATACAATTGCGGCTGAAATGGTAGCCGGTATCGACGTAGCAAAAACAGCGTCAGCCAGCACCCAGTCCGGTGGCGTAGGTTCTACGATTAATATCCGTACTATGCGTCCATTTGATTCGTCAGGTTTGAAAATAGCCGGCAGCGTTAAAGCTCAATACGAATCATTGAGCGAAGAAACTAGCCCAAGTATTTCTGGCTTATACAGCAATACATTTAACGACGATACCATCGGCGTTTTGGTCGCCGTATCTCGTCAAGAGCGTGATGTGCAATTAGATTGGGCACAAACCAATGGCTGGTTAGAAAATGTTGGTGTGCCTCAAGAGCAAATTAATGGTGGTGCTGGATCTTCTGGTAATACATTTACTCCAAGAAACTTTGATCTGCTGCAATCGAGGCAAGAACGTGAACGTACTAACGCCAATGTTGTGTTGCAGTTTCGACCAACCGACGACTTAGAAGTTAGCCTAGATTACCTATACTCGGAGTTTGATGTTAATGATACTACTAGTTCTTACGGTCATTGGTTTACCGGTTCCAATCTCACCGATGTAACGCTAGACGAAAACGGCACAGCGGTTGATTTGCGTCAGGAAGTCGGTCTTGCGACAGACTTTCATGCTAAGCGATTCAGTCGGATCACCGAAACGGATGCTCTTTCGTTAAATCTTAAATGGGATGTCAGCGATAACTTAGCTCTGGCATTTGATGCCCATACCTCAAGCGCTGATCGTTTTGAAGGCCCATCGGGGAATGGCGATTTCTTATCGTTAATCGGTTATGCCAACCGAGTGCGTTTTCAAAGTGATGGTGCCGTTTTACCGTGGACCAGTGAATTTCAAACGGCGAGTCCGGGTGTTTTCAGCGGCCAACAGGAACTCGATGGCATTGCTTACCAAAACGGAGTTACGCCGGCCGGTGTGAGCGACTATCTTGACCCAGCAAACCTACGGGCACACGTGATGTTGCGTCGTGGTTGGGCGGTTGAAGATGAGGTAGATCAATTCAAGTTTGACGGTGTTTGGAATAATGATAGTGATCAGGGCTTGATTCAAGCCAAGTTCGGATTAATGAGCTCAACAGAAACTAAGTCATTAACGCGCTGGGATAACGAAGGCGCGGGCATTCACTGTACCTTCTGCGGTTATCCTGATGCGCCTGCGGTCACCGGTATTGATGTTCAGCGCTTGGATGGCGGCAATGGTTTCTTGAGCGAGGTTAGCGGTAGTGGCCGCACTCCGGCAGTATGGTTATCGCACAACGGCGAAGCGCAATTTGCTTCTGTGAGCGCGTCTAGCGGTCTAAACTTTGATGCTGTAATCCGTGATAATTCGTTTACTGTTGAAGAAGAAACAAGCTCATTTTATGCTGAATTTGATTTTGCTGGTCTAATCGGCGACATGCCAATCTACATGACCGCCGGCGCACGCTACGAAGACACAGACGTGACTGTCAATGGAACGGAAGCCTCTATTGCAGGTTTGCGTATTTTGGATCGAACAGAAATGTTGGCACAGTTCGGCAATGCAAATCTTATCAACTCTAAATCGAGTTATTCAAAGTTGTTGCCTTCATTGAGTACAAAACTTGAGATAAATGACCAGTTAGTGGCACGATTTGCAGCGTCCCAAACGCTCACTCGACCAACTTTACGTGACATGGCGCCAGTGACGGTCATTGGTACTACTCGACAAGGTGGTAACTTGACCTCGTCTTCTGGTAATCCTGAACTGCTGCCATTTGAATCGGACAATTTGGACTTCTCATTTGAGTACTATTATGGCGATGTGAGCTACGCTTCTATCGGTTATTTTCGCAAAGATGTAAATAACTTTATCGTTACCGGCACTGAAGATCTTACCTTTACTGTCGCCGATGGTTCGCAACTACTCGACCCATCAACAGGCAGTAATCCAGATGCCCCCGATGCCGGTGATGCGGTCGCTGTTTTTACCAATACACTGCCATCAAATGGCCAAGCAGCAACCGTAGACGGCTTTGAGTTAACCGTGCAACATGAGTTTGGCGATAGTGGTTTTGGTGTGATCGCCAATGCAACCTTCGTCGATACCGACAGTGCGTTTAACCCCGCTGACATATCGCAAACGTTTGCGGTAACTGGCTTAAGTGATTCGTTAAATCTTGTAGGTTATTTTGAGCGCGGCCCATTTCAAGCTCGAATAGCCTATAACCAGCGTGACGAGTTTTTACAATCGTTGACTCAACTTAATGGCGATGGTGTGCAATTTGTTGATGAATATTCGCAATGGGATTTCAGCGCAAGTTATGACATTAACGACAGTCTCACGATGTTTGTTGAAGGCATTAATCTGACCGAAGAAGTGGTTACTAAGCGAGGCCGTTTCAGTAATCATTTTCTACTTGCCGAAGATTCCGGTCGCCGGCTATCACTCGGGTTCCGAGGCAGTTGGTAGCTAGCAAATTAGAATAATGCGTATCGAGGGTGGCACCGTTTCGGTGTCGCCCTTTTGTGCTTTATAACACTCTTGAGCATTGTAGGTGAACGATGAAAACGATTGATTCGATAGTTGTGGTTGGCGGCGGCACCGCCGGCTGGTTGACGGCTGGGCGGCTTGCCGTGGAACAACGACAGCGGCGGCCAGATCGGTCAGTTCGAGTGACCTTAGTTGAATCGCCGAACACCCCGATTGTTGGTGTTGGCGAAGGTACTTGGCCGACCATGCGCGCCACCCTTAAACGCTTAGGAATAAGTGAAACGGATTTTATTCGGGAGTGCGACGCTACATTTAAGCAAGGCGCGAAATTTGCTAAGTGGTCAGAAAATTGCGATAACGACTTCTACTATCATCCGTTGATGATCCCGCAAGGGTTTCCAACAACCGACCTCGCTACTCATTGGCTAAGCAATGAGAATAGCGTTTCATTCTCTAATGCGGTCTGTTTCCAAGAGCAACTTTGTGAAAATGGCATAGCCCCAAAACTGATTTCTACACCCGAATACAGTTCGGTGGCAAATTATGCCTATCATTTAGATGCAGGAAAGTTTGCTCAGTATCTACAAAAGCATTGCACAGAATCGCTTGGTGTTACTCACATACTCGCTGACGTAGAAACGGCATTGAACGACGAGGAGGGCGATATTCAAGCCTTAGTCACCACACAGGCAGGCCAGATTGAGGGTGATTTGTTTGTCGATTGCAGCGGTTTTAGCGCATTGTTAATCGGCAAGCATTACCGCGTGCCGTTTAATGACTGCTCGTCAGTACTGCAAATAGACCGTGCGTTAGCATCACATGTTGCTTACCCAGAGCCAGACAGCCCGATACCCTGTCACACCATTTCTACCGGCCAAAGCGCAGGTTGGATTTGGGATATCGGCTTACGACACCGTCGTGGCGTTGGTTACGTCTACAGCAGTGATTACATCAGTGACGATCAAGCTGAACACGAGCTTCGAAAGTATATTGGTGAGCATAAAATTATTAATGAGCCACGCCGTATTGATATTAAATCAGGTCACCGTGACTATTTTTGGCATCGAAATTGTGTCGCCGTTGGTTTGTCTGCGGGTTTTTTAGAGCCACTAGAGGCATCCGCGATTGTGCTTGTTGAGTTATCAGCTAACATGATTGCTGAGCAGCTACCGGCAACACGTTCAGCGATGACTATCGTTGCCAAACGATTCAACACAACGTTTCAATATCGCTGGCAACGCATTATTGATTTTCTAAAACTGCATTACTTGCTAAGCAAACGAGATGAGCCGTTTTGGCGTTCAATGTCAGACCCTAGTTCAGTGTCTGAATCGCTAGCTGAGCAGCTTGAATTATGGCGCTATCAAGTGCCCTGTAATCTTGATTTCGATTCCAGCAATGAAGTGTTTCCGGCGGCAAGTTACCAGTATGTTTTATATGGCATGGGGTTCGATATCGATAAGCAAAACCATCGACGTTCGATGTTAAGCCGTGATCATGCTGAACAAGAATATCAGCGCAATGCTCAAATAACTCAGCAAGCGTTAGCTAAGCTTCCGAGTCACCGTGAACTGATTAATAAAATTCACGACTACGGCATGCAGGCAATTTAAAAATACAAGCGTTTCAAAATAAAACAGCCGAAACAATCGGCGCAACCTAGGAGGAGTTATGAGCAATATCGTATCACTGAATTTTGATAAACATTCGCAGCTACGAGTGCAAGCAAGCCAGCGCCATAGCAGTGCGATCAATCAACATTTAATGCCAGTAGTTCCAGCTGAGTTTGGGAGAGCTAGTTCATGTTTTCCGATTATCGTGACAAAAAATGCAGACACTGGTGAGTTTACCTTTTCAGCCATGATGGGGTTTCAGCCAGGAGAGAATCTATTCGTTAGAGAGGGCCGGTGGGATGCCGACTATGAGCCATTGCAAATTCAGCGACAGCCTTTTTTCGTTGGCGACGACCAAGACAGCAAGGTGGTCTGCTTTGACTCTGATAGCTTGGCCTTGAGCGATGATGATGGTGAGCCACTATTTAACGCTCAATCGCAAGCCAGTGATTACTTGCTGACGGTTCAACAGATTTTGACCCAGTTGTTGAGCGGTGAGATTGAGTCTCAGAAATTAGTTTCCGAATTGGTCGAGCTAAAGCTGCTGACACCGTTCAGACTCGACATCGAGTTTACAGATAGAAGCAAGCAGGCTGTGCAAGGAGCGTACATGATTGACGAAAATAAATTGGCCGAGCTAGACGATCAAGTAGTGCTGCGTTTGTATCGATCTGGGGTAATCGGTCTTATGCATAATTTACAGACATCTATGCATCAATTACCAAATTTAATTGCGCGAAAAAACCGAATGCTTGATACCGCTAAAAGTTGGTTTGAGAGCGCTTAGTGGGTAAGTTCGAACATTTCTTTATTGGCACCGGGCGTTGGCCGATTGTCGTCATTGATGACTTTCATCAAGCCCCAACGACACTGGTCAATAATGCCGGTGATATCTCACGTTTTGATCCTTATAAAAACGACTTTTACCCAGGAGTTAAGCAGTCGCTTGACGACGATAGTTATGCAACAAATTTTGCCCGATACGCCGATGACTTTTCTCGCATGCTCGGCATAGTGCGCGGCACGGTGGGTGGTTTGCAGGCTAGCGTATACGCCATAGCGAATAGTCTGCCGAGTGAGTTGTTGCCGATTCAGCGCATCCCACATTACGATACTGCTCGTCAGCAGCAGTTTGCTCTGGTGCACTACCTATGCGTGCCGGAGTGGGGTGGAACTGCGTTTTATCGTCATCGCAGCACCAATATAGAGCGTATTGATGGCCAGAGTGAGCGCGTTTTTCAACAGGCTCTAGGGCGTGAAGCGACCACGCATGGCCTCCCGCCTGCAGAATACGTCAATGGCGATACCCCGCTGTTCGAGCAAATCGGAATGGTTGATGCCAAGTTTAATCGTGCTGTAATTTACCCTGCGTCACTGCTCCACTCTGGCAATATTCGCTTGCATCGGCTAAGCCATAAACAGATGGCTACTAGCAAATTAAGTGCAATGCGACTAACCATTACCAGCCAGTTGAACATTGAATCAGCGCCATAGATGCAAAAACGTAGATGTAGAAACATAAGCGCAGAAAATAAAGCCTAGTGTTTTCTAACTATTCACTAACTGACTAACAACGATAAAAAATAAGAATAAAAATGACCAATTACAATACGTTTTATATCGCTAAAATTGCGATGATTGCCGCTATCGGTGGTTTCCTTTTTGGTTTTGATACAGGGGTTATCGGCGGTGCGCAGTTGTACTTTACTGAGCACTTTAAACTTACACCCGGCCAACAAGGTTGGGCCGTGGGCAGCGCGTTATATGGGTGCTTAGTCGGAGCCCTAGTCGCGGGTTACTTAACTAAGGCTATCAGTCGAAAATACACTTTGGTGCTCTCGGCATTATTTTTTTGCGTTTCTGCTTGGGGCTCAGGCGATGCTAGTACATTAAGTGAGCTGGTGATTTACCGCATCATAGGCGGAATCGGCATCGGTTTTGCATCAATGGCTGCGCCGATGTACATCGCTGAAATTTCACCTGCAGAGCAGCGAGGAAAAATGGTATCGCTATATCAATTGTCGATTGTGTTGGGTTTTTTCGTTGTGTTTTTAGCCACCTATTATATCGGTGGTGGCAATGCCGTCGAATCGAGTGTTGAGCAACTGGCGGCGGTTCATCAAGATAACTTGAACCACGGCTGGCGGTTTATGTTCTGGTCCGAACTATTGCCAGCCTGTCTATTCTTACTGATGTTGTTTTTTGTGCCTCACAGCCCGCGTTGGTTGGTTATGAAACAACGTGATGAGCAAGCGCGCGCGGTGTTGGCTAAACTGTATGTTGATAAGTCTCGAGCTGATGCGCAGCTGGCCGAAATCAAAGCATCAATTAATCAAACACCATCGACGTCCAACAGCAAAGCCGTCGCTGGTGGATTAGCCTTCGCTATTTTCATCGGGGTTATGTTGTCCGTATTTCAACAAATCACCGGCATTAATGCGATTCTATATTATGGCGCTGAAATTTTTAGTAACTCACTGGGCTACGGGCCACAAGATGCACTTAAGCAACAATTGTGGTTAGGCGGCGTCAATCTGGCATTTACATTTGTGGCTATTTTCACCATCGACCGATGGGGTCGAAAGCCTCTGTATCTGATAGGTACTAGCGGAATGTTCCTAGGCCTCTCATCACTTGGTTTTACTATTTATACCCAGCAACTTGGTATCGTATCGCTAATATCAATCTTAGTTTTTATTGGCTCATTCGCAATGTCGATGGGCCCAGTGGTATGGGTCGTTTTATCAGAAATGTTCCCCAATAGAGTGCGTAGTTTTGCCATGGCTATCGCCGTAGGTGCTCAATGGTTGTTCAATGGAATAGTTGCTAACGCATTCCCCGTGATCAATCGCAGTGAACTCAATGAACAACAATTTAATGGTGCTTTACCGTACTTCATTTTTGCCTCTTTCTGTGTCGTAGCCTTGGTCTTTGTTTGGCGCTACATGCCAGAGACTAAAGGTAAAACATTAGAGGAAATTGAGGGCATATGGGAACGCTAACGCGACGCATTATTTACTCGGCGTGAAAATGATTAATGTTGGTATCATCGGATATGGTTTCGCAAGCAAAACATTTCATGCGCCTCTAATAAGCGCTTGCCCTGATATGCGGTTGACCGCAATTATGAGTAGCCAGAGAGATGCGATTAATACTGATTATCCCGACGTTATTGATTGCAGAGTGATTGAGGAACTAATCGCTCACGTAGATTTGGTTGTTATTGCCACGCCTAACGATGTGCATTATTCACTCGCCAAGTTTTGTTTAGAGCAACGAATGCATGTCGTGGTCGATAAACCGATGACAACGACTTATGCCGAAGCGCAAAGCCTGATCAAGTTGTCAGAAGAAAATAACGTACAGCTTTCGGCCTTTCATAACCGCCGTTGGGACGGTGATTTTCTCACCGTTAAAAAATTGCTCGACACCAAGGCGCTCGGAAAATTACGCATTTTTGAATCACATTTTGACCGTTTTAGACCTCATGTTCGAGAGCGCTGGCGTGAACAGCCTGGTGCCGGCAGCGGAATTTGGTTTGATTTAGGGGCTCACCTGATTGACCAAGCATTGCATTTGTTCGGCACGCCCAACGCGATTACCGCACGCTGTTTGGAGCTACGTGAAAATTCTCAAGTAATCGATTATTTTCATGTGCTTCTTCATTACAACCATTTAGAAGTAATACTGCACTCTAGTCCTTTCTCAGCGAGCACAAACACACGTTATCATCTGCAGGGTGACTTAGCGAGCTTCATTAAACCGGGATTGGATATTCAGGAAAGCCAACTAATAGAGGGCTTATCGCCCCTAGATCAAATATATGGACATGATCTTCCTGAACAATACGGGATACTTTACCGAGACGGATCCTCCGAGAAAATCACAACTGAAACTGGTCGCTATCAACACTACTATCAGTCAGTAGCGGACGCGATTAACTATAACCGACTACTTCCTGTGACAGCGCTAGAAGCGGCGGTGGTGATTAAAGTGATTGAGCTAGGAATACAAAGCAGCCAGCAAGGTGTAACACTAGACTTCGGTCAATAAGGAGCCTCAACCAGGGAATGGTCTAACCTCGATAAACCAGGCATTCAAATCTTTCATCTCGATAGCTCGCCTACTGCAATGAACCTTGCATCAACTTTGTTAATTGACGGGCTTGTTGTAATACATTTCCAGTGATTAGTTTCAGCGAACTTAAGCAACAACAATTTAATGGCGAGTTGCCTTACTTCATTTTTGCATTTGCCTGTGTCGTGGACTAAGACTTTGTTTGTCGCTACATGTCAGAGGCGAAAGGCAAAGATTAGAAGAAATTAGCGCGCTTGGAACCCACGTGTCCATTAATTCAAACTGACTTGGTGGCGATTTAAATGATAAAAATAGCTAAAAAGTCACGTTTTCATATTGATTAGTGATAAAAATGATAATACTATTAAATTTGAAACCCTACATTTGGAATCCTTGGAAAATGAAAGAGAAAGAATATTACTCCACAGTTGAAGCGGCAAAGCTACTCGGCGTATCCGTTCGGACGGTGCAATTGTGGGTGGAGAGTGGCGCATTAGACGCCTGGAAAACGGCCGGTGGTCACCGTCGAATTGTTGCAGCATCTGTTGAAGAATATATTAGTAAACACCAAACGACTCATGACACTAAGGGTGACAAAAAAAATGTGTTAGTTGTAGAAGACAATCCAACTGTTTCAAAATTCTATGAGGCCGCAATCAATTCATGGGGCCTACCGGTTAGCGTAACGGTTAAAAACGATGGCTTTGAAGGCTTGGTAGAGATTGGGCGAAAAGTGCCCGATTTGGTTATCTCTGACGTTTATATGCCTGGAATGGACGGCCTACAAATGATTCGCTCGATGTATAAATCAGAGCTATTGACTAGCGACCAAATTATTATTATTAGCGGGCTAACCCCAGAGAGCATTCAAGACCGAGGTGGAATCCCATCGGGCGTTGATTATTTTACTAAGCCGGTTGACGTTGAACAATTAAAGAAAAGCATCATGCAAAAACTATCACTTGATGCTTCGCCTGAGGGTTAACGACTATGAAAGGAATTATATTGTCAGAGTTCGTTGAATTTATCGAACAAGAGTTGGGCGAAGACACGGCTCAAAAAATAATCGATGACAGCGGGGTTAAATCAGACGGAGCCTACTCGAGAGTCGGCCTCTATGATTACCAAGAACTCATCCAATTGCTGACGCAAGCCGTGGCTGAAACTGAGACCGAGGCAACGGTGTTACTAGGAAGGTTTTCAGACCATCTATTTATGGTTTTTAAACGTGACTACAGCCTATTTTTTGATAACGTAGGAAGCGCCGCTGAAATGCTGAAACAGATCGATGACCACATTCACGTAGAGGTAAAAAAACTCTATCCTGATGCCGAACTACCCTCGTTTAGTTATACTCAGCAGGGCGCTATCTTAACCCTGTCTTACACCTCACCTCGCCCGCTAGCATTAGTGGCGCATTCGCTGGTTGGGGCCTGCCTTAAATTTTTCGGTAACAATGAAGAATTGCTCACTAGCGACATAGGGCAAGACCACAAGTCGGCGCACTTTACGATACGAACTGGAGACGGCGAGTAATTGCCGATCAGCGTCATGGAAGAAGATACAAAGAAAAGGCTGGAGCTTTCTCAGGCACGGTGTAAGCGTTTAAAGAAGGCGCGCGCTGAGGCTGAGAGCGTACTCGAAGTGAAATCGCGAGAGCTTTTTGAGGCTAACCAGGCGCTCGAGTCGAGCCAGCTAAAACTTGAGGACGACATCAAGCAAGCTACCTATGAGCTCAGTGTCACCAATCAGCGCTTACAAGCATCGCTAAACGATCGGTCTGCTTTTATGGGGCAAATGAGCCATGAAGTCAGAACCCCACTAAACGCCATCATTGGTTTGTCGGAGATCTTACTCAAAAGCAAACTCGACGACGCTCAGGCCGATTACCTAGATACCATCAACAGCGGAGCTAGATCGCTAATCGTATTGCTCAGCGATATGCTTGATATCACTAAAATTGAAGCCGGGCGCGTTAATATAAACCCGCAAGCCGAAGACATGCGCCGCATCCATAAAAATATTATGACGATGTTTAGCTTAGAAGCCAAAGACAAAGGCTTGAAGTTGGATTTTCGAATGGATGATACAGTGCCGAAAAGGGTTTCCATCGATAAAGGGCGCTATAAACAAATTATTAATAACCTTATTGCAAATGCGCTAAAGAACACAAAGCGAGGCGGCATCCTCGTGGATATTTCTTATCAGAGTGATGTAATTTCGCAGGGCATGGGCATGCTTAAGGTTAAGGTCGTCGACACCGGCGTGGGCATTCCAGCGGATCAAATAATACGGATTTTCAACGCCTACGAGCAAATTGGTCGGCCCGATCAAGGGGTGGGCCTTGGGTTGGCAATCTGCCAGCAGTTAAGTGAGCTGATGATGGGTAAAATCACCTGCGAGAGTAAAGTCGGCCGTGGCAGTATTTTTGAACTTAATCTGCCGGTACAAGCACTGGCCAACGCAGATCAAGGTGCTGTTCGTGCTAAAAGCCCAACGATCGCGTCACTGCCGACTTTAAAGATATTGGTGGCAGAGGATAACCCTACCAATCAAAAAGTAATTACCGCCCAATTGGCTCAACTAGGTCAACAAGCAGAGGTTACCAATAATGGCGCCGAAGCCATGGCGAAGCTCGAACACAACGATTACGACGTGGTGATACTCGATATTCTGATGCCGGTTATGAACGGTGAAGAAACTATCAAGGCCATACGTGCAGCAAAAAAAGCAACCTCGCAGCACTACTGCATTGCCCTTACTGCATCAAGTTACCAAGATCAACGCGAACGTTTGTTGAATTTGGGTTTTGATGCCTTTTTAAGCAAGCCTCTGGGCCTCGGCCAACTAGCCGCGGCACTGAACGACGTGCCTAGAACGCTGTGGGTCAAACCTGATTTTGGAGGTAGTTTTATGGAGCCGACTAGCATCGTTGAACAAGCAAAATTCGAATCGTTCGACTTTACCTATCTTAAAACCCAATTTGGCGATTCACACAAAGATATTTTTAAGGCCATAGCGCCCACTTTTTTAGATCATGCCTATGGTGAATTAGAGCAGCTCAAAGAATTTGCCAATAGCGGCAACACCGACAAAGTGAAAGGTGTCTGCCATTCAATTAAAGGCGCTGCTAGTAGCATTGGTCTAAGCCATTTAGCTAATGCTCTTTTGCAAATCGAAAACGAACCGAATTCAAGTAACCTCAGCAAGCATATTGCCGATGTTGATCAAATAATGCGAGAGCTAAAACCACTTATCCAACAAGAGTTGGATGCTCTGGGTTAGGCGCTGATACTCGTCATGTTTATTCGTCTAAAAAATAGCATAAAGGCTCTCACATCGGGTCGAGCGGAGAACCTATTTCTACATAACTTAGGTTGGCTTGGCGCTAGCGAACTTTTTGTGCGCATTACGCGTCTGATTACGGCGGTCGTATTAGCCCGCGTTATGGACCCCTTGCTATTTGGTTTGGCAGCGTTGGTGTTAACCGTCAACGAGCTGATACGTGTATTTAACCGAAACGGTATTGGCGCCAAGATCGTTCAGTGTTCAGACCATGATTTGAAGGCAATTACTAACACAGCCTATCGTCTCAATTTTATATTTTGCATTAGTTTATTCTTCATTCAATGTGCCGCGGCTTATCCTTTGGCGCAGTTTTACGCCACGCCAGAGTTAGTGCCGATGCTACAAGTATTATCATTAACCTATTTGTTAATGCCATTCGGCATGGTGCAAGCTTCGTTAGTACAACGTGACCAACGTTTAAAAACGGTGGCTTTAATTGACGGCGGTCAAGTGGGCATCGACAACGTGATCACCACATTGTTGGCCCTATCAGGCTTAGGTGCATGGGCCATCGTTCTACCTAAATTTCTTACCTCACCGATCTGGGTGTTTGGTTATCGCTATGCTTATCGCTGGAAACCAAGCGGCCCATTCTTCAGTTTTAAGCTTTGGCGTGATGTGCTGCAATTTGGGCGTTACTACTTAAGTATAGAGTTGTTAAAAACCGCGCGCCTAAACCTCGACAACATGATCATTGGGCGAGTACTTGGGATGGAAGCCTTGGGGCTCTATTATTTTGCGCGCAATGCAGGCTTAGGTTTTAGCTTAACCCTGATCAACGCCATAAATTCAGCGCTCTATCCCAACCTTTGTGCGGTAAAGGACAATGCCATTGAATTAAAGGCACGCTTCGTTGGCAACTTAAAGAAAATAGCCCTGATTGCGGTGCCACTGATCTCTCTACAAGCTGGCTTAGCCTTTATTTATGTACCGATTGTGTTTGGTGATCAATGGCTTAACGCCGTTCCTATTCTCACTTTATTGTGTTTATCAGCATTGCCAAGACCGTTAGCCGAAAGTGCCTCGGCGCTGACTTTAGCCACCGACCGTATCGACCTCGATTTCAAATGGAACATGGTGTTTACCGTGATCTTTATTGTCTCAGTTAGTATCGCCGTGAACATTAGCCTGACCGCTGTAGCCAGTACAATTTTAATTATCTATGCCGTCAGCCACCCACTTTATTTAGCCTACGTTTGGCGAAAAGTGTTTGGCGACGATGCGCTGCTAGTCTCACATGAGGCTCAAAGCAAAATAACAAACTCTACCTTGGGTAACACTGAATATGCCAAAACACACTAACATCGAGACAAACAAATCAACACCACTGGTTAGTGTGGTGATCCCGGTCTATAACGTTGAACAATATATCGAGAAAGCGCTTAGCTCGGTGCTTGCACAGACCTATCTCAATCTGGAAATTATTGTGGTCGATGATCAAAGCCCCGACCAGTCTATCGCTCTTGTAAAACAAAAATTCAGCGACCCGCGACTTCGCATTGTGCAGCAAAAAAATCGAGGCCTTGCTGGGGCACGTAACACCGGCATTCGTAATGCTAACGGTGAGTACATCGCCTTTTTGGACTCTGATGATTTCTGGCAGGCTGATAAAATTGAACAGCACATACGCTTAATGCAAGCAGAGCCCAATTGCGGCGTTAGTTTTTGCTCATCGCTATTTGTCGATGAACAAAGCCAGTCACTTGGCCGACTTCAAGCGCCAAAGAAAAAGCACGGTTTTCAGGCCAACGATATTTTTTGCCGCAACCCTATCGGCAATGGTTCGGTGCCAGTCATTCGTAAAGGCGTATTGCAACAAATCGCTTTTACCACGGACGACAAAACCGACAATGGCCTGCCATATATTCAGTACTTTGACGAAGCGCTAAGACAATCAGAGGACGTTGATTGTTGGACCCGTATCGCTCTATTAACTGGCGCTCAGTTTCATTATATCGACAAGCCTCTTACTAACTACCGATTAAACACAGGTGGCTTATCAGCCGACGTAGACAAACAATTTGAAACCTGGTCAGCGTTGTTAGTAAAACTTGAGAGTTATGCGCCACGCTTCGCAAAACAATATGGCCCTATCGCTAAAGCATTTCAGTATCGCTACCTCGCAAGAAGATGTGTGTTTCAGGGGCAGGGCAAGCTAGCGTTAAGCTTAATGTGGAACGCCTTCAAAACTAGCCCACTTGCGCTAACGCAAGAGCTGCGCAAGACAATTGAAACATCGGTTGCCAGCCTTGGCTTGGCCTTAATGCCACAAGCTCTACAACGTAAAGTAATGAATAGAATAATTTAAGAGCAACACGACTGGCTATTGGAGGTCCCTAATTTTTCACATTCTCTATGAGATTTAGCCTCGAGTAACAAGAGTTGCTAATCTAGATTTTTCCTCTGCAAAGTGTCTTTCAAGTAATGCTGCGGTGTCTTTCGACATGGCGTGGCGTGTTCCTGCGTTAATATTTTTATTACGGAGTGTTTGCCATACAGTGTGGGTAAACTTTTCTCCTAGCAAGTACTTTACAGGGTAAGTCATCATAGAACGAAAGCGGCTCTTATTGTTTAAAAACGAGTGCAGCCAATCAAATTTAGGTTTTCCAGAGGCGTTATAACGCGTTTGAAGCCCAATAGGCGCTGCATCCGGCAGGTCTAGAAAACGGTAGATCTGAGTCATCAGTTTTACTGGGTTGGTGCGTAATAATTCATAGTCAGCAATGAGCACATTTGATTCACCAAACTGCTTTTGATACTCAATTAAGTGTTCAGATATCATCCCCAATTTACAATAGTTGAATCCGTATTCTACCCCTTTGTGTAGGCGTGTTTTTCCGGTGAGCTCCTCGCGTACCGCAGCATCAAACGACAGCTCCTCAAGCCCTTCTCTTATCTGATGACCCCACATTGAAAAAGCTCGAGCGCTTGGGTCTCTCACCAATGCAATGATTTTGCATTCCGGGATTAGTTGCTTTATTTTTTGCGCTGCCTCAGGAAAGTAAAGATAGCCGGTTGAGGCTTCACCGCTTAATGCATGGCCGCTTCGGCAAAATAAACGTCGATAATCATCCTCGCTAGCAATTACCTTAAAATTTAATTTCTGCTCAGACACAAAGTAATGCGGTTCTTTAAAATCTGGCATGAAGATATCGGGGTGAGCTTTTAGATGTTGATATAGCGTGGTTGTGCCCGATTTAGCAGCTCCAATTACTATAAAGCTTGGCAAGTTAGTTGGTTTTTTCATAATTTTTATCCTTGAAATACGGGCAGCGCCGGTGCGCGAAATAGAGCTAAATCGCACAAAGGGGCCGAACTGTTTGAGTAAGTTTCAATACACAAAATTGCGCTCGCCAATACAGGTAACGTTTAAACTGTTTATGTGTCCGCCGGTCATCGAGCAAGGATCTAGCGCTAGACATATCGCCGGCCTTAAGATTGCGCCTGACCAGATCAAGCAAATGGCCAGCAATGTATTTTTTTAACGACGATCTTTGGCTGTTGGCTACCTGCCCTTGATCAAGTTGTTGTTGTAGGCGCTTACTAAACGGCATTTCATCACTAGGCACAACCACTTGCATCAGAGAACTAGCGGTTGCTTCAAAGTAATTGGCGCACACATTTGGGCTAATAGCTATCGGGTGTTTGAGCGCAATTTGCGACCAAACAGCTTGATCTTCGCCCATATTTTCACCGACTGGAAATCCTCCGACGCCTTCGAGTGCATTTTTACCAATACACACACTAGAGGAGGTAATCGGCAGATCGCCGTTCGCCGCACTATAGAAATAGTCTTCAAGTAGTTGCGGCCTCAGCGAATTCTGAGTACCAGCAATACTGGCGTTTCGTCGGGTACCGGCACTTGTGTCGACAAAGCGGTAGGCTGTGGCGAACATCGCAGCCGAAGGAAACTGGTTGATCAGCCCTGCGATCTCGCTGAGAAAGTTCGGCTCATAGGTATCGTCAGCATCCAAAAAAGCAATGTAGTCTGAACGGGCTATCTCTAACCCTTTATTGCGCGCCGCAGACACTCCGGCGTTGATCTGTGAATAGACGGTGATCTGTCTATCGCAGTGCTCTCGTTTAATGCTGTTCACGATATCTAGGGAGTTATCGTTCGAGCCGTCATCAACAACGATAACTTCATACTGCGTAGCGTCGTAATCTACTTGATCAAAAACAGAATGCAGAGCACGGCGAATCGAGTCTTGCTTGTTATATAGCGGAATGACAATTGAAAATTTCATACGACCCCCTTTGCGATGAAATGAATTAGGCCGACAACACAGTGGCGTGCTTGTGCTGCTCGGAGAGTAATCTAAATTGACCCAATAGATTGTTTTGATAGGTGTCGATATCTCGGATTGCACTGCGTAAGCCAATGCCGATTATCAACCACGCCGGCCATGTCATATAGGCGAGAGCTTCAATATTTTCGCTAAGAGAAAAGAAGCCGATGATTAAACACATGCCCAATGCCAAGCGCGCGCTTACTTGGTATTGTGCTTTTACTAACAATACACAAGTAGTTAGGGTAAACGGAATTAGAAAGCTCAAAAACCCGACCATGCCTTTTACAAATAGCAGCCCGTACCAATTATGGTGAGACCCGATGGGCATAAATTCGACCAAGTGGCTGCCACTCTCAACAACACCATGACCAAACCAATAGGCTTCAGACTGCCAGCGATAGACCGCTATGTTACCAAGCGCCGCACGCACACGAGTTGAATCGGCACGAGCTCCTTTAATATCGTCAAGCAGGGTCAGTAGCGCGTGAGAAATCGGATCGAAAAACATCACCAGCAGCAATAAAGTAAGCGCGGCGCTGACCATCAACCAAGGACGGGCTAGTCGAGATAGTCCCCATACAGCCAATGGCACTAGCAACATAACGATCATGCCCATACGCGACGCGGCCATAACGATCATTAGCGCATTACCGAGTAAACCAATGACGCGCCACTTAGCTTCTTTTTCAAACCATGCGCATAAAAAGTAGATGTTCGCGACTAAGCCTACGGCTGGCGCCCAAGGAGCGAAAAAGCGCCAGCGAGGTGCGCCATTACCTGGGTCAATTTCATACAAAATGACGGTAAAAAATTCATCACCTGCGCCACCCAAAACTTTTAGTGGCGATACATATAAGTGATCAGGAAGCCCGACGACATAAGCCAGTATTAGCAAAGGCGTCAGCATCAATGCAACCAAACCAACAACACAGGCGGCGCGGCAAACCGTTTGATAGCGAATATTCAAACTGAAACCGACTACAATAAAAACACTTAGCAACGCCCAGCCTTTGGCCCAACCAATGGTGGATTTTATAATCTTGCCCAGACCTAGGTTAAAGTCGATATGACCGATCACAAGCGTTAGCTCGAGCATCAAAGCGCAGACTAGCCAGCAGTAAATTATCCAACGCGCGCTTTGCTTAGTCGACGAATTCCCCATCGCCCATCGACCGATTAACACCACGATCATTGCCCAGCCAACCACGGGAGCGACGAGGTATAGGGCACCTACTAGGTAAAAAACGAAGGTGTAGGCGATAGACCAGGTAACAGCTCTTTCTTCTAAATTTAAGCTGCCAAATGTCGACCATCGCTCATCGCGGTTGATGTGCTTTATTAGAGTGTTCATGACTTGCCTATTTACCTGAACCCGTCAGCAAGCTGAAGGATTTAAATTCATGCCCTTTGGCCGGATTACTAGCAGTTGTCTTTTTAGTAGCTGAAATTACTCTTTTACGAACTTGTATGAGTGCTAAGGCCAAGGCCAACATTGCGTATACCAAAATACTAGCGACAATCATCAGCTTACTCTGTAGGCGATCACGCTTGATCGTTGCCCCTGGTTGCGTGAGTAGCTGAGTTAATGGGTAGGTGGCGTAGATGTCTAAACGACTGGTGTCGAGCTTGGCCAGCGCCGAACTGAAAATAGCCTCGGCGATCTGATGCACTCTTTGCAAGTCAGCAAGTGTTGCGGCGCCCTGAGTATGATTTTTTACTCGCGCAAGGTACTGCTCTCGACTGTCAATTAGAGCCTGGCGTTGAGCGATTAAACCACTCAGTTTAGCTATTGATTTATTTACCTGCTTAACATTTTCAACGTTACTCATGGACAACAAACCGTAAAGGTGATGATTATCTATTTGCGCCAAATCTGGTACGCCGTTTAACAACTTTCGTACCTCTATGGTTAGGCCTTTGATGTCGCGAGCGAGGGTTTTTCTGATCGGGTTTTCGGCGGCGTAGCGAGAGCTAATACTTGCCAACTCGGCGAGTTTCTCGCTCAAGGTTTTCAGGGTTTCGGTAACCGTCGGATTTGCCTGGCGGGTTAAAAGTGCTTGGGCTTGAAGCGAGGTAATACCCAGCTGAGCTAGAGATACCTCCAACATCGCATTAAGTGAGGCCAGCTCAATATCTGTTTTAGTACGTTCGGCTCTTAGTTGCTCGGTGTCGTCGGTCCAACGTTTAAACTGGTCATCGGAGACAATAGAACTTTTGATCTGATAGGCAACGATATCTTGCCGGGCTTGGCCAAGTCGTCGCTTAGCTTCTTCGAGGTTGATTTCAATGCCTTTAAAGTTTCGATCAATCTCATTGCGCCTAAGGTCATCCAAAGTTGCATGAAAGGTTTTGTTATAGAGTTGCGCTCTGAAGATTAACTCTTCTTGAGACTCACCGATTAGCGTGAATTTCATAGCGGGAGTTTGGTCGATCAGCGTGATGCGGGGCTTGCTAAAGGCATTTGCGGCAACGCCATACTCTTTCGCTGCTTTGTTAATTACAGCATCGCTCAAGGCGATTTCTTTATAGGTGTTTTTAGGGCTAATCGAGACGCTCCCGTAAGCATTGCTGCCGTTGCTGCGTGCTTCGCCGATGTTATCGAGGCTGATCGTTGATGCGCGCTCGGTACCCGGTAGGAGCATAATCCAAGAGGTTTTATAGTTCGGCGTTTCAAGCACAAGATAGAGGCCGAGCAAAACCATAACAACCACCAGCATACCCATTAAGATAAACTTAATGCTTAGTAAAGCATCCATTAGGTAGCGCAAAAAAAGTGACCAATTCATAGCAAGCGTCCTAACAATATAGGGCTGATTACTTCGCCAATGCCGCGTGCCACATCGCGAAAATTAGTGAACCGTGAATCGTAACAAGCGATACCATCATTTGGCATCATAAAAGGATTAACCGACCGATTGCTGCTGTTGGCTAGCAGTTGGTTAATTGATCGTTGCACCACCAATTGTTGGTTTGAGCCATGATTGCGAGTCACCAACACCACACTTCGAGAGGCATTGGCTTGATGTGTTCCGCCGATACAGTTCGCTGAAATGACAGAGTCGAGTAATGATGAACCATAAGGTAGACGAGTCGAATCCGAGCCCACAGCCGATTGCGCATTACTCAGTGCGGGAGCCGTTAGGTTAGACATAAAGACCCTCATCCCTGGCGGTGTTACTTGGCTGGGTTTGATCAAGGATGGGTTAACAAACCCTGCTGATTGAACAATGATTTGGTCGCCATTGATTAGGCTAGGCATCTCGACGAAGCCGTCGCCGTCAATCAGGCTGTTTAGAGGTACACGTAAGACCTTGTTGCCACGCTTAATATAGACCCTAGAAATATCGGCATCGGGTCGGATCCCGCCGGCAGCTCCTAAGGCCGAGACTAAGTTGCGACCTGAAGAGAATGCCCCTGAAGCCTGCTGTATTGCCTCTTCGGGTTTTGTGATTGGCTGACTATTTATCGTCACTCTTCCTGGATTAAATACCGCGCCGATTACCGACACATTGATCGATGCCAATTGCACCACACTCACATCAACGTTCACCGAATCTTTATAGAACCATTTCAAGCGGACTAATTCGGCCTCAATATTATTTATCAGGTTTTTTCGAGTTAACTTAGTCGCTGGAAATGATGGCGCAAACGGCAAGTCTATATTTCCTTCGGAGGTCACCTTATATAGACCATCGTATTGCTCCATTCCGACAATTTGAAAGCGCAGCATATCGCCGCGAACAAACGTAGTTTGGTAAAACCAACCAGACTCATGCTCGCTCAGTGCAGTGGCCCGATCAGCATAGCCATGCAAGCTGATAGGCTTAGCATCAATAACTTTGCGCGAAAAATGCTGCCCATCATCCTGATCTTGACTATCAAGCTCCTTAGGCACTACCACACACGCACCGAGCACCAACATCAAGCACGCCAGCAATAGGCATTTACTCGCTGTGTTTAATGATTTCATACTGTTTTCCTCATTTTTGCTTTGGTCGCAATGTCCAGCCACTAAGTTTGCTTAGCGGTTATTTCAATAGAAGCATAGTATCATTATTATCATTAAATTCAATGGGTCGATTATCGTTTTTATCAATAATGGGTTAATCGTTACTAAATTGATATATAACAATGGTTTATGGTAAATATTAAAGCCATTTATAGAAATCAAACTGTAAAAATTGGTTAAATACATGTTTTATAGTGATAATAATGATCATTTATGCGTTGACTTGGAGATTGAAATGATAAATATTGCATCAAGTAATATATAGTATCATATTTATCATTTGGAGTGGTGTCATGAGAGTATTTATAGGAGTAACAATGCTATTGCTGGTGTTACCGAAAGTTGGGTTCCAGTGTTTATTGGCTTGGTACCATCAAAAGAAGATCACGCTTTATGTACAGCAATACGCTGGTAAAAATATGCAGCGCCTACAACACCGAACGGTAACCGTAGCTAATACAGCGCTAAGCGATATTGATACATGGTTTCTCTATTTAAAGGGGGCCTACGACCTTATTGGGCCTCACCCAATTGAATTTGAAGCGGCCAGTAAATTAGATCGAGATAAACGCACACGTTTAAACATTGCTCCGGGCATCATTTCTCCTTTTCAGATCAAACGAGTATCGGGTATTGCACATCAAGATGAGAACCAACTCGCTTGCGACTTTGCCAACACAGCGACCGACCTTCGACGAGTGCAGATCTTTGCGATTTGGTTTTTACAACGTCTTATCAACTCAGCTCCGCGCGGTTTATACGCTCCTGAAAGGTTTAAATTGCTGGGCGTTACACTGGCCAACCTGAGTATGAGAGAGGCGGTGAACCGAGTAATTAAAAGTTTAAATCGTACGCCGATTCTAGGGGATGCCACCCGGTTCGCATTTGTAAACGCCGATTGTGCCAATAAGTATTCTCGGGATCCAAGTTATAAACAAACGTTGAATGAGTTCGATACAGTCTTTGCTGACGGCATTGGAGTTAAAATAGCGGCCCGCTGGCAAGGCATCGCTGTGGCTGAAAACGTCAATGGCACTGATATGTTCCCACTCTTATGCGATGAATTAGCCGCAAGCGAAAAGAGTGTCTATTTACTCGGCGCTAGCAATTCGGTTGTTAATAAGGTGGCCGCCAAATTAAAGCTTGAATATCCGTCTCTTAAAGTTGCGGGCTATAGCGATGGGTTTAGCCACCACACTAACCCCGAAAAATTACATGGCTTAATCAATCAAAGTGGTGCTGAGCTATTGCTTGTTGCTCTGGGCGCCCCGCGCCAAGAGCGATGGATCGCTAACAATGCACCCTATCTTAGAATCAACGCGGTTATTGGTGTTGGAGGCTTATTTGATTTCTATTCAGAGGAGGTGTCCCGCGCGCCTGTTTGGTTACGCGAGCTGTCATTAGAATGGGTTTGGCGGCTAGCCGCGCAACCGTTGGATAAAGGTGCCCGTTACTTAGTCGGGAACCCACTCTTCTTGCTGCGCGCGGCGCGTGCTTCACGCGATAGCAAAGCAATACGTTCCGAAATCAAGGAGCTAAGTAATGACCAGCTCTAAACTTAAATTATCGTTTAGAGCGAAAGTTGGCCATTTTATCTGGAAAATTCGTTTTGCGATTATGCCGTTTAGCAAACGCACTCTAGATATCCTAGTCGCACTTGCCGCTCTGTTATCGCTTAGCCCGCTATTTGTGCTGGTGGCGACCTTAATAAAACTCGAATCAAAAGGCGACGTTTTATTTAAACAAGACCGAGTTGGCTTGAATGGTTTGCCGTTTACAATGTGGAAATTTCGTTCTATGTCTAACGATGCAGAAGCACAGCGGCATGACTTAGAATTACAAAATGAGATGTCGACTGGGGTAATATTTAAGATGAAACGCGACCCTAGAATTACCCGTGTGGGCATATTAATCCGTAAAACATCGATCGATGAATTGCCGCAATTGGTGAATGTGCTCAAAGGAGAAATGTCTCTAGTGGGGCCTCGTCCATCGCTTCCCTCTGAGGTATCAGAGTACTCGCGAGCCGACCGGCGCCGATTGGTCGTTACCCCAGGTATTACCTGCATATGGCAAATATCTGGCCGCTCCGACATTCCCTTCGAACAACAGGTGAAGCTCGACATCCAATACATTGAAAAACAAAACCTATGGTTCGACCTTTGGGTTTTATTAAAAACAATTCCTGCGGTGCTGAAAGCCCGCGGCGCATACTAAATAGACTACTCTCGGAAACAAATATGAAGCCTCAAGCAAAAGACCCCCAGCCAGTAGCGATTATCTTGGCTGATCAGCCTCTTACTAGCGATCTTAAAACTGTTTTTGGCCGACAAGATTTGTCTTCTCTAATGATTGCAGGAAGCACGATTATCGAACACCTACTAATGGAACTTCAAGATTTGAAGATTCAGGAATGCATTATTTTGGCACGCCAAAATGCCGCCCAGATTCAAACTTTAATTGGTGATACCCGTCGCTGGGGCATCAACATTACGGTGATGAATTATTCGTTGAGTAAAGATCAGGTATTGCGCGAATACAAATCACTAAGCTCGCCAAACGGTCTACTGATTATTGAAGTTGATCGTTTACGCAGTCGATGTCTAGAGCAATTTCTTAAGCAAGCGAAACTCTGCGATTACAGTTTGGTAGAAGCAAAATCGGCAGGGCAAACGCTAGGGGTTACCTTGCTAAAAGCCAATAATTCGGATTTCATCATAAACGCTATGCCAATCGAACTAGAAAATGTTGTAATGAACCAATTGAACACCATCGGAGAGTTTCACCAAGCTAACTTTGATGTTGTAGTGAACTTGTTTCCGGGGCTGGAGCCGAGTATACAAATAAATAAAACGTTGGGTCAGCGACAACACTGGGCCTCACGTGTCGACGCGCAACTAAAGCCATATAAGAGAGACGTAATGATTGAGAGGCATTGCCGAGTTGGCAAAGGCGCGCGCTTAGAATCGGTAATTCTGAACCACGATGTGTATGTAGAAAGAAACGCTTGTTTAGAAAATACAATTGTAATGCCAAACGCCATTATCTCAGCAGGCAGGCCGATTAAAAACGCGATCATAAGCGAAGATAGGATCTATCAAGTTTAGTATGCGTTTCTCAATCAAGGTTTGTTTGGAGTCAACGATATGCCACTGATGCAATTGAGATAGCGTTCGCCTAATGCGTTGGAGCCGGCCGAACCTGTTTTCTTTTTGAAGCCTTACAATGAGACCTCTGCATAACTCTAGCACAAGATAAAATGGCTAATAGTTTCCAATATTTTTACCAAAATATCCCGCAATAGCTCGCTATTACACTCAATTTTGATAAGAATCTTGAAAATATTTTCTCATTTTCCTTTTGCACTAGAGTTATGCAGAGGCCTCACAATATTACTGAAAGTCGGGGCAGTGACGAATTCAAATGAATCTCGACAGCCGCACTGCCCCTTCCTTTTTTACAACTTATACATCAGGGTTCAAATTGTAGTGTGGAATTACCCAAGTCGAACTCGTTAGTGGTGGTTAAAAACTCCTCGTAAATCGTTCCGAACACGCTAAGGTCGGCTGCGCTTGATAGGTCTGTTGATGTGCCTATTGCGCCGCCACCCGCCGCGATTCCGGTTAGAGCTGACTGTGCGCTGATATCAGCAAAATTCACTGAAATAGTGCTGTCTGCGTTCAGCGTCACCGAGAATGAATTAGTCCCTCCGTCACCTGAGAACGAGAATTCAGGTACGCCGGCAAATGAGATGGTTTTCGAACTGCCATCGTCAGGGCTTGCAACAATTAATCCACCGGCACTCGGATTCAGGTCGGTCCACAAGGGCGCGATTCGGGGTAGGCCGCTTTCAAAGTCAGCGATGCTTGGTGAAAACTGCCCCGCACTGTCGCCGCCAAAGGTAAGGAAACCATTAGAATTGACAAAAACAGTGTTGTAGCTTGCCCCTTGATAGGCAAAGTCGAAGCCGAGATCAAGCTCTAATGCTGAGTCGTCAGTTAAGCTAATAAGCGACCCATCAACAACAAAGGCATCGAGAACGTATCGTCCGCCGTCAAAGGGGGCGCCTTGACCAGGGTCTTCACCGTCGAAGTCCAAGTCACCAAAGTAACTGACGGCAATCACATACACACCGTCCTCAGGTACTTCATAAACAATTTTCGATAACACGCCGTTGCTATCATCATTCGACGCCACTAACTCAGCGTCATCTGCATCACAGCGAGTAGAACGACCATGATAATAACGATTACCCGAATATGAGTGCCGATTACCCGCTGACAGATTATTGCATCGGTAGAGACCTAACACGCTGTCAATTTGCCCGGTAAGCACCTCTGCTACCAAGGTAGTGCCTGCTTTTAGCGGCTCTCGAAGTTGATAGAAATCCACGTCATCACCCGATGGCGATAAAGCCGTGTAGTCTCTAAAGGTATCTTTACTGTCAAACGGCAGCCTTATGTTGCTGGCTGTTTCTAATGAGTTGTTGCGCTTAAAATAACGAGTTCGGCGTTCGTAGCGGTCACGATAACCGGTGCCGACACCGATGAATTTCAGTTCGCCGTTAGCTAAATCGAATTCATCTGGATCACTGAAAAGTTCGTGTCTCGCGGCTTCAGTAAGCAGTTGGATTTTCCCAAAAAAGCCGTGCGCTCGTTCGGCACTTAAATCTACCTCGGCCTCGAATTGACTGGTAGTTGCTATGCCAGAACTGACGCCGACCAATCCATCGACTGCGGTCATATCGCCATGTGTGATTTTAATTTCAGAGCGAAACCTGTTGAAGGAATGACGATTACCAGATGAGGTGCTTGTGCATAAGAAACTATTATCGCGTAGTTCGACGCTAAAAGTATTCGAACTGGTGCCATCAATGATGCCGAATTCAGGCACTGAATCCCAGGTTACGGTAAAAGTATGATCGGTTGCTTGATAAAACACACTGCCGCTAACGTTAGGCGATAAATCATCCCAAAATGCGGCAACCCGCGGAGCTCCGGATAAGAAAGCAGCTTCGTTTTCTGAGAAATTCAAAAAGGAACTGTCGGCCGCACCAAAGGTCATAAACCCATTGCCGTTGACGAAGACCGTGCTGTAGCTTTCACCTGCAATACAAAATTCGAATGGTAGTGGAAGCGCGACATTACCATCGTCTCCAGTATTAAGTGGCTCGCCTGGTAAAGGCAAGTTGAAAATAATGTCGGTATTGCTTACTGGCGCACCCGCAACTGGAGTGATAATTGTAAAGTCGGTAGGAATGTCGATATTACCGTCGCCAGATTCGTTGGCACCGTTAAAATACTCTTCCGGTCCTGGCGGGGAACTAGCAGGGGTACTAAAACGATCGGCTCCAGAAAGTAACTCATTGACGAATACAGCGTATTCCGCTCCTGGAGTTAGCCCGCTCAGAGTGTATGTGCCGGTCACAGCATTGCCCTGACTGTAATCACGGGTAAAATCACTGCTGATGGCTGATACCGCATCTTCAAACGGATTGGCTAGGTTTCGCGCAATAACGTTTATACCGGTTAATTTGGCGTTACCAAACCGCAGGGTGCCGCTGATGCTGCCGGTGGTAGCGGCAAAGTCATTTTCTGGATATAGTCTAGAGAGTGCAGCCTCGTCGTCAGCATGTGGTGTACGTGCTACTTGATCAATATCCGAGAATAAGAATGGAAACATGGTTTCGATTACATCAAAGCCTGGATCAAACGGTGATGGCGCAGTGCCAAAGGTGGTGTCGTCCGCTCCCGGGCCACTCGGGTCGCCGTTGCCATAAATCTGCCCGTTCACTTCGGTGTGTGCAAGATTAGAATAGTGGCCGAACTCATGCACCATCAAATCCAATAGGCCATCAAGACTGTCAATCGCTGGGCCGTTTAAGAAAGAGAACCCCTCTACGATGCTACACGTTGGCTCATCCAGAAATTCTGGGCCGGCAAATCCCAGAATTCCCGAACCTGCGCCAAACAATAGGTCGAAGATCTCACCCGTGTCGTCAAACACAATCGCCGAGAGGCCATCGGGGCCTGTCGCTTGCAAGAAAGGAGTGAAGTTTGAAATATCAACGTCTATTGGCAAGATGCCTTGATTGGAATAGTTGATGGTCGCCGTTGGCACGTCCCCCCAAGCTTGAAATGCGTCAGTTACTGCTTGTACAGCAGAGGCACTGTCTAGAATGCCCAGAGCACCTTGGTCCGGATTAAATGGTACGTTCTGTCCACCGTTTGGCCATAGATACGGCACACCCGGTTCACAAACTTCAAGTGGTCCGCCAGCTCTGGCAGACATCGAAAAGCTCAGCGCGGTAGCTATCAGTACAGGAGCAAGGAGCAGAGTCCGAGAGAGCGATTTAGTTATGTTTAAAATAGTGTTCATTTTATCCTCCTTATTCGCTGATTAAGCTTTCGATTTGTTGCACAAGGGTGTTGTAGTCAACAGGGCCTTGTGATGGAAAATCGACTGAGCTTGCCATGCCGCGAAACAAACCGACATTATTGAACTCGTTGCGAACTAAGCTACCGTCTTTAAAGCTGAATAGACCTTGGCCAACTCCGACTGTCATGGATAGGCCAATAGAGCTCGGCGGGGTTGTGAATAGTAGATACTCATTGCCGGTGATTAATTTCGGTGTTCTAAATCCGCCAACATTACGTAAACCGTTTTCAGCGCTTGGCTTTTTTTGCGAGCCAACCATTTGCAGTTCAATGATGTTATTAATTTTGCCAGACTGCTTTGATAGCTGACCTTTTATAAGGTCGTTCACTCTCAGTGTGTAGATAGTAGTACTGAGCTCGCCGCCACCGACATTGATTGCCCCAGTCTTCACCGCAATAACTTCAGCGCGAAAAATTTTATCCGCATTACCGGTCATTTGACTAAGGTTGAATGGTTTTACTGTGGTAGCCAAAGAGGCGTGAAAGGGAAGTAGCAAGAATGTTAAGAATAGATATCGATAGAAAAATTTTGGTTTTTTCATATTAAGAAGCTCCTTAAAGTGTGGGTAAACAATGCATTTCCGTATCAACTGTCGCAAAAATGCAACCGTTATGGCGAGTGAATAGTAGGGATAAAATCATGATTAACGCGTGTTAATCATACCCGCCATGATTCCTTATACTGCACAATAATGGACATTAGTCTTTCTATGTGAATTATTTTTAACGTTGGGAAAGCTCTGCAGAAAGCCTGGTTTCAGGAAGGGAGGGTGAATTACATGGTAATAATCGAGGGTTTGGTACCTAGTACTTGAATAACTACATTTGACCGTGGCTATTTGTTAAGCTAACACCAGATGCAAGGATCGCGTCTAAGTTAGAAAGTTTACTTACCAAATTATTCGTCAGCGCAAGGAGCAAACTCACGATGAAAGCTTTAATTTTACTGTTCTTTTTACTCGAGCTATTGTTTAGTACTGCAGCCGCAAAGCCTCGATTTTCGTTCTTATTAGCTAGCAGCTTTGACCCGCAAAAACACACCTTGGGTGATTACTATTTAAGTGAGAAGCTAGACGGTGTTCGCGCTTACTGGAATGGTAGCCATTTAGTTTCACGTGGGGGGCAAGAGTTTGCAGCACCACAATGGTTCCTCGATTCGCTACCAAATACGCCATTAGATGGCGAGCTTTGGGGTGGCCGGAAAACCTTTGATGAAGTCTCGGGTATAGTGCGCCGACATAAGTCGCATGAAGGGTGGCGTAAAGTCACTTTAATGGTTTTCGAGTTACCAAAGGCCAAGGGAGATTTTTCGCTGCGTTATCAACACATGCAGCGGCTGCATGCTCAATACGGTAATCAATACTGGCAGGTTGTTGAGCAACAAGAAGCGCCTAAAACACTAGAAAATTTGCAAGCTATGTTGATAAAACTGGATGCCGAGGGTGGCGAGGGTTTTATGCTGAAATCGAAAGCGGCCGCTTATCGCGGCGGGCGATCTGATGATTTGCTAAAAGTTAAATTAAGCAACGATGCAGAAGCACTGGTTGTTGCTCACAACAAAGGAAAGGGACGTTTGGCTGATGTAATGGGCAGCATCACGGTAGAAATGCCAAATGGTATTCGATTTAAAATTGGATCGAGATTCAGTGATGTTCAAAGAGAAAACCCACCACCTCTCGGTACAGTGGTAACGTATAAATATAATGGTTTGACTAAGAACGGTAAACCAAGGTTTCCAGTTTTTTGGCGAGTGCGAGATTAATAAGGGGCCGTTTTTTCGACATGAATAATCTAATTTAGAAACAGTTGATTTGAATCAATAAGCGCAACGGCTGGAGGCCGGATACTTCATATGAGCAATAATGCTTTTTACTCACTGCAGAGTCCGCTAGGGCTCAAATACTGAGGTTCAAAATCATGAAGACAAACGAAGGAACAATTGATCGCACCATTCGAGTGGTGTTTGGTCTTGCTATTCTGAGCTTAATTATTGTTGGCCCACAGACATTGTGGGGGCTGATTGGTTTGGTGCCGCTGCTAACGGGCATTTTTGGAGTGTGCCCAGTCTACAAAATCTTTGGCATCAATACCTGCCCAGCTAAGTCATCATAAACGACTGACAGTTCCCATGGACCAATAAACGTCGGTAAGCCGCTTATGTCATAGAATTACAAGATGTCTGAGATGTTTCACCTCATGCAGTTCATCCTAAAAACCAACAAACTTGAATAAAGTTGTTGACGCAACTAATTTTCAACGTATAGTCCGCCCCCATGAAAACGACGCAGCGACAAATTATCCAGGCCACCCAAGCCGTGCCAGCAATGGTCAGCCATCGGTGTGTTGTGGATTACGTATTCGCGTAGTTTCTCTCTAGTAAATTGAAGGCTAATGCGGCCTTCTAAGGATAATAAAACCTCGGTAGGCTGATAAAGCCCCGAGGTTTTTTTATGCACACGATGTGCCGTATGTCATGCGGGCATGGACCTCGGTACCCTTTGTGGGTATGCACAAGAGCATAGTCGAAGCCGACTTTTAAAACGCTAGAACACGATCGGGAAAATAAGTAATCCGAAAATAAATCAAAACACAACAACAATAATAGGAGCCATAAAATGAACCCAGCTAAAGCAAATATTAAACACTAAGAAACTATTCATATTATGGAATAGTTTTTTGAAAAAGTTTTACATCGTCAAATAGTCGAGTGAAACCGAAACAAACAAAAGGAGAGGCATTATGCCAATTCAAAAAATTATTACCAAAGGCAAAGTACCGGTCAAAATCTTTACTGATGATATTGAACCAAGTGCTTACCAACAATTAGTCAACATGTCGCAAATGCCATTTATACACTCGCATATTGCCGCCATGCCTGATGTTCATTGCGGAATTGGTGCGACGGTCGGTTCGGTTATTCCAACCAAAGGAGCGATTATTCCCGCCGCAGTTGGCGTGGATATAGGCTGTGGTATGAATGCTATTCGTTTGAGTTTGAAGGCACATCAATTGCCCGATAATTTACGCGGATTACGAAGCTCCATCGAACGAGATGTTCCGGTCGGCTTCAATATGCATAAATACGATGCCGTACCTAATTCAACCATTCGGTCTTTATCAAACGGCTTATCACGCATTTGGGAGAAACACCCAAAGTTGGTAAGCAAGCAGAAAAGGCCCTACCAAACGTGGGTTCGCCAATTGGCAACTCTAGGCGGTGGCAATCATTTCATCGAACTGTGCTTGGATGAAAACCAAGACGTCTGGGTGATGTTGCATTCTGGTAGTCGTGGCGTTGGCAATGCCATTGGCCAGTACTTTATCGAGATGGCGCGGCGCGATATGGAAAAAATTCAAATGAATTTACCTGATCGTGATCTCGCCTATTTTAGTCAAGGTACTGACCATTTTGATGATTACATAGAGGCTGTTGAATGGGCGCAAGATTACGCCATGGTCAATCGACGTGAAATGATGAAGAAGGTGTTAGGCGTTTTAACAAAACGTTTACCCAATTTCAACATTACCAAGGAGGCCATCAATTGCCATCATAACTATGTGTCTGAAGAACATCACTTCGGTGAAGATGTATTTGTTACTCGTAAAGGTGCGATTCGTGCTCGAGAAGGTGAGCTGGGCATTATTCCAGGCAGCATGGGGGCAAAGTCATTCATCGTTCGTGGTAAAGGCAACGGCGAATCGTTTTGCTCATGCTCACACGGCGCTGGCAGAGTAATGAGCCGGAGCAAAGCCAAACGCTTGTTTACCGAAGACGATTTAAGGCAACAAACCGACGGCGTTGAATGCCGTATTGATAAGTCAGTGGTCGATGAAATTCCAGCGGCTTATAAAGACATTGATAAAGTCATGCAAGATCAAACTGATTTGGTTGAAGTGGTACACACTTTAAAACAAGTTGTTTGCATCAAGGGCTAATTGTCAATAAAACAGCGGCAGCGTGGCCTACGGGCTGCGCTGCTTTTTCAAACTACTAATGCGATCAAAAAATCGCACCTAACTAAATGAAAGATAAACGAATTAATTAAGGCCTGCCAATAAGCAGGCGCAAAGGAATATTATGAAATCACAATTGCTAGATGAAGTGATCGCCTGCTTACCCACCGGAAAAACACATTATCGATATTATCAGGGAGCTTATGCTTCGCGGTTATTGTCGATGATGTTACCGGAGCAAGTTGACCTTCATAAATTAAAACAAACTCGTTTCAAGCGTTTACTTGAACATAAAAGTGTTAAGCCAATTGTCAGTCAATGTGGAGACGGTGTACTTGATCGCCAATTATTAGCCTCGAGCTGGTGCGAGCCATCACAGGCCTTTTTGTTAAGTGTTAGTCGCTGGGGTAAAAATGGTGGCCGATATTGGAACCAGACTTCTCGCCATGGAGAAAATTTAGTATTGCAATTGAATTTGCCAATGCAAAATCTCAGGCACTATCAGCGTTGGGTAGATCCGAGTTGCCAATCAACATTGAACGGAACATGGTCTAGCCATCCAGTGCAAACAGAAGTCGGCAAATCTAGTTTTCGCGAAACATTAGCGTGGGCACGAATTGATTTAGATTTTGAAACTAATGAAGCGTTGATTGAAGAAGTGCAAAGTGACGCAACGCGAAAAGTGCTCTCGATGTCTAAACACTATAAGCGGTGCCGATGTTCAGTGTGTTCAGAAAGGCTTAAGTACGTTAACTGGTTTCAGCCATATTTAAAATTATGGTCGGAAGCATTGTTGTGTGCGGCTATTGAATTCATTCGTTGTGAATTGGGTATTGAGCGAATATTTATCCACACCGCTAGATCTGGCTGGCAGGTGAAAAAAATGGATAAGAGCTGGAATGCACCTCGTTCTTTATACTCAGATTTACCGAAAAAATTTGCCTTTAAACAGACTTACGCTGCGCCAGAATTTCTATTACAAACGCGTAGCTATAAGCAATTAATTCGGCGACAACCAGACATCGATTTCTATCAATTGTCGATGAATGAATTGCAGACCTTACAACGTGCTATTTAACAAAATGAGACCTCAGAACTTTAGTAGATCTGAGGGTCTGGCTGTAGCGTAAAATTTCAGCTGACTTGCCTCATGTGCTCGAACTCACGATCGAGTTTATTAGGCTAGGTGGGGCAAGTCATCTGACTAGACGTTCAATTACTAGCTTCTCATTAAGTAATGAGAAGCTATACATGAATTGCTAAAATAAGAGCGGAGCCTATCAAGACTCGGCCCATATAATTACTTACTAAATAACTTAGAAAACAATCCTTTAGTTTTGTTTTTGATGCTTGCATTATTATTGTTTTGATCTGGTGGTGTGCTATCAACTCCTGTAATGAAGAGACTTAACATCTCGTCAACCATGTTCTCATCAAATACGTAGGGGTCGAAAACGGACATGCCCTTCTTCTCTAATAAACCAGTAACATTATCTTTTAAGGCAACATATTTCATTGACCAGTCGCCAAACTGACGCTTACTAATATCTTTCACCAAAATTCTTTTCAGATTTTCATGCCGCGGGTCTGTAGAAATTTTCTGGTATAGCTCATTTACTAAGTCCTCTTCCCCCTCTAGACATTGAAAGAAGCAATTGTTGCTGAAATACAAAACCCCACCAATTTTTTGCTTTGGGTTGTTTTTTCGTGATTGCATTAAGATGCGACCAATATCGCTATGCACAGCGCCATCGACAACCTTAATCGGGCTCGTTGACGTGCTTACATATACCAATCGTATTAAATTGCTCATATTCACCCTTATTTAAATTATTTATGAAAAGTTTGTTAACGAGGCTTTGATTAGATCGGCGCCTTCTTAATCATGACTGATGTTCGAAGAGGCAGATCGATTAGCCTTGGTTTAGCGCAAATTTTTGTTGATCATATAGATACACCGTGACGGAAATAACAAGACGAAATAACAAAGGCACTCAGCCCAAGAAAACTGATTTTGCGCCAATGAATCCCTCGCTCCACAACCTCAAAATCACTCCAAGCGGCTGCTATATCGGAGCGCATTCAATTCAACATCGTAGTGATTGTTCATTTCCGCATAAGCGCACAACTTGATTGCAAACGCATTGGCGATTTGATGCCGCTAGTATCCTGAGTGCAGCTATTCTTCTAGACCGCCATCTATGTCTATTGAAGAGCAGAAAAGTTGATTTAGATCATAAGGCTAGATGATTCATTGTGGTCTAATTTTCTAATTGATTTAGTGACTCGAGTATTAAAATATTTACATAGGGTGAGTGATTAGTGCGATGCGAAAACACATGACTTTCTAGGGCAGGCTGCCATCGACTATAGGTGCGATGATCGGTCTGGCTGTATATTTTTCTTAATTTTTGGCGGAGTTAAATCATGACAACTAAAATCTTAATCGCAATACATGCAGGACACTCTCACTTGGCTGTGATTGAACGAGCGAAATCTATCGCTGAACACCATGAAATTGACGTTAAACTTTATAGCTCGATTTATGAAACTCAGAATTACTTTTCAAGCATATTGTATTCAGGCAACTCGCAATCGAACGAGTTTCGAAACTCGATGATCAGCCGACAGCAATCAGCGCTCAAAAAAATCGCTGATGATCTAAACCATATTGGTATTTCCACCGAAATAGAAGTTGATTGGCGTCACCCTGCAGACCAAGGAATCGTCGAAGCGGCTGAAGATTGCGATGCTGACATGATCATTATGTCAACGAAGCGTCATAACCAGTTATCTAGGTTGATCATGTCAAACTTAGATTGGGAAGTATTGCGAACCGCAAAGGTTCCGGTCTTGCTTGCTCATGGTGATTCAGTAAAACCCTATAAAACAGTGTTGGCGGCCGTGGATCCGACTCATATGCACGACGAGCCAGCTGCTCTCGACGAGAAAATTTTAGAAAACGCTACTCTAATTGCTGATTGGTTTAAAGGTGAAGCTCATATAGGGCATGCATTTCCTTCCGAAAAGACACGAATGAATGTGGAGTATATTCCACCACAAGAGGAAACTGACAGGTGGCGTGTTCAGCATAAAAAAGCTGTTGCTGATTTAGCAAAAAAGTTTGATATTCCCGAATCAAGACAACACTTACTCGATGAGTTTCCGGTTGTAGCAATCGATCATATCGCAGGTGAAATCTCAGCCGACCTAGTTGTTATTGGCGTTGTCTCTAGAGGTCTGTTTAAACGGCTTTTGATTGGAGGCACAACTGAGCTACTGATCGATAGCTTGGAGTGCGATATATTGACTACGCCTCCGATTCATAGTGACAAAATATCCCAAAACGCATAACTCTCGAGTCGACGAGAAAACATAATAATAGAATAATCGGGGTCAGTAATCGGGGTCAGAGTAATATTACCAGTAATCGGGGTCAGAGTAATATTATAGCTATTCTGTCGGTATAGAACCTGGTTTGCCGTAGGGTCGACGATTGCGCCTTAACGTTACTCTGAGGCTGCCACGGTTTTGCGGACTGTTTAATTGTGGGCAGATGCCCGTTCATATTCATCTGGACTCA
>JAFMHC010000172.1 GCA_017854775.1 Gammaproteobacteria bacterium | reverse complement strand
TTAAGATGAATGTTGAGTTGATTGCGCCAATCGCGATGGAAGAAGGTCTTCGATTCGCTATTCGCGAAGGTGGCCGGACAGTTGGTGCGGGTGTTGTAGCAAAAATCAACGCTTAGATAGGCAATTTTCTCGCTGAGCTCCTCGTTGCGAAAAGAATTTAGAATGCTCATGTGCCTTTTCTCTAAGGGGTTAGGCATACTGGTCTTCTAGATTCTTTCAAACGCTTCGATTCAGCGAAAAATCTACCCGTCTAATAGCGCTGTTGTTGGTTTTCCACGACAGGTGCCGGGCAGAAACAGCCTTGAGCCCGAGCTTGCTAAGGCAAGCGCAGGGTGAAAAGTTTATTAAAAGCCTCTGAATTGCTATTCAGGGCTAGATAAACTCGGTGCGCTAATGTATATTAGCGCACCTTTTTGCGTATATAGGGTCTTAAAATATTATCTAAGCATCTGATTTTTAAGCAAGTTTTAGTTTAGGCCAGTAGCTCAATTGGCAGAGCGACGGTCTCCAAAACCGTAGGTTGGGGGTTCGATTCCCTCCTGGCCTGCCACTAAGCTAAAGTTTGTCTTAGGTTGTTGCTTGAAACTAGCAGGTTTGGTCGTATCTCACTTGAAATGCTTGTGAGGTAGCGGGCCAATAATTATAAAGAGAAGAACTGATGATAGACAAAGTCAAGTTAGCCATTGCTGTGCTCGTTATGGGTGCTGGCATCTACGGTTACTACCAACTACCAACCCTAATGGGGCAGGATGTTTCTGTTCTTCTGCGTGTCGGTTTGTTGCTTGTTTCTTTTCTGGTGGCTGTAGGTATTGCAGCTACGTCGGCACAAGGTGTTGCATTGATCGAGTTCTCTAAGGGTTCTCGCACCGAATTGCGCAAAATGGTTTGGCCTTCACGTCAAGAAACGATTCAGACAACATTAATTGTTCTGGTGATGGTTGTGGTTATTGCGATCTTCTTATGGTTGGTCGATATGGCTGTGTTTAAAGTCATCTTTGGTCTTCTTTTGGGCGTTGATAGTTAGTAGTTCAGAACCAGTAAATAATTCAAACAGGGTAATAGCAATGTCAGACGACACAGTTCCAGTGCAAGACGTTCCAGTGCAAGGTTTAGAAGCGACTGCTGAAAAGCCAAATATGCGGTGGTATGTGGTGCAAGCGTTCTCAAACTATGAGAAGCGTGTAAAACTGACCTTGGAAGAGGCGATTGGTCGTCTTGGTATGGGTGATTATTTTGGTGAGATTTTAGTTCCAACCGAAGAAGTAGTTGAGATGAAAGCCGGACAAAAGCGCACCAGCGAGCGAAAGTTCTATCCTGGTTACGTTTTAGTTCAAATGGTCATGAATGACGAAAGCTGGCACTTGGTTAAGAGTACGCCGCGCGTTTCAGGGTTTATCGGCGGTAAAGCGTCTGATCCGACTCCATTGACTGATAAAGAGGCGATGGATATCTTGCAGCGTGTACAAGACGGCACCGATGCTCCACGTCATAAATTTTCTTTCGAGCCGGGCGAATTGGTCCGAGTTACCGAAGGTCCGTTTGCCGATTTTAACGGAACGGTTGAAGATGTTAACTACGAAAAGTCGAAGTTGCGCGTTGCGGTTTCAATTTTCGGTCGTTCAACGCCGGTAGAGTTAGACTTCGGGCAGGTCGAAAAAGGCTAATTCTGACGCGATTAGCGACGCTTATACTTCGTTGCGATTCAAATCTGAGTGCTCACGTACTAAAGTACGCTCCGCGCTCAAATCTAAATCGCGCCTCGTCTAAGCATCACTACTCACGCCAGAATGGCAATGTAAGAACAGTTTAAGAATTTAGAAATTACGGTTATTAACGGTAATTTTATTTAACAGGGGAGCTTTTGATGATCAAAGGCGTTTGCACCCAAACACAGGCGGTTAATTCTGTCTCGGAGTAAAAAATGGCTAAGAAAGTCGATGCTTTAATCAAGCTTCAAGTGCCCGCTGGTGGCGCTAACCCAAGTCCTCCTGTTGGTCCTGCTCTAGGTCAACACGGTGTAAATATCATGGAATTCTGTAAGGCGTTTAACGCGGCTACTGGTGACATGGAAAAAGGCATGCCTGTTCCTGTTGTGATCACTGTATACGCGGATAAGAGCTTCACGTACATCATGAAGACTCCGCCGGCAGCTGTTCTTCTTATGAAGGCGGCTGGCATCCAAAAAGGTTCTGGCGTTCCACATACTGACAAAGTCGGTAAAGTGACGCGCGCTCAATTGGAAGAAATCGCCACTATGAAAATGGCTGACCTTAATGCATACGATCTAGATCAAGCGGTGAAAATCATTGCTGGTTCTGCACGCAGCATGGGCATCGAGACTGAAGGAGTTTAATCATGGCTAAAGCAACTAAAAGATATAACGCTGCTTCTGAGAAAGTAGACGTAGATACTTTCTACTCTTTAACTGATGCATTTGCACTGGCGAAAAAAACCGCTTCTGCAAAGTTTGACGAAAGCGTAGACGTGTCAATCAATCTAGGAATAGATGCAAAAAAATCGGACCAATCTGTTCGCGGCGCCACGGTATTACCGAAGGGCACTGGTAAAACAGTACGAGTTGCTGTTTTCACCGACGGTGACAACGTTGAAAAAGCAAAAGCAGCCGGTGCCGACATAGTTGGTATGGACGATCTCGCCGCTAAAGTTAAAGCCGGTGAAATGGATTTTGATATCGTAATTGCCAGCCCAGACGCTATGCGTGTTGTTGGTCAATTAGGTCAAATTCTTGGTCCGCGCGGTTTAATGCCTAACCCGAAAACTGGCACAGTATCAGCTGATGTTGCTACTGCGGTAAGTAATGCCAAAGCGGGTCAGGTTCAATTCCGTATCGATAAAGCTGGCATCATTCACAGCACTATCGGTAAAGCATCTTTCTCTGCAGAAGATCTGCATGAGAACTTTTTGGCCCTTTTAGGCGCACTGCATAAAGCAAAGCCGTCTACTGCGAAAGGTCAATATTTTAAACGTGTAGCTGTGTCCACCACAATGGGCCCAGGTATTCGTGTCGATCGTCAATCTCTTCCTCAGTTCTAAGCTATTTTTTAGAACTTGGGTTAGATAAGACGTTCGACAATCGGTGTCCATCGATCAATGTTTGATTGATGGGCGTGTCAAAGACCGTAGGTATTTCTCTTAATTGATCGCCAAGGCTTACAAGGCCGCAGGCGCTTTAAGTTGTTTGCTAGATCTCTAGCAACGGCGAAAGGTTCAACTTAAAAGAAAATAATTTCCTACGTAGATGGTGTCCCCGAGCAAGTTTTGTATTTTTGCTCACGCTCATTTAGAGCTGTGAGTAGGTTTGTAAAACTGAATTTAGGGTGCCAAAACTGGAGGTAGCTCTGATATGAGCCTAAATCTTGATCAAAAGAAACAGGTCGTTGAAGACGTCTCTGCCGTAGTTGGTAACGCACAAGCAACCGTTGTTGCTGAGTATCGCGGTATGACTGTAGAACAAATGAAAGTTCTACGTCGCGAAGCTCACGAAAATGGTGTGTACTTGAGAGTTGTGAAGAACACACTCTTACGTCGTGCTGTGCAAGAAACCGAACACTCATGCTTGGACGAGTTATTAGTTGGTCCTTTAGCTTTCGCTGCATCTGAAGATCCAGTTGCAGTTGCTAAAGTAATCGACAAATACGCGAAGATGTATGAGGCATTTCAAATTAAAGCAGGCTCTATGCAGGGCAAGCTTCTATCTGAAGGCGACATTAAAGCACTAGCGCAACTTCCGAGTCGCGATGAGTTGTTGGCGAAACTAATGGGCACTATGCAAGCGCCTGTTACTAAGTTCGTTCAAACACTCAACGAGATTCCGACCAAGTTCGTACGTGGTTTGGCTGCAGTAAGAGACGAGAAAGACGCGGCTTAGGCCAACTCTTAGACGGTTGTTTCAACCAGTTTTTACATTTTAATTTTTATGAGCCTACGGGTTCTATTTTGAGGTTTTACAAATGAGTAAACAAGATATTTTAGATGCAGTTGCGTCAATGTCAGTACTAGAGCTTTCTGAGCTTATTACCGATATGGAAGAAAAATTCGGCGTATCGGCTGCCGCAGCTGTTGCTGTTGCTGCACCTGCTGGTGAAGTTGCCGCTGCTGAAGAGAAAACTGATTTCGACGTAGTTCTTACGAGCTTCGGTGAAAACAAAGTTTCTGTAATTAAAGCGGTTCGTGCTGCAACTGGTCTTGGCTTGAAAGAAGCTAAAGAAGTAGTTGAAAGTGCTCCTGCAACATTGAAAGAAGCTGTAGCGAAAGGCGAAGCTGAAGAGCTTAAGAAGACTCTAGAAGAAGCTGGTGCTTCTATTGAGTTGAAATAAGAGATTGATTTTTCTTATTCGGTTGCAAGCAGCCCTGAGCTATTTAATTAGAGTTCATCGCCGCTTGCAGCACCGTTAAAGCGGAATTTTAGTGCTGAGGCTGATCGGGTTATTCCGATCGGCCTTAGTCCGCTTCTGAAGAGTGCTTAATTTAGTAATTAGTAAGGGCGCATTCAGTTAACTAAAAGACAGAATTATTCGGGTTTGTCATCAAATAATGTCAAGCCCCAGAATGTACAACACAGCTTGTAAAAATAGAGGTTATCCATGGGCTACTCTTTTACCGAAAAGAAGCGTTTACGTAAGAGTTTTTCAAAGCGTCCTGAAGGCGTTTTACCAATTCCATACTTACTGCAGACTCAGCTAGAGTCATATCGAAAGTTTCTACAAGCGGATGCTGATCCAGATGGTCGCGTCGAGAAAGGATTGCAAGCTGCGTTTAAGTCAGTTTTCCCAATTGAAAGCTTCAACGGCAGCGCGGCTCTCGAGTTCGTAAGCTACCGTCTAGGTACGCCAGCGTTTGATGTTCGCGAATGTCAGCAACGTGGTTTGATCTACGCTGCACCGCTGCGTGTAAAGATGCGTTTGGTGATTTACAACAGAGAAGAAGGTAAGTCGACCGGCGCTAAGGCGATCAAAGAAGTGAAAGAGCAAGAAGTCTATCTTGGCGATATGCCATTGATGACCGATAACGGTACGTTCGTAATTAACGGTACTGAGCGTGTTGTTGTGGCACAACTACATCGCTCCCCTGGCGTGTTCTTTGACCACGACCGTGGTAAAACCCACTCCTCAGGCAAGCTATTATTCTCATCTCGAGTTATCCCTTACCGTGGTTCATGGTTGGATTTCGAGTTTGATCCTAAAGATCTTTTCTTCATCCGTATTGACCGTCGTCGTAAGCTTGCGGCCACTATTCTTTTACGTGCCCTAGGCTACACAACTCAAGAAATTCTTGAGATGTTTTTTAGCAACGATACGTTTAATGTGTCAGCTAAAGACGTGTCTCTTGAACTTGTGCCTTCGCGCCTAAGGGGTGAGCAACTTAACTTCGATCTTGTCGATAAGAAAGGCGCAGTATTGGTTGAATCAGGTCGTCGTATTACCGCTCGCCATATCCGCGAGATGGAAGACGCTAAGCTTAAGTCTATCGTCGTGCCAATGGAGTACTTCGTTGGCCGCACATTAGCAAAAGACATCGCCGACACTGAAACCGGTGAATTACTAGCTGAAGCTAACCAAGTGGTTACTACCGAGTTAGTTGAAGAATTCATTGAAAAAGGTCTTAAGAAAATAGAAGTTATTTATACTAATGACCTAGACGAAGGTCCCTATGTATCGGAAACACTACGGATTGATCCAACCAGCAGCGAATTAGAAGCGCAGGTTGAGATCTATCGAATGATGCGTCCTGGTGAGCCACCTACAAAAGAAGCAGCACAAGGTTTGTTTGCTAACATGTTCTTCAATCCAGATCGTTATGACTTATCTACGGTCGGCCGTATGAAGTTTAACCGTCGCTTGAATCGCGACGAGGATACTGGCGAAGGCATCTTGAGCAAAGAAGACATCATTGATGTGATGAAAACTTTGATCGACCTTAAAAACGGTAAAGGCGATATCGATGATATTGATAACCTTGGAAACCGTCGTGTGCGTTCGGTCGGAGAGTTGGTAGAAAATCAATTCCGTGTAGGCCTAGTTCGTGTTGAGCGTGCTGTTCGTGAGCGTCTAACGCTGGCCGAAGCTGAAGGCTTAACACCACAAGATTTGATTAACGCTAAGCCCGTTTCGGCGGTAGTGAAAGAGTTCTTTGGCTCAAGCCAATTATCTCAGTTCATGGACCAAACCAATCCGCTTTCGGAAGTAACTCACAAACGCCGCGTATCAGCATTAGGCCCTGGTGGTTTAACGCGTGAACGCGCCGGCTTCGAAGTACGTGACGTACACCCGACTCACTATGGTCGTGTTTGCCCGATTGAAACTCCAGAGGGTCCAAACATTGGTTTGATCAACTCATTGGCGGTTTATGCTCGTACCAATGATTATGGTTTCCTAGAGACACCATACTTGAAAGTTATTAACGGTAAGATGTCAGAAGAGGTGCATTATCTTTCGGCCATTGAAGAGCGCTTGTACATCATTGCGCAGGCCAATGCTGAAGTAGATAAGAGCGGTAAGTTGACCGATGAATTGGTTAACTGTCGACACCAAAATGAGTTTTCTTTGGCAACGCCAGATCAAGTTCAGTACATCGACGTAGCACCGTCGCAAATCGTATCAGTAGCGGCGTCATTGATTCCGTTTCTTGAGCACGATGATGCTAACAGAGCACTGATGGGCTCGAACATGCAACGTCAAGCTGTACCCACTATTCGCAGCGAGAAGCCGCTTGTAGGTACTGGTATGGAACGTACGGTTGCGGTCGATTCAGGTGTTGCTCTAACGGCAAAACGTGGTGGTAAGGTTGAGTCAGTCGACGCGGCTCGCATCGTTATTCGTGTACACGAAGACGAAGCGGCTGATGGTGATTCGGGCGTAGATATCTACAACCTGACTAAGTACACGCGTTCTAACCAAAACACCAACATCAACCAACGGCCAATAGTTCGCAATGGCGATACTATCTCGCGTGGCGATGTGCTGGCTGATGGTCCGTCTACCGACTTGGGCGAATTAGCATTAGGCCGAAACGTATTGTTAGCGTTCATGCCTTGGAATGGTTACAACTTTGAGGATTCGATCCTCATTTCTGAAAACCTAGTTAAAGACGATGTATACACCACCATTCATATCGAGGAACTTACCTGTGTCGCTCGCGATACTAAGTTAGGCTCTGAAGAGGTAACACGTGATATTCCAAACGTTGGTGAGCATGCGCTTGGCCGTTTAGATGAAGCAGGTATTGTCTACGTTGGTGCTGAAGTTAAAGGCGGCGATATTCTGGTTGGTAAAGTAACGCCTAAAGGCGAGACCCAGCTGACTCCAGAAGAAAAGTTACTACGTGCTATTTTTGGTGAGAAAGCATCCGACGTTAAAGATACTTCTCTACGTGTTCCTTCATCTATGAAAGGCACGGTAATCGACGTACAAGTTTTTACTCGTGATGGTGTTGAGAAAGACACTCGCGCACTGGCTAACGAAGAATCAGAGCTTGCCAGAATCCGTAAGGATTTGAATGAGCAGTTCCGTATCGTTGAAGAAGACGCTTTTGCTCGTATCGAGAAATTGTTGAAAAACAAAGAAGTGGTTAAAGCTCCTGGCCTTAATAAAGGCCAGAAAGTCACTGCGGCTTATTTAGAAGAAAATGATCGTAGCAAGTGGTTTGAAATTAGCCTAACTAACGCCGATGCAGCCGATAAGTTGGAGCAGTTGCAAGACTCGCTTACTCAGCAGCGTGGTTATTTCGATGAATTGTTTGACGAGAAGCGCGGCAAACTAGAAGCGGGCGATGATTTAGCGCCTGGCGTTTTGAAAATGGTTAAAGTGTTCGTTGCGGTTAAGCGACGCCTTCAGCCAGGTGACAAAATGGCCGGCCGTCACGGTAACAAAGGTGTTATCTCGAAGATCGTTGCGGTTGAAGACATGCCATTTCAAGCCGACGGAACAACCGTTGATATCGTACTGAACCCGCTAGGTGTTCCGTCACGTATGAACGTGGGTCAGGTTTTAGAAGTACATTTAGGTTGGGCCGCTGCCGGACTTGGAAAGAAGATTGACGAGATGCTTCGTCAGCAGAAATCTGCCCAAGAAGTGCGAGGTTTCCTAGACAAGGTTTACAACACTAGTGGTAAGTCTGAAGATCTGTCACAGTTCGACGATGAGGAAATCATCGAGATGGCTGGTAACCTTCGTGGTGGTGTGCCAATGGCAACACCAGTATTTGATGGCGCGGCTGAGAGCGAGATTAAAGATCTACTTGAACTGGCCGACCTTCCACGTACTGGCCAAACTACCTTGTTTGATGGTCGAACTGGCGAGCAATTTGATCGACCGGTTACGGTTGGTTATATGTATGTATTGAAGTTGAATCACTTGATCGACGATAAGATGCACGCACGTTCAACCGGACCATACAGTTTGATTACGCAGCAACCATTGGGCGGTAAAGCTCAATTTGGTGGTCAGCGTTTTGGTGAGATGGAAGTGTGGGCTCTAGAGGCTTATGGTGCTGCATATACATTACAAGAAATGTTAACGGTTAAGTCCGATGACGTGAGCGGTCGTACTAAAATGTACGAAAACATTGTTAAAGGTAACTATCAGGTTGAAGCAAACATGCCTGAGTCTTTCAACGTACTTGTAAAAGAGATTAGGTCTTTAGGCTTGAATATCGAATTACAAGAAGATGAAAAGACCGGTTAGCCTTTTATAAGAGCGGCGTCGCTTCTGTGTATATATGCACTTGCGACGCTAGTTCATCCTGAACAGAATGAGGAATAAACAATGCAAGATTTACTAAATCTTTTTAAACAGCCTACAGTTGCTAATGACGACTTCGATTCAATTCGAGTTAGCATTGCATCACCTGAGAAAATTCGCTCTTGGTCGTTCGGTGAAGTTAAAAAACCTGAAACTATCAATTACCGTACTTTCAAGCCAGAGCGTGACGGTCTGTTTTGTGCCAAATTATTTGGCCCAATCTCAGACTACGAATGCCTTTGTGGCAAATACAAGCGACTTAAACATCGTGGCGTAATCTGCGAAAAATGCGGTGTTGAAGTTACATTGGCAAAAGTACGCCGCGAGCGCTTGCAATGATTGAAAAGAAGGAATGACAGGAA
>JAFMHC010000171.1 GCA_017854775.1 Gammaproteobacteria bacterium | reverse complement strand
CCCAGTGCAAAGCAGCATCAAAAACCGTTGAACGTTCCAATAATGGTGTCTCTACGTACTGAGATTGCCCACCTTTTCGGTGCGGAGCCATAACCAGCCGACGGGCTACCTGGTTAGCTATATTACTGCCGAAATCGCAGCGTATCACTTCTAAACCAAGGTCGATTGCCGCCGCACTGCCAGCTGAGCAACCCACATTGTGCTCGAAGATATAGAGCACATCTTCAATATAGCTGAGTTGCTCAAAGCGGCGTTTGAATAATTCGGCGTAGCGCCAATGGGTGGTGGCCTTGCGATTATCAAGCACTCCCAACTCGGCTAATAGGAATGCGCCGGAGCAAAAACTGATGATCGTTTTAGTTGATTGCTGAAAAGCTCGAATTTGACCTGCCAGAATTGGTTCTATATCACGCGTTTCTGTTGGCCAAGAAGGAACCACCAACATATCGTAGGGCTCAAGCGAACTGATTTTTTTGACCCCCAAATTTACACCGCAAGTTGAACTCAGTAGGCCGTTATCAAATGTTACCACCTCAGTCGAGTACCAGCTTTCAAATTCTGGGCGCTGTAAACCAAAAAGCTCGACCGCACAGCCTAGCTCGAACAAGGCCGACCCTTGGTAACAAAGAATAGCGACTCGTTTCATAAGGTAACTTAATTCAGTATGTGGCTAGAAATCAACGATAACTGTCTTTCAGGCCAATTTCAATTGCTGTTGCTCAGCTTATAATGATGTTTCTTCAAACCCTATAGAGAATATTGAAATGTCATCAGCCGTATCTCGCCCTAAAGCCGCCGCGTCGAATAGTGCGCTTGCACACTTTAACGCCTTGTTAACCTTCGAAACTGATTGCTGGGACGTTCACCATGCAATTACAAACGAGACTAAAGATTTTGTCTTGCTCGATGTCCGAGCGCAAGCTGATTTTGATCAGGGTCATGTAATTGGAGCGCTTTGTTTGCCACATAGCCAGATGAATCAACGCCGACTCGTGGAGTATGATGACGAGACCTTATTTGTCGTCTATTGCGCTGGTCCGCATTGCAATGGCGCCGATAAAGCGGCGCTAAAATTGGCAAAGCTAGGCAGACCGGTGAAGAAGATGATCGGTGGAATCACAGGCTGGCTTGATGAAGGGTTTGGCTTAGAGGTTTAAACACCATTAAATCAATAAGAGCCCGGTACTGTTATTTATTCACGTTAAATTATTAATGTATTTCAAAAGGAGGATTACATGTTAGAACTTCGCCCGAACTGTGAGTATTGTGATAAAGATTTACCACCAAGCGCAAGCGATGCATACATCTGTACTTATGAGTGCACGTTTTGCAGAAACTGCGTTGAGACTATTTTAAATAACGTCTGCCCCAACTGCGGCGGTGGCTTTACTGCTCGACCACTTCGGCCAAAAATCGCGCATAGAGAAGGACTCAGCCTAGCTCATCAACCGGCCTCTAGTGTGCGCGTACACAGCACGTTTTCAGAAGCAGACATTTCAGCATTTTCCGCAAGCTTAGAATCAGTAATGCCTGAAGACAGGTAAGCTGAAGCGTTTGATGAGCCCAGTTTGATGGGCCTATTCTGACGAACTATTCTGACGAACTATTCTGATGGACTAGTTTGATGGCGTGTGTGCAAAAACGCCATCGAACTAGCTGTTTAACTGGCACAAGAAAATCTTCTCGAAGGCTTGATCTAATTAGATATTAGTGCAATTTTATCTTCGGGCGTATTATTTTTGATATGCGGCTTAAGGCGATAATAAACGGGCCTTTCCACCAGCCGTGTACGGCTAACTGGTGCATTCGGTATAGCGATAGATACATCACCCGCGCGATTTTTCCCTCAACAAACATGCTGCCTTTCATTAAGTTACCCATCAGGCTGCCAACCGTTGAGAAGCGGCTCAAATTCACTAATGAGCCGTAGTCGGTATATTTGAAGTCAACTAAGGCAATGCCCTTTAGTTCGCGTTGAATGTTTTTAGCGACCGCATTGGCCATTTGATGAGCTGATTGAGCTCGCGGCGGAACCCGCGTGCCATCACTCATGGTAATCGAGCAGCAATCGCCGATAACATAAACTGAATCATCAGTCTTAGACTTCAAGCTAGGCATGCATTCAACCTGATTGATGTGGTTTACTTCAAGGCCAGTATCGGCGATCCATGATTGCACTCGTACACCAGCGGCCCAGACCATTAAATCAGCCGGTATGAGCGTGTTGTCGGCATCGATAAAACCGTCGCTGACTACCCGAGTGATACGAGTATTGGTGCGAATTTGAACGCCTAATTTCTCTAATTCTTCACTCGCTGATTCGGCGATTCGTTCCGGCAGTACCGGTAAAATACGCGGGCCCGCTTCGATCAAATTTATCGATAATCGTTCGCTCTTCTTATCGAAGTCATAAACACTCAGCACTTCGACCACGTGATGCAGTTCAGCGGACAATTCCACACCGGTTGCACCGGCGCCAACAATTGCTAAGCGAGTAGGGCTGACTTGATGACCGTTATCTTGGCTGTTCTTGAGAAATTGATTTAGTAAGGTTTTTTGAAATTTCTGCGCCTGTTCGTTAGAATCAAGCATGTGGCAATACTCGCTAACTCCGGGAGTGCCGAAGTCATTACTGACACTGCCAATTGCGAGCACCAAACGATCATAATGTAGGGTTCTGGCGTCAACAATAACATTACCTGTTTCGTCTAAAATCGGGTCTACGATTATTTCGTTTTTAGCGCGATCAATGCCACTGACTGAGCCTAATTGAAATTGGTAACCATGCCTCGCAGCGTGAGCGCGGTAGACAACGCCATCAATTTCCGTGTCCAGCGAGCCTGTGGCTACTTCATGTAGCAACGGTTTCCATATGTGTACTCGATGTTTATCGATTAAGGTTATTTTGGCCTTTCCTTTGCGACCAAGTTTTCGACCGAGTGCGGTGACTAGTTCTAGCCCGCCCGCACCACCGCCGACGACCACTAAATGTGGCATCGTCTGTTGTTCCAATGAAGTTTGCATTTGAGGTTCCTAAAAAGTTTTTTCAGGGCAGAACCGCAACACACTTTGTTGCAATAATGTGTAGCAATAGCGCGTCACAATATTAGTGGCAGGGCGACTCTAGCCTCAAGAAACTTATAAGTGTTGATCTCAAATAAATCAACCTTGAGCCGTTATGATCTAGCGAGGCCAAAGGCGATTTTATGCAAACTTATTTGATTTTCGGATCTTAATTATAGACGAAAGTGTAGCCAATATAAGCTATACATCGAAATGACTAATAGTTATATCGATCATCTGCTAGGCAGTGCTAGTTTGCTTAAAGACCTGATATCAGCATTGCCGATACTACTTAGGCTTCGATGAAAGCGCGGATTAATGTTGTGATGGTGTGCCAGAAGCATTTGCAGCACATCCCCGTGTCCGACCAGCAGTATTGATTTATCCTGATGTTGTTGATCAAGTGACGCTATAAGCCCTAAACCTCGAGCTAAGGTATCCATTACTGATTCGACTGAATTTTTTGATTGGTCTGGGTGACTTACATCGTGCTGCCATACTTCTTGATAGTATTCATGGCCCTCAAGTTCATAGACCCCAAAGTCTCTCTCTCGTAGCCGACTATCGGTCGATATCGGTGATATGGCATCGATGACGCTTTTGACAATCTCGGCGGTCTCTAGGGCTCGACGATAGTCAGAGCTTACAATGATGGTTTCACGGTCTAGCCGAGTATTCAGTGCCGCTTGCGTCACCTGTTGTGAGCCGTGGTTAGTCAGTCCGAAACCGCCCAAGGCATTCTCTGGCGAGCTGACGATTAGGCCCTTAACGTTAGCCACACTTTCACCATGACGCATTAGGTAGTAACGATTTTTAGTTTGAATCGAATTCATTATGATCTACTAGTTGCCTATGTTTATTGTTGATAGCTAGGCTGCGCTATCAAACTCATCAATAAAGTTTGATTCGCTTATGTTGATACGCTCGGATAATCGACAGTTATCACCGAGAACATCATCAAACACCGGCTGCCAACTGCTTTGTGTGTGTACATGCTGCGAGCACAGCTTGCTTAATGCATTCCAACTCTCGGGCTGCGAAACTTTCATTATTCGATAATGTTCGATCATCGCCAGCCAATCAGCGCTGTTGTCCTGATGAATTATTTGCCCGGTTATATTCGGTAGAATAATTTCCTTCGGGCCGCCGGTGGCGGTAACAAGGCAGGGTAGACCGCACGCTTGCGCTTCTAGAACAACCATGCCAAAGGTATCAGTATGGCTAGGGAAGACCAACAAGTCGACACTGCGATACCATTCAACCAGTGATTCAGAACTCAAGCGGCCGGTAAATAAAATATTACTCTGGTGGGCGAGGTCGGTTTTTAAGCGTGATAAATCTGGTCCATCGCCTGCAACAACTAAGTTGTAGGTGCCGGGCCTCTCTTTGTTCGCTCGTTTTATAATCTCAGTGAGTAGGCTTAGGTTTTTATCTTCTGAAATTCGACCAGCAAACAGAAGCGTGAAACTACCATGTAGCTGATGACGACGAATGAGTGGACGGCTAAGTAGTTGTTTATCTGAATCTGATTCCGGTGAATAAAGTTGCAAATCAATGCCTCTTGGGAAGATCGACATGCGCTCTTGGTTTAGTCCAGCGCGGCTTAACTTATCGATGTAAAACTGACTGGGTACAAACACCTGATCAGATTGTTTATAGAATAAATTGACTGCAAAATCGACCCCTCGAGCGAGACTGGGTTCGTTGCTTATGCGCATAACTTGCTCGGCAAAGTCAGTATGATAAATAGTCTTTACCGGCACATCCATGATCTTAGCGCATAGTAACGCGGCCATTCCCAACGGCCCAGGTGTAGAGATGATAACCTGGTCTGGCTGCTCCTTGATAAACTGGCGCATCACTTTTAGCAGCGACGGAAAACCAATTTTTTGAGTGTCGTATCCCGGCGCAGTTATATCTATTATCGGTGTGAAATTTAAAGTGCCAGTTGGCAAAGGTGAACTTAAGGTGTTGGGATTAACGCAGGTAACCAGCTTCAGATTATAGCCATGAGCCGCGCTAAATGAGGCAATTTGCCTTAGGCTCACCGAGACACCGTTTAAATCATCAATGGTATCGGTAAACCAAAGAGCCTTATCGGCGTACATCCCCTGCGAGTTTCGATTGGCTCCAACGATTAACTGTCGCTTTATATCTACCTTAAGCGCTTGGTGCCGCATAGCACCCAAGAACGGAATGACTAATAGACTCATCGGAAACAACGACACCAGCCGGTTGAAGCCTTTAAATATATCGCCGCTAGGAAGGTGCTTTGAAAAGGCCTCGATTACGGCGCAAAACATCTCGTCGTGAAGGTCGGTAATCAGCGTGTAAGTTTGCGGTATTTTGTCCGACATGTCGCTGTGGAGATCACTTTGAACTTGCTGCAATAAAGCCGCTAATGCCTTATGTGTCTTGGTGTTTTTTTTCTTTAGATATCGCAGTGATTGACTTTTCTTGAAACGCTTAACTAAATTACCTTCCTTGTCATCAAAAAACAGTTCAAGGAAATCACTCATTTTTGTGTTTGAATATTTAGTGCCGCTATTTGCTCGGTAATCATGCACATGCTTGATGATACCTGTTGCGAACGACTCAAAACTTCCATGTAGCCCTCCGGCTGTGCTGCTTTTTTCGCGTATTGCGTTTATGTATTGGCTAACATTTTGAGCTCGGCACTCGGTATACGCGCTGCCAATTAGAATGCCGCAATGATCGTCCGAGCCACCAGTAAACCCCTTGATCCATGAGGTTGTGCTAATCGGCTTTAAGCCATGCTTGGCCTGCAGTTGCTCAAACATGGTTCTATTTAAAGTTTTTAGGTAGTTGTCCAATAGGGTGTTGTTTAATGCTCCTGACGCGCCGTTGACGACTTCAAAGACATCAAAAAGCAGTACTAGTTTTTCGATGTGTTCAAAGCCTAATCGCCCATCCTGGTCGTGGGTCGCGTGGGCGACTGAATAGGCGATTTTTTGTTCGGCTATGTAGTCTCGTAAAAGATAGATGTTTTTTGCTATTGCCATTAGCTGTCGATATTGCGATTCATCGATGCCATAAACCAGCACGTGAGCTTTGCAACCGTCTTCTGGGAAGAATGTGGTTACCTCGCAAGATATAAAACAGTCGTCAGGATGGTTTTTAACCAGCTCAAGAGAGCCTCTAATATCATCGTGGTCGGTTAGGGTGACGAAATCCATGCCACGCGATTTAGCCTGCCAATACACTGTTTCTGTTTCAGTGAAGCTCTCCGGCGAGTTGTAAACCTTGTGCCCCCAAGTGCTAGGTTGGTCAGAGTATTTCGAATGAACGTGTAAATCAGCTTTAGTCATATCTAGGTTCGCGTTACGTAATAAGTTTCGCTTAAGATAGGTCGGATTTGTGACAGCGATGTGTCATTTTTTTTACAGTTTCGAGACGCTAGCTATGTCGATAACCCTGTTGCGAACTATGCCCTAAACTCGGGAACTAAATGCGGTGCTAAATGTTTTGACTAAGCCTACATCAATCTTTATAGTGTTCACGCTATGAACACGAATCGAAACTCAATAGCTTCTGAACGGCCTAATACCGTTGCGAGCAACGACAAACAAAGTCAATTGACTTTGGGGTTGCTGCAGGCGATTGAGCAAAAAGATAATATTAGTCAACGACATCTCGCTCAAGAGATGGGCGTGGCGCTAGGCCTCGCCAACTCATCTTTAAAGCGCTGCGTGAAAAAGGGTTGGATTAAGATAACTACGGCTCCGGCTAATCGATATCTGTATTACTTAACGCCAAACGGCTTTGCTGAGAAGGCAAGACTCACCGCCGACTTTTTTTCTACCTCTCTAGCGTTGTTCCGTCAGTCGGGCGACGAGTACTCAGCAGTGTTTGATCACTGCGTGTCGGCTGGCAGTACTCGAGTGGTACTCGCGGGCCTATCTGACCTAACTGAGATAGCCGTAATGCGAGCAATGCAGAGCAAGATCGAACTTGTCGCGATTTATCAGCCAGGCTCTCAACGACATGAGTTTTTTGGTGTACCTATCGTCGAGCAAAGCATAGAATGCGACAGCTTTGATGCGATTGTATTAACCTCAATGGAGCAGACTCGCGAGTTGGCCCTTGAGTTAGAGGGTTTGTATGGCGCAGAGAAACTTTTAGTGCCTGCAATGCTGCTAAATATGAATTACCGAAACCCGTTGATGAACGAGCTAGATTCGAACTCGGCATAAGTGTGGTCATGAACCTTATTATCAAACTAATAAAAGTTATCAAACTAATTAAGAACAGAATAAGAGTGATAAAATGAGCAAAACTGTATTGCTAACCGGCGGCGCGGGCTTTATCGGCTCTGCGCTAGTCCGATACTTGATTAATCAAACTGACACAGTAGTGATCAATGTCGATAAACTTACCTATGCGGGTAGTTTGCATTCATTAGGGGGTGCCGATGCTAGTCAACGCCATCATTTCTATCAATACGACATTATTGACACCGAGGCAATGCAGGCTCTGGTAGAGAAGCATCAGCCTGACTATATAATGCATTTAGCCGCTGAGTCGCATGTTGACCGGTCGATTGACGGCCCTGGCGAATTTATTCAAACTAATATTGTTGGCACCTATAACTTGCTTCAAGTGGCGCTTGGGTATTATCAAAGCCTCGAAGGTGCCAAAAAAGACGCTTTCAAATTTCATCATATATCAACCGATGAAGTCTACGGCAGCTTGGGCGAAAGCGGTTTGTTTACCGAGACCACTCGCTATAAACCTAATTCGCCTTATTCAGCAAGCAAAGCAAGCTCGGACCATCTAGTTAGGGCTTGGAATAAAACCTACAAACTACCCGTGGTTATATCAAATTGCTCTAATAACTATGGTCCGTTTCAGTTCCCTGAAAAATTAGTGCCACTTATTATCCAAAAAGCAGTCGCCGGCGAGCCGTTACCGATCTACGGTAAAGGTGACAACATTCGCGACTGGTTGTTTGTCGATGATCATGTGAAAGCCCTATGGACTATCGTCACCGAGGGTGAAAATGGAGAGGTCTACAATGTTGGTGGGCACAATGAAAAAACTAATATCGAAGTAGTCACCACCATGTGTGCCATCCTCGACGATATTACTCCACGAGCCGATGGCAAAAAATATGCCGAGCAAATAAGCTATGTCGCCGATAGGCCTGGTCATGACCGACGATATGCTATTGACGCTAGCAAAATTGAGCGAGAGCTAGGTTGGGCTCCGCAAGAAACATTTGAGACAGGCATTCGAAAAACAGTAGAGTGGTATTTAGGCAACGCCGAATGGGTCACCAAAGTATCCGGTGGTTATAGTGGCGACCGTTTAGGCTCGAAATAAAACCAGTTAACTTGATTGACCATAAATTGACTGAACTTAGGTTGGTTAAACTTAGGTTGATTAAAAAGAGGAAAGTGAAATGAGAGGAATAGTTTTAGCTGGCGGTTCAGGCACACGCTTACACCCGGTGACGCAAGCGGTATCGAAACAGCTATTGCCGGTGTACGATAAGCCGATGATTTATTACCCCCTTTCGTCACTTATGTTAGCGGGTATTCGAGACATATTGATTATCTCGACACCTCAAGATACACCACGGTTTCAACAACTAATGCGCGATGGCTCGCAATGGGGCTTGAATATTTCATACCCCGTTCAGCCATCCCCAGATGGGCTTGCGCAAGCATTTATTATTGGCTCTGAGTTTATCGGCAACGACGACTGCGCGTTAGTGCTTGGCGATAACGTGTTTCATGGCTCAGATTTAAGCAAACATCTTGCGCAAGCCGGCGAGCAAAAGAAGGGCGCCACCGTTTTTGCTTACCCCGTACATGACCCTGAACGCTATGGTGTGGTCGAGTTTGATGAGAAGTGGAACGCTTTGAGCTTAGAAGAGAAGCCTAAAAAAGCCAAGTCTAACTACGCGGTTACCGGGCTGTATTTCTACGACAACCGAGTTGTTGACGTCGCTAAGAGTATCCAGCCATCAGAACGTGGCGAGTTGGAAATTACTGATGTAAATAAACAATACTTGGAATGGGGGGATTTATCGGTTCAGGTATTTGGTCGAGGTCTCGCATGGTTGGACATGGGCACGCACGAGTCACTGA
>JAFMHC010000170.1 GCA_017854775.1 Gammaproteobacteria bacterium | reverse complement strand
CGTCGAGTTGATTGGGTCGCTTAAGCCTGACTGTGTGTTACTTGACGTCATGTTGCCAGGCAAAGATGGACTCACGATATGTAAAGAGGTTCGGCAATTCTCGATGGTCCCCATTGTGATGATCACCGCACGCGTAGACGAGATAGACCGTTTATTGGGGCTAGAATTGGGTGCCGATGACTATATATGTAAGCCCTTTAGCCCACGTGAAGTAGTCGTTCGTATCCGCAACATACTTCGACGGGTACAAATAGTCGATGCTTCTAAAGTGCCGATTGATGGGCAAGAAGTTTACACGTCTTCACGATCAAAGCCGCCTATCAAATATCGAAGTTTACAACTGGATCAAGAAAAATTTTCCTGTCAGTTTGGTGAACTGTCTACTAGCCTAACAGCCGTCGAGTTCCGTATGTTATTTGCAATGGCGAATCGACCTGGATGTATTTTCTCTAGGAATCAATTGATGAACGTCGCCTATACCGACGGGCGGGTTGTAAGTGATCGAACCATTGATACGCATATTAAGAATATACGAAAAAAGCTTGCTCTTAAAATCGACAGCGAGGAGACGGTGGATGATTTGATCCACTCAATCTATGGCGTGGGTTACAAAGTCGAATAGCCAAGGTCTTGCTGATTCCTTAAAACCTCCCTAATTTCTCCACAATTGCTCCCCAATTGAATTTGATACTCATGTCACTAAACAACTTTAATCAATTTGGAGTTAGCATGAGTTTGAAAAATTCAACAACATTAGTCCCGTTATCACTGATTGCCGCTTTAATGCTGCTAGCCGGTAGTGCGATGGCCCAAGAGGGCGGTAATAAACGCGGTCATCGCGGGCCACCACCAGAGGCGATTGAGGCATGTTCGAGTGCCGAAGTTGATCAGGCATGTGAGTTCACTGGGGGGCGCGGTGAGACGGTCTCTGGCAGCTGTATTGTACCTCGAAGAGGGGATTCTCAGGCGCTGGCCTGCAAGCCAAGTGTTGGTCGGCCAGAAGGTAAGCCGGACCGTAACGAATCAGAGGATAATAGCTAGAGCTATTTAGTGGTGAGGTGTGCCAGTATTTCTTGGCATGCCTGATCCAAGGTATTTTTCAACCCATTATTGTTACCGGCATGGAAGCCGCGTCGAACTAATCCTATCTCGACTTTTGCCGCACAATTGCTTCCAAAGGTACACATTTTCTTCACATTTACTGCGTTCTGCCTCCTCAATTAGTGATTAGTCTGTAAGTGAGAATATTCTTAATATCAAAGGTGGTGGCATGGGTAGCAATAATCACAAGGTGGAAAGTACGACGATTATCAAAAGTAGTGTTCGCGGCTATCTGTTGATATTCACCGTCTGTAGTCTGTTTATTGTCGGCGATGTTGTCACATCTCGTTCTATTGTTTCATCGAGTTTTGCACAGAGCGATGATCAGTTACTAATCGATGATTCTTTAAGCGGCGATGACTTGCTTTTGGATGACGACTTATTAAGTGATGATGAACTATTAAGCGATGACGAGTTGCTTAGCGACGATGACGAGCAAACGTCGGCTTCAGCCGATGATGACCCGACCGCGCAAGCGCATTTAAACATCTTTGCGGAGAGTCGCTACCCATCAGCTAATGCCTGCAAGACCTGTCATGAAGATCACTACAAGGAATGGTCAGTGTCACAACACGCCTATGCTCAGCTCAGCCCGATTTATATGGCGATGCAGAACAAGATCAACAAGTTAAGTAATGGCACCAATGGAGACTTCTGTATTCGCTGCCATACGCAGGTTGGTATGAATATAGGTGAGTCTACCTATATATCTAATTTGGATCGTCACCCCACCTCACGTGAGGGAATTACCTGTGTCGTTTGTCATAGGGTAGAGCAGGAGTATGGCAAGGTATCGGGTCGATTAGCGTTGGTGGAAGGTGATTTGCTGACAAAAGTATATGGGCCAACTGGGGGTGATGAGTTAGAAAGAGTGTTGGATAACCGTGATCAATACCGGGTGGTGACAGAACCGGGCGAATCAGGCCGTCAAATACACACCAAAGTAGGGCATTTTCCACAGATTCAGACATCGCAGTTTTGCGGCTCATGCCATGACGTAAATCTATTTAATGGATTTCGCGTAGAAGAGGCATTTTCAGAATACAAAAACTCACCGGCGGCCGCACGTGGCGAATCTTGTCAGGATTGCCATATGGGTGTAGAGCAGGGTGTTCCAACTGGATATGCACAGGGCCCAGCTGCGGTTGTGGGCGGCGTAGCCACTAAAGATCGTAAGCTAACGAATCATTTTTTTGCCGGACCTGATTACTCAGTAATTCATCCGGGGATATTTCCGCATAATGCCAACGCAGTAGAATTAGCCACGCTAGCGCAATGGCTGGAGTTTGATGACAAGGCTGGCTGGGGAACGGATGCATTTGAGGCAAGTGTTGCTGATGACTATGCTTTTCCAACACATTGGAAGTCAATTGATGATCGCTACGACGCACGCAAAATCATTGACGAGCAACACTCATTATTAGATTGGGCAGAGACAAAGCGACTCGAAGTATTAAGAAACGGCTACAAAGTTGGCGAGCTCGAGTTTGCCAAGGTTTCCAAAAAGGGCGTGGAGTTTGTGATCCCTGTCAGTAATGGCACAGATGGTCATAATGTACCCACAGGCTTTGACGCTGAGCGATTGGTTTGGTTAGAAGTAACGGTAAGCGATCAGGACGGTGCTGTGCTATTCAAATCAGGGGACTTGGACCCCAATGGCGACCTACGTGATACCCACTCGCTGTATGTGCACAACGGCAAGCTGGAGCTGGATAAGTACCTGTTTAACCTGCAATCAAAATTTTTAACACGAAACCTACGCGGTGGCGAACGCGAGCAAGTGCTGGCGGTGAATTATTCTAGCGATGTAACGCCTTTTGTAAGGCCCTTTACTCGATCACTGATGCTAACTGGCCAGCCTGGGGATGTGCGCAAACACCGACAAACTCTGCCGCCAAGCGCGACACGAAAAGCGCGTTATCGAGTTTCAAAAAAACAATTGGGTAACGCCACATCATTGTCGGTTCGCTATCGCCTAAAATCCGCCGCTGTTCCGGTTAACTTGATACACGAAATAGCCGATGTGGGATTTGACTATGGAATGTCGGCCCGCGAGGTCGCTGACCGACTGGTGGAGAACCATCAAACGATTTGGGAGAAAACGGCTAAATTGAACTTACAGCCATCAGCCCGTGCGGAACCATAATATGACTACTTTCAGAGATTATCTAAGTAGAAGCACGCAAGTAATTCCAATGTGTTTCATTGCCATCTCCAGCGTCACTAGTCTGAATGCGAATGCAGCGGGCGCTGAATGGGAGTTAAGTACACAGCCGGGCAAATACCTTGCCGACGAAGAGCTGCCGCCCAGAGCCAAGCCATTGCTGGAGCTTGGCCCCAAATTTTTAGCAACCGGCAACATCTCTAAAGGTTTTACCTTGCCAACCGGCGCAGTCTGGACTCCGTCGTTATGGGTTTACGGAACCTTGCGCAGTGCCTATCAAACTTATGACGACTCAAGTTCTACCGAAGAAGTTCGAGAATGGGCAAACCGTCTCGACCTATTCGCCAATCTTCAACTCAGTGGTACCGAGAGAATATTAGTTGGATTTACCCCACTACACAATCGTGATACCGGGCAGTTTTCAGGAAGCAGCTACTCGCACTCCGATGATCAGACGCAGTCAATTAATGAGTTGAACCTCGACCTCGATACACTTTTCTTTGAGGGCGACCTTTCGGAAATTTTCCCAAAATGGGATACCCGAGATGGAACTAAGAATGATATTGGCTTCAGCATCGGGCGTCAGAATGTATTGTTCGGCGAAGGCTTTCTGGTTAACGATAATATGGACGGCTTTGGCTTTAGTAAAAACAATATTCGCTTCGCCGAAAATCCGAGCATTATCAACTGGCGATCGAGCATTTTCGTCGGCCTAAACGGTGTTAATCGAAGCGATAACATAGAAGATGATGATAGCCAGCTATTCGCGTGGTTCAATCAAATCGATGGTATTCGAAGCACCTACAATTTTGATCTGGTTTATGTAGATGGTGAAGCCTCTGGGGACCTTTTTAATCTTGGTTTTGACGCTACTCGCCGCTTTGGCAAGACCAATGCGACCTTCCGTGCCGCCGTCTCCCAGGCTGCGGGAGATGTTACCGACCAGGCTGATGATGGTGTATTGCTGTTTACTGAACTCTCATGGATACCCAAATATACGCATGACAACCTTTACCTTAACGGGTTTGTCGCGATTGACAACTTCACCTCGGCGGCAAGGGGGCCTTTGGCTGGCGGGCCATTAGGGCGAACGGGGTTGTTGTTTGCAGCCCAAGGTTTGGGCAGTTTTCCTGCGCCTCTGAGTAATTCATCAGCGGATGCGGCTGGCTTCGCGCTCGGTTATCAACGCTTTTCCAATGACAAACGAACGCAGTTCACAATTGAAGCGGCCGGGCGTTTCGAAGATGATGATCTGACTCTAATTGAAGACGAATATGGGCTCGGCTTGCGCTTTCAAAAAGCGATAGGCCAACGCAGCTTTTGGCAAGTGGATGCGTTCGCCACCAAGCAACGTGGTTTTGATACTGATTTTGGAATTCGCCTCGAATTTCAGATCAAACTATAGCGAACAAACGAATGCTTCTCTACCTAAGCAGTTTGGTTCTGATCTTAGTGGCCGCTAACATTAGCTTGTCACTGTTTTCGAAAGCAAAGCAGGCACGCCAAGTACACGCGCGTATTTCGATTGAAAATGAACGTTTAGAGCAAGAGGTCGACAAATTAATTCAGCAATCGTCGATTAGAGAGCAACAGCTAAATGCATGGTCAGGTTGGAGAAAATTTAGAGTTGCCAAGATCTGCGTCGAAAATGAGACGATTAAATCGTTTTATCTAAAACCGCACGATGGTAAGCCTCTACCCCGTTTCTTAGCAGGACAACACCTGACCTTTCGATTGAAAATCCCGGGTCAAAACAAGCCGGTTGTAAGATGTTATTCCTTGTCTGATGACGCCAATGAAACCGCTCATTACAGAATTTCAATACGTCGACAAGCAGCGCCAGTCGGCACTAATGATCTACCGGACGGGCTCTCATCGTGTTTTTTTCACGACGAGATCATTGAAAATGATGTGCTTGATGTAAAGGCACCAGCGGGTAAGTTCTACTTGGATACCAGTGAACGAGGGCCTGTCGCTTTGGTTGCCGGTGGCATCGGATTAACTCCATCACTTTCAATGATCAATACGCTTTATTCACAGAGCAGCAAACGCCAAGTGTTTATGTTCTATGCGGTGCGCGATATTAATGATTTGATTATGGCCAAGCACCTTGCCAAATTGGAACGCAAGATGGCTAATCTACAAGTTCACTATTTTTCCTCTGAGCTTGATCAAGACCTCATCTCTGATCGAAGGCACCAAGGCTTTGTTTCAGTTGAAACGATGTTTGAATTAATGTCGAGCACTGTAAGCCCGCTTGAAGTTGACTACTTTGTGTGTGGGCCACCACCGATGATGGACGCGATAGTAGGCGGGCTGGAACAAAGAGAGGTTAACCCTCAAAGAATTCATTTCGAGTCCTTTGGTCCAGCAACAATTGGCAAGAAGAGTACGTCTCAAGCCAATGATTTAAATAAGAAAAGACACACTGTAAACTTTCGAATTTCAGAAGAATCGATTGAATGGGATTCATCCAATGGAACCTTATTAGAAGCTGCTGAAGATGCCGGTATTGCAATGGAAAGCGGTTGCCGTGCCGGCAGCTGCGGTACTTGTTTAACGGCAATACTGGCAGGCGACGTTGAATACATAGACGAGCCGGGAACCGACGTTGAAAAAGGCTCTTGTTTGCCCTGTATCGCTATTCCAAAAAAGAATTTAACCCTGAATGCTTAAGTGAAAGAGGTATTAATAATGATCAATATGAATAAGGTAGTTCAATTAGAAATAACCGCCAGTCGACGACTCAGGGCTCTATTTACCAGCAGTTTCCTTTTAGTTGGAATCTCCTTTTCTACCCCAGGTTTTGCCAATGACTACCGATTAGAACCCGCAAACGTCAAAGGGCCAGATGCGTGTGGGGAATGTCATAAAGAAACGGTGAAGGCTTGGAAGCAATCTCATCACTCTTCAACATTTAAAGATATGCCGAGAAGTGATGAAGCCCGCGATATTGCTGACAAAATGGGCATAAAACGCATCAAATCAGAAAGCGATTGTCTTACTTGTCACTTCACATTGGCTATTGAAGAAGAAGTACTGACACCGATATCCGGTATATCGTGCGAATCCTGCCATGGTGCGGGAAAAGACTGGATCGATGTACACAGCGACTTTGGCGGCAAAGATGTAAAAGCCGAGAACGAAGAGCTGGCTCATAAAATCAAACGCTATAAAGATTCGCAAGCCGCTGGCATGATCAGGCCAAGTAATTTGTATGACCTCGCGGCGAATTGTTATGGCTGCCATACCGTTCCAAACGAAAAACTTGTCAATGTCGGAGGCCACACCGCAGGTAGCAAATTTGAACTGGTACGTTGGTCGCAAGGCGAGGTCAGGCACAATCTTTGGTATAGCGAAGAAAATACCGAGGCTGATCTAAATAGAAAGAGGGCATTTTACATAATTGGTAAAATGTTAGACCTCGAATATGCGCTGCGCGGAGTCGCACAAGCCAGCACCGGAGGTGATTACGCAATTGCCATGGCGAAGAGGGCCAAGCGAGCTCTGGCTTTCTTGAACAAGATTGACGAAACCGTTGATGATAAACAGTTAACGGAAATCATAAATATAGCTTCTACGGCTAAATTGAAACTCAATAACAAAGCACCGCTTCTGAAGGTAGCCGACACGGTGGCGACGAGCGCGAAGCAGTTTGCAGCGAACTATTCAGTTAGTGATGACACTAGTGCTTTGGCGGGTGTAGATTCATTGCTTCCAAGCGCTGATAAGTTCAAGGGCAAGGTTTATCAAAAGTAAATGAGCGTGGAGACTTTCAATCGACCCAAACGTTGGGACCAAGCCTTTTCTAAGGACATGCGCAGTGGGCATGCGCAGTGGGCATGTGGATTGGATATTATCCAGTCCGCACTTTCATTTAATGGATGAAGGGAATTTCCCTACATCACTTAAGCTCCGAGATATTATTCGTAATGATTGTCGAATTATTACAGTTGAAAAGGACCAGTTGATTGTTCATGCGGGGGCTTATACAAACTCCGCATTTTTGATTCTGTCGGGCACCGCTACGTTAGTGCTTTCACCGGGCATCGATTCCTCAGCCTGGGGGCAGAGAAAACCAGCCAAGCCTTCAGTATTTCGATCGTTGATGAAATTTTTTAAACGCAGCCGTATTCCGGAGGTCAGGCATCAAGTTGGCCCTTCGGACGCTGCTCTGGACATAGTTCAAAGGTTAGATTCTTCAGATCAAGATAGTTCCTCTATCGCAAAAAATGGCAAGTCGCTTTTGCCGAGTATTGACGATCTCCAGGAGCGTATTAGCGAGGCTGGTGTTGAACAGATTGAACTCAAAGCAGGAGATATCTTCGGAGAATCGGCCGTGCTCGGCCGCACCATGATAAACAATACTGTGGTTGCTAGGAGACGTGTTGAAGTGTTGGAAATTCGGTGGCAAGGACTGCGCGATATTTGTAAATATGAAAGTCCGTTCAAGAACTATATCGATACGCTATATCGTCAACGAGGGCTCTATGAAGAACTTCTTTGTCAGCCCTTATTCGCGCACGTTGCAAAGGATAAAATTTTAGAGTTGGCCAAGCTGGCCCTGTTCGAAGTACATGGCGAATTTGAATGGCACCGAGATTTTCAAAAAGCCGCTAAGGAAGCACACAGTGATGACGACATCAATCGGATAATTCAGGCTGAACCGCTTATCTCAGAAGAGGGCGATTACCCGGATGGTTTGCTACTAATTAGGAATGGTTTCGCTAGGGTAAGTCGTAAGATTAACCACGGACACTACACTCTAGGGCATTTGAGTCGAGGCGAGTTATTTGGTTTAAAGGAGCTTTACGACTATTGGCAAACGGATAAAGCCGCTTCTCTAAGTTGTAGCCTGCGCGCCTTAGGGTATTGCGATGTAATTCGGATACCCTCTGATTGGTTGGAAAATAATGTTTTTAGTACCACTACAGACCCCAAAATACAGGCGGCGCTTGAAGAGTGCCTGCAGTCTGAGGAAAGACATCAGCCTAAAAATACAGAGAAGCCGCCGCTAGATAGAAAGCTCACTGAATTCCTGGTCGAGAACAGAGTTATCAATGGCACTCAAACCATGATGATTGATCTGGAGCGTTGTATTCGATGTGATGACTGTGTAACAGCATGCTCGAATGCGCACGATAATAACCCGCGGTTTGCCCGCCATGGAGCCAGCTTTGGTCAATATATGATTGCCAACGCTTGCATGCATTGCGATGATCCCGTGTGCCTAATTGGCTGCCCAACAGGAGCGATACACCGATCAGAAGACGGCGTGGTCACTATCAACGATGAGACCTGTATTGGTTGCTCGACCTGCGCAAATAGTTGCCCCTATGACAATATTCGAATGGTGCCGATTCGAGATTCAAAAGGCGCACTTATCTCCGATGATAAGCAAAAACCGATTCTTAAAGCTACAAAGTGTGACCTCTGTTCTGATGTGGCTGGCGGCCCAGCCTGTGAACGAGCCTGTTCACACGATGCGTTGATTCGCATAGACGTTAAGGATATAGGTCGATTGTCAGATTGGGTGAATCGCTAATGAGCTTTGCCGGTCGAAGACTTCGAAACACGTTTCTTTTGCTGTTTGTGAGTGTTTTAGCATTGCTCGCGTTTCAAGTACTCGAATTGACTTTGTTAATTCAACAATATTATTCAGGCTGGGCATTGGTCTTGGTCATTCTGCTGCTTTTGTTTTTTGGCGTTAAGAAGCGTCTGAGTGTGTTGCCGCTTGGAAGTAACGCAAGTTGGGCGCAGTTGCACTACTACGCCGGTCTATTCCAGCTGGTTTTATTCTTTATACACATCGAGTTTTCTATACCTAATGGGCTGGTAGAGCTAACCCTTGCATCGATTTTGCTGTTTACGATTTTGGTTGGAGTAGGAGGGCTTATGGTTAACAGAATTTATGCCAGACGCCTCTCGCAATTAG
>JAFMHC010000169.1 GCA_017854775.1 Gammaproteobacteria bacterium | reverse complement strand
GAGCTTGTCGTGGTTCATGAAAGTTGTGAATGAATCCATCGCGCGACGCGCCAATATTGAGGGTAAATGCACGGGGCACTTTTGGATCACTAGCCGGTAATTTAATAACTACTAAATGTAGCCAAAGTTCCAAGAATCATTGCGCACGACGCTAGTGACAATACAGTTTTAGTATTTTACTTTTATATTTGGTCGGCTCATAATTGAATGTTGGCGTTCGAATAATAAAAACTGGTTGTAACTGTGATTGATAAAAGGAAAACACTAGGAAAATTAGTAAAAACTGGAGCGTTCGTAACAGTAATGCCTAACTTATGGATTAAGCCTATTGTAAGTGCCGTGGTCTTACCTGCTCATGCCCAGAGCAGCACATTGAACCAACCAGTACTTGAAAGCGGACGATGGTTCGGTAATTCGCCACGCTTATTTGTCGGAACAACAATAACAATCGAGGCCGAGTTTGGTGATGATGGCTCAGACCTTTCGAAGACTGAATGGTCCATCATAAAAAACGGCGAACCAATTGGTACTGGCTTAGGGCCGATTGTACTTTTTAATTACATGTTAGAAGCTTCAGACCTTGGATCAATTCGTTTAGACCTTTTAGCGACTAACGAATTTGGAAATTCGATACAGTTTTTTGTGTTAGAGCGTATTGTTGCAGCTTCCGAGATAGTGTTTTCTCAAGAAATTACATCTCTTTGTAGCGCCCCACCTATGGATACAGGCGGATTCAGCCTCGATGACAATGATTACTACCTCCTTGATGATAGTACTGATCCTATCAATCCTAGTTTTCAGCAGGTTTCCTTATCTGATTCAGTCGCCGAGTTTGGTGTCGGGCGCTTATATAATGCCGCCACTAATTATGTTGGTATTGATGTTTTTGCTCTTCGCCCCCTTAGTGGTCGGGATGCTGATAGAACCTTATATGTAAATTGTAATAATGGAGAGGTCGGGCCGTCAGGGGGAAGCAGTGAAGTTTTCGTCCTGTCTAGTGGAGGAACTGTTTGGAAGGCTGAAATATCACTCAACGGCACTGATCAAGGCGTCACTCTTGCCTCAGTGGTTTTTCGGGTAGATTTTAGTCGATATTCAGAGGTGCCCACTGAGAAGGTTCGATTTTAAGCTGAGAAATAAATCAGACACACAACCTTAGCTAGAGGAAACACGGCCACTTTGTAATTGTGTTCCTCAACATTAAATTTGAACAGTTTCTGGAAAAAGTGTCGGAATCAGCTTTTCTAGCTGCTCACCTAGCCGTCAGACAGCGCTATTGACAATCTCTAGTCATCGACATCCATCGCCTTCGCGTTTTTCGGTTAGAACCGGTGTTGTCGAATGGGCGATACAGCCAACATTGTAGTGACAATTACCACATTACTGATTTTCTACCTGTTTGAATTTTCAGGTATCAGTAAAGGTGCGTTGAGGATGCTGTATTTTTTAACTGCGAAACGCTGTTTGGGCCCGAGTGACATGCTGCGATACAAACCTGGGTTAAGGGCGTTTTCTGTAATGCGCTCGATGATTTCAATACTGTATTCCCGTGAGAATCGATCCAGTAAATCATGCATTGCGTAGTCGACAACGTTAAGCACAAAAAACGTATTAAGTTGCTCTAGTTCATGTGTCATGGGGACACCGCGAGAGCGCATCCAAGCGCGGGCACGGTATAGACGCTTAGGTTCGTGATTAGGCAGTGCCCACGGCCAAATAAACGAAAGCGCTTTATTGTATCGTTGAGGCGAAAGAGGCTTGTTTTTTAAATCTATAAGCGATGCCGATACAAAGATAGAAGCTTGCTGCAAATTAATACTGCTTAAGCTCGGTAGGGTATCGAAATCATCTCTATCTAACCATAGAACTAGAGTCTTTTTCTGCGCCAACAGCGGTTCCCAAAACGCGGCACCTAACCTTTGTTGTTCGGTAATAATTAAGTCTGATGAGGTGATCTTGGACGATTGTTTTTTAGACAAGCGATTATCGAGAAACCTTGCCGCAACTTCTCCGACACTATTAGCACGATAGATTTGCACAACCGGTGATACATCGTCTAAAGACTGAAGATGCGTTGCAAGTGAATCGGCTTCGCCCTGCAAGCCTTTTGAAAAATACAGCGTGTATTCGCCTGCCTTGGCCGTGACTGGCAAGGGCGTATTCGGAAATAGACACGGTAGGCTGCGCTGTTCACAAAAATCATGTATGGCTTGCCAGCGCTGCCCTTTACCGCCGAGTACCGAAAACACAGACTTCGCCTGATAAAAAGCCGCTAACTGTTTAGGCCATTGTTCGGCAGAACCTGTCAGTTGCCATTCATGCAATTGCCATTGCCTTTGTGCGTAAACAAAATCTGATTTGTAGCCTGATGAATAGTTAGGCTTTTTTTGTGCGGCAATGGTATTAAAATTTTTACGTTTAAGGTAAGCATTAAAGACAGCCATGATGGCGGCCTTCTCTGCGGGATTCACATCAGGCGTGAAAATGGTCGCAAAGTGTAATATATCTGGCTCTACCCCTATTTTGGGCAATGAATCCAGGTTTTGCGCTCCTAAACTTTTGAGGTATACCGTCAAGCCTTTCAGAGTTGCTTTATCAAGCATAAAGCGCGGCATCGATAATGAAAGCTGTTCATCATCGCTATTGATGCCCGAGGTGATAGCTCTGTTCAACAATTGCTCATTGTAAGCAGCACGCTGTTTTAGATCATGAACTTGAGCCCTTGTTGCCGGTGTTTGCACATCCTGGTAGAGGTTGCGAAAAATATGCTGCCGCTCGGGAGCATATTCATTAAATAAAACGGGTCCAGTAATGGGCGGCACATAATTGCCGCCTTCGCCATCACCGTAACCACTAGAGCGATGACAAGAAGCACAATTAATTAAGTGTCCGTTAGCCTTAATATCACCTTGTAAGATCACACTAACCGGCGTGCTGTCAGCTAATAATCCTTTTTCATAAAAGCGCTTTCCAATTTGAAAATCATTCGCTAGCGTTGGCTTACTTAGGTCAAGAAAAAGTAGCAATAAAAATGTTGTCGCTTTTATCATCGAACAAATAAGAGACTCTCTAAGGAACATAAAAAACACCGATTAACGTTTTAACCGGGACTCGATACGCTTAGTTGAGTTTCTTCAAGCATCTTGTCTAGCTCGGCGAGAGTATCCTCTTTCGACGGTAGGCCGTCGAGTCGAAACAAGCGCTGATTCAGTAAGAAGAAGGTCACTGGTTGGTGGCGCATTTTATTTTGTTGATAAACATCAATCTGCTTCTGTAAACGAATAATGTCATTTAACTCGCCGGTAAAAAAACGCCAATGCGGTTGTGCATCAAATTTCTTTGCATAGTCTTGCAGCTTATTGCTGTCATCAAACTCAGGGTCAATACTAATCGAAATCAGCTGTGCTTTACCAACAAGGTCTTTCTGAACCGCTCGCAATAGTGTACTCATCACCGGGCAAACATTTGCGCAACTGGTGAAAATAAACTGCATGATAACGGGCTGCTGCCGATGCTCAGCGACAAGATCAGAAAGTTGAACTGCGCCTCCATTAGCGTCAATCAGTGAGACCTTCTGAGTAAAAGCCTCATCAAGAGTATTCTGAATTTCACGAATTTGATATCGAGGCTTATTCGGTTCAACTGCGTCGCTCGGCTCTATACCCAAGACAGCCAATATCAAAAATAGTCCGCTAAACAGCACTGACAATAAGCGCTGTTTAGCGAGACTGTTCTTTACCGCATAAACCGCGCACAAATCGCGTTGGCCGACTATTTTCCATCGATACATTTTGCTTGATATACCCTAGTTTGGTTGATAGGCCCTAGTGAATACTATAAATACCCACATCATGATGCATTGGGTCGAACTGATAAAAACGCAGCCTTGTCGATGGCTCGTAGTTGTACCGTATATTAACTGTATGCTTCTCAGTTTCTATGCCGCCAGGAGACGGTGCTAGTATTATGGCCGACATGTTTTGCATCCAGTGAGCGCGCCCGAAGGTAAACCAACACCCTGACCCGCCAACTTTAGTGGACGATTTAAACTGATTTTCCCAGCCTCGTGCACCACCAAAATCAACATTGCCATAAGCACGTTGGTAATAGTCGCCATTGTGTAAGGTTACATTCAGCAGATGATCGTTACGTTTTTTCCATTCAGGCCAACGAACTTCAGCGAATTGTATCGGCTTTTCATCGTCTACAAATTCACCGTATATTGTATTGTTTACGTAAAGCAAGGTTATATCAGACTCTGGATCAGGCTCGACCCCATCGGGTAGACGTGAGCGAGTGCGCCAATCAAAATAGGCGTTTTTTGCTGCCTTTGAATTTGTAGAAATCGTGTCCCAATCTTCAGTGCGTAACGCTTGCTGCGCGCTTCTAAATGCATTCCACATTTTTTTGGCTGGTGACAAATCACCAATCATTGAAATAGCGGCCACTTTGTTTGCTTCACTGGCGGTTGGTTTGCTACCAAATACCGACGTTTCCCAATCCACTACCGACTGCCGAGCCACTAGGTTACCTTTGGTGTCAACACCGTCAGCTAAGGGTGGAAACATTTTCTTACTGTTTTCCATTGCCTGAATACGCGGCGGGTGCATTCTCCAACCCCAGGTATAAATTAGATTTAAATACTTCGCTCGAGTCATTTTAATTTTAAAGACCGTGCGAGTCCCTTGCTGCATTGGGAAGAACGTTTGATCCATACCAATATGAGGTAATGGTTTTCCACCCTTGGGAGTTAAACTAGGGTCATCAAAGTACATTACGAATGGCGAAAAATCATCTTCGCCACGATTAAGTACATCAACCGTATATTCAATCGTCCACGTATCCTCGGGGTCAAGCTCACTTAAGTTCAAAAACGCAGTGTCTGACTCAATGTGCTCATCATACCAAATCTGATGTACTTTCACTGTTTTGGTTTCATGCTTGACGGTTTGTTCTTTGCTGCCACCTTGGTAATGAAGCACCGGAAAACCGCTGTAGTGCCGACCTTTTATCTCATTACCTTCAAGAATATTAAGGCCAAATTTGAGTATTTTTTGGGCTTCTTTTACATTTTTATCAGCAACAGCTTGTTCCAAACCAAACACCACTGAATGCAGATCATCAGTCGGTGAAATCACATTACTCAATGCGCTTACAACCGGGTTTCCGTCGTGTAAATTGTAAGGAATGTTCGGCGTAGAGGGCAATGTATTAGGCATGCTTTGCCCAGTACCATCCAACATATCCACATAGACATTCGGCAATAAATTAGTGCCTGGAGGTAATCTGAACGGGTCATATTCTGGTTCTGGAAAGCATGTTTCAGCGGTTTGCACGGAAGTGCTATTGCTACTGATTCCTAGCTGAGGCACAGGCTTTTGTTGAGACGCAGGCAAACGAAACTGCGGCCCAGGATGGCCAGCAGTCGGAGGCTGCTGATTTGGCTGACAATAATTCAGTCCAGAATTCCACTCAATCGGAGTGAATTGGCCAATACCTTTGTTAATGCTTTGTGAGTAGCTAGGGTTTGATACCACCAACACTAGGCCAGCAACACTTAAGGTTTTAGATAGAAATATCTTACCCAATTCACACAACTCGAGTTTACTCAGCTTTAACGCTCTAGTTTGCATCTCGAGAGTTGCTTTCATCATTTTACTATTCTCCATACGTTAACTCTCTCTCTCAGGAGGGCCACCACGTTTTACAATAGAGGCAACGTCACCTATCTTAGGCGTGATCCAGTTTAGCCTTTCTGCTAGCCAATGCGGGTTGGTGCGCGTTGGTACCGAGCCCCACAAGCCGGTTGCATCATTACCATAACGAATTAGCCCCATTGAGCAGTCTTGTTGATCATGGCCTTCATGTCCAGAGTGACCTCCAGGCCGAAAAAACAAGGCGTCTTTAATGCTTTGCATGGTATCGCTCGTGCCGGTAATAAATGACCAGCCCTGAGAGGCATTATGCTGTTTCGCGTAATTAGATAAGACCTCGACAGTGTCACGCTCAGGGTCGACTGTGGCGGAAATTAAAAACACATCACGACCAAAGCGGCTGCCTAGAATATCTTGCATAAGCGATAAGTTTTTTGCCGTTTGATAATCGCCTTCCAACTCGGTCGACATAAACTGCAGCATTACTATCTTGTTTTTGACTAAATCATTATAGAAACGCCGTTTCCGCCCATGATGATCAAAAACCACGGCATGCTGCGGAAAACGTGATGCTTCTTTTCCGGCACTCTCGTCACTACATTCATCACTACTAATAGGTTGATTCGCCTGAACCTTGCTGGTTAAACCTGCCGCGAGTAGCCCTCCAGCGCCAATGGTCATACCGGTCAATAATTGTCGACGAGTACGGCCTGCAGATTGCTTTGTGGATTTGTCATTCTTTTCAGCGTATTGATCCAAGTCATTCTCCGAACTCATTGCTTTTTCTCCTTGGTTTTAGGAGCTTGTGGCGGAAAGTTACCTCGCCCTCTAGAGGGTTCAACGTCACCGGCCGTTGCCGGCCTTGGCTCAACATGATGAAAACCAAAAGGGGCTTCGCCTAAGCTACCGCTACTCTCACCAAAGAAACCATCATCCCAAACATCACTCGCAGGAACCGACGTCATAATCGGTTCGGTTTGACCTTCTGGTAAAATATCCCAGCGAATCATCATGGCATGATCTTCATGCACAACATTATGACAGTGCATAACATGACGCCCTTCAAAGTCCATGAAGCGCAACAACACCTTCATTTCATCACCAGGCAAAATAGTCGCTACATCACGCCTAGGCCCACCGAGAAAAGCATCCAGCGGGTCGCTGGTGTGCAGTTCGCCATCAGCATCAACAAGACGGTATTTACCATCAACGATCGTTTGCATGATAAAACTTTTCTTCTTCTCCCCATCGTCGTCAAGGTGATAGTAAGGCTTCCCATTAACCTCAAGAATTAAGAATTCAGTGAAATGACAATGCACTGGATGAGACCAATCATTGCCAGTATTTCTAAATGTCCAGACTTCGGCACTATTTTTAACAATCCCAGCATCTATGCGATTAGGGTCCATGACTAAACCGTTAATAGTCCATAAGCCGCCATCGTAATCAAAGTCCCAAACACGATGAGGTAATTTCGATAGATCGTCGATAAGGTCTGGCAACTCACGAAAATGAGTCGGAATTTGACTATTATCGGTTTTTTGCAGTGCTTTAACCTTAAATTTAAGCACCCCATCAGGTTCCTTAAGAATACGGCCAGAGGGGCCTTTACCATTGGTTTGCTCTAACACGTTCCATAGAATGACTTCTTCTCCAGGCTCAAAATGAGAAAAATCAATAATGACGTCGTAGCGTTGCGCCACCGACATTAATAAATTATTAGCCATTATCGGCTCTGATAAAAAGTTGCCATCACCTGTTACTACAATCATCGGGATCGGACTATTTTTGGCATCGTCAGCAGTTCTTGCTAAGGTAAATTGGTAGAACCTAGATGGCCCACCGTTGACAATTCTAAAGCGGTATTTACGAGCCTCAACGTCCATAAAGGGGCGAATCGTGCGGTTAATCGTGACCTGGTCACCTAACCAACCGTCAGTGTAAAAATTATTAAAAACCGCTTCGGCACGCCCGTCTACCTCGTTGAACAAAACGTCATGAAACATTAGAGGAACATCGTATTTACCACTCGGCAAGCGCCATGCTTGAGGGTCAGGATCGTTTTCATTACCAGTATCTCGCTCATCAAAATACAGACAAAAACCGGATAAGCCGGCGTAAACATTTGACGCGGTAAAGTCTAAACGGTGATCGTGATACCAAAGCGTTGTGAGCTTTTCGCGCTCATCACCACCCGACGGAAACATTGGGTAGTTATGATCCCAAAATTCACCACTGTCAATCCAATCTTGGGGGTTTCCGTCACTTTCAGACGCTTGATGCCCATTGTGTAAGTGAATGCTTGTAGAGGGTAAGGCAAAGGTTGCCAGCGAGGTTTGAATAGGAGGTAAATCATTCTTTTGCCTGACAACAACCGCCTCACCGTAATTTAGATGTACGGTTGGTCCAGGTGTAACGCGGTTTTCACCGAGAACATTGTTGTAACCGTCTGGGCCTTCCCAACCCCAGGATATCGAACCGCCGGTATAGGGCTCATCAGGATGATACTGCCAAGCAAATTCTTTTTGCTTAAGCTGATACGACTTTTTTGGTGTTAAATCCCACTTATCGTATAAGGTTTCACCCCAAAGTTGATGTGCTCGCGGGTCCGCAGGAGGCACAAGCGCATCGATCTCTTGTGGCGGCATAACCGGCGGGATGAACAATTCGGCTTTAAACGGCTCAGCGTAGGGGCTGGGCTGATAACTTAATTGATCTGGCAGATTGCCGGGGGGGCAAAGGTAATTTAATAAGTCCCTTGCTGTGTAAGTACCTGCAATTCCTGGAGTAACAACCCCAAGACCGGCAGTAATGCTAAACAATTCTCGTCTTTTCAAACCTATCTCCGCTGATTAGTATTTGTTTACAACTTTGTCATGCCAAGCAATCATACTAGACATTCAACCATTAATAGGCAAGATCAATGACCCTTGGATTAATTAAATAACTCGACATCAGTTTTTTGGCACATTGGAAGGGCTTGGATAAGCAGGCTCCGTTGCAAGCTTTGAATCCTGGCTATTAACTCGACCTTGCTCAAAATCAGTTGGCCAACTACGCAACTTTAAGGCCCAGCTAAAGTCCATATCCGATGCGCCATAGTGGCAACCCATACAACTGGTATTTTCCATTGGCTGAGTACCATTAGGATTCTGAAAATAGGTTTCCATGGTTGAGTTCAATGCGCCAACTTGTGGAATCGGCAACCCCGCCCACCTTGGGTATGCCGCTGAGGCATTCTGCTTAGCTCTGCTCACAGCATCTTTAACCGCTTGTGGCTGCTCCGGATCAACTTGCGAACCCGGTGGAAAACCTCGTGGGTAGTAGAACGGGCTTGCGTAAAAAGATGTCGGGTCGGTCGGCCACTGAGTAACGACCAATTGATAATTCTCCCAAACAGTACCCTTAAGTAATTTTTGATAGGTTTTGTTCATTCCTACTGTAGATAGGCCATCAGGAAAGTATTCCGAAGTAGCCACTGGAGTCTCAGGAATTTTATAAATACGGCTAACCTCTACCGGGTCGCGAGTATCCTCGGGCACCGCGCCCATCGGCCCCGTATTTGTATTTTGAAAAGAAGATGGTTTATACGAGAACCCTTGTGGCCAAAACTGATCATCGCCTTTAAATGACGCGCGACCGCCGTGCGGTGCGACCAAGTTATCAACGTGTTCAAAGGTCGACCAAAGACCTTGAGTAAATTGCGGCGTCTTTG
>JAFMHC010000014.1 GCA_017854775.1 Gammaproteobacteria bacterium | reverse complement strand
CACTTCAATCCTAATCAGTTGATTTTAATGTGATAAGTTAACGGGACAGCAGTGATAATTTTTAACCAGCAAAGAGTCTCGTCTAAGGTCTTTGTTGTAAAAGAAGGCGAGCGTAAAGAGATTGAAAACCATGCTGACGAGCTATTTTTGTTCGCACACAAAGAGCCCAGCACATGCACTTTTCTCGACGGCAAGATAGCTAAGCAGATAGAAATTCCAATCGGCGATCTGCTGCACATAACCGCTAGTGACGCAGCGAAAATGACGATAACTGGCGAAGGGCTGATTTGTGTTGGAATAGTTAATCGCTAACTTGTGAACTTCAACTAGAGCACCTCAACTATAGGACTCCAACAAATCGATCGTTGCCAATTCGTCTTTGCTCATATCACCATCGAGTGGTATATCGCTAGTGTAGTTAAAGTCGGCGATCGTAAGCCCGCTCATATACGCTTCGATAACCCTCGGGTCGACGTAATTCTCCTCACAGATTTTTGGCGTATTGCCCAGGCGTTCAGCAGCAACACCCAAGGCTTCGATAACTATTTTACGACGATCCTTTTCGCTGCCCCCAGACGGCGACTGGGCCAAAGCCGCAGCCGTTATCATAGTCGCCGCCCAAGTACGAAAGTCTTTGGCCGAAAACTCCTCGCCCATAAGCTCTCTAATATAAGCATTGAGGTCATCACTATTCACATACCGCTTCTCGGCACCGTCGAAGTACTTAAAGATACGATAGCCAGGTTGATCATCAAGTTCACTAACAATGCGCGCTAAGCGATCATCTACAACGGTTTTCGACTGTTCAACTCCAGATTTACCCTGGTACTCAAAGTTCAGTTCGTTGTCGTCAACACTCAAATGTCGTGAGCGCAAGGTGGTAATTCCGTAGCTATCATTATCCGCTGAATATTGACTGTTACCCGGCCGGAAATACGCGCTATCAATAAGCCTGACCATACACGACAACACCACGTCGCGCGTTAATGCTCGGCGAGTGGCCTCTTGATTAGTAAAAAAACTTTTCAAATGTTTTCGGGTGACAGAGCGCATATCACTAAGTTGATTGGCGAAACGAAGCACTCGCTCAAATTTTTCCTGGTTTCTAAGCGCACGCCACTCAGGGTTATAGATGTATTGCTTTTTACCCCCGGCATCTCGCCCAGAAGCGTAGATCTTAGTCGCCGCATCAGTATCTATTCTAACGCCCTGCCACGCAGGCGGAATCGCCAATGAGTCAATCCAGACAAGAACCTCGCGCCCCTGCGAAGACGCTCTGTTTAAACGTTCGCCATCTTGATCTAGATAAGTGAAACCGCGGCCCAGCTTATGTCTTGTGAGCTTCATTGATAATACCTGTAGGGGGTAATGAACGGAGAATAACGTGCCTACAAATATAGTCGGTCTATGTCTAAATTAAGAGAAAATGCTTTTCATAACGCCTAAGCTCGAATTTGGGCGTACTGGATTCAAATCGCCTTGCTTTCGAGATTAGGCATAAAGACCAAGTGAGTTGCCGATTGAGGATGCGCCTATTAAAGAGCCATGAAATAAAAAGCCATGAAACTAGCGAAAATTACTACTCAATATTCTGAACCTGCTCACGCATCTGCTCGATCAACACTTTCAAATCCACACTCGCCTTAGTCAGCCGCTGATCCTGCGATTTAGACCCAAGGGTATTTACTTCACGATTCAGTTCTTGCATCAAGAAATCTAAGCGCCTGCCTGCTGGTTCTGGTTTTGCTAGCACCGCGGCTACTTCTTCTACGTGCACATTTAAGCGGTCAAGCTCTTCAGCGACGTCTGTTTTTTGTAGAAAGATCACCAGTTCTTGCTCTAGCCTGGCGGGGTCGAGTTGGTCTTTAATATCGACTAGCTTTTCATCTAACCTTGCTTTGTAGGCTTCGACAATGTCGGGTAGAAAGGCTTCGACCTCTTTAATCACCTGAGATATACCGGCTAAACGTGTTTTAACTAGCTCGGCCATCTTGTTGCCTTCTTTCGCTCTGGCTTGCACTAATCCATCTAGGGCTTGGTCGAGCGCGGCTAGTAAGTGTGCTTTCATAACCTCGGGGTCGGCTTTCTTGGCTTGTAAGATACCCGGCCACTTGAGCGCATCGATGGCTCTAATCATTTGCATTTCGGGCAACCGTTGACGCATTTCGTCTAACAATGACTGCAAATTGTCGGCGGCGTCTAAATTTGGTTCTAGGCCTGTGCTTTCTGATTCTTTTAGCCGTATAAATACGTCGATTCGACCTCGTGCTAATTTTGCTGCGACGGCCTCTCGTAATGCGCCTTCGTGTGCTCTTAGGTCATCGGGCATTCTTGGCGCGACATCTAGAAAGCGATGATTGACGCTCCTCAGTTCGCAGCTTAGCTCGCCTAACTCAGTCGAAATGGCGGCTTGCGCGTAGGCGGTCATGCTTTGGGTCATCGGTTTTGCTCCAGATTATTTGATTTGCGGTGAATGCGTTGCTGACAAAGATTGCCATCAATGACTATAATACCTCAATGAGCATCCTTAAACCCAAACCTACTACGATTCCGGCCCTTCCCCTACGCCCGGACACGATGGTAGAGCACTATAAAATCGGCAAGGTAATTGGCGTTGGTGGATTTAGCGTGGTGTATAGCGCGCTGGATACAAAAACTAACGCGGTTGTCGCCATTAAAGAATTTTACGCAACCAACTGTATGCGCCGTGCGCGTGATGGTTCGTTACATGTTTTCCCGAAAGAGCAAGAGCACAAATACCATATTGGTTTGAAGCGATTCTTTGACGAGGGTTTAACCCTCTCGCAAATCGATCACCCCAATATCGTCAACGTGTCGAATTTCTTTCGTGCTAATAACACCGCTTATTTGGTGATGCGTTTCGAACATGGCAAAGACTTGCGTTGGTTTATCAAAAACACCGACTATGTACCGGATGAAGAGTTCATCTTAAGCGTTTTCAGTATGGTCTTAGCTGGCCTCAAAGAAGTGCATAAGAACAGCTTTTTACATCTGGATATCAAGCCAAGCAACATTCTTTTGCGGGCTAGCGGTGTGCCGTTGATTCTCGATCTAGGGGCGGCGTATAAGTTCCCTTCCAGCGAGCGGCATAAAGTTCATACTCTGACCCATGGCTACTCGGCTCCTGAGCAACATGAAAAAACCGACTTGAGCTTATGTTCAGACCTCTACGCAATCGCCATGACCATGCGGGCTTGCATAACCCATAAGTCACCTCCGTCGGCCGTTAAGCGCTCGAAAAAAGACACTTTACGACCATTGAAAGAAACCCATAGTCGACATTATCGTAAGAATTTAATCTTAGCGATAGACCGAGCAAGCAGCTTAGATCAGAGCCAGCGCCCGCAGTCGGTCGACGAATTTGTGGAGATCATGACAACCCGCTAATTGCGGATTAGTTATTACCATCGTGGATTATTCAGTTTCGCAACAAAGTTATCAGGGCGGTCGAGATTACAACGAAGACCGAACCGCTGTTTTCGAACGCAACGGCACCATTTTATTGGTTGTCGCCGACGGGCTTGGAGGTCATGATGGCGGTGATGTGGCATCTCAGGCATTCATCGATGCGATGGGCGACTCGTTTACTAAAGCAACCGAGAAGCAGTTAGACAATGCTGATAGCTTTTTAACTCTATCAATCAACTACGGCCACCACACAATTCATCGTCGCGCGATCAATCAGGGCTTTAATGTTGATTCGCCCAAGACGACTTGCGTAGTGTGCTTGATTCATGATGATGTCGCCACCTGGGCTCATTCGGGTGACAGCCGTTTGTACCATATCCGCAAACGCAAAATTAAATTCATTACCGAAGATCACGTCTCAAGAAAATTGGGACATGAGAAAAATGCACCAATTAACCGCTGTGTCGGTGGCTTGGAAAATCCGCGCCCACAAATTGGTGACCCTCATGAAATGGAAGATGGCGATATATTTTTTCTCGCTACCGATGGTGCCTGGGCACAGTTCAAGCCGGATGATTTAATCGAATATGTTGACCCTCAACACCCAAGCCTTGGCCTAGACAGCTTGCTTCAGGCGCTTGAAAGTCGAAACAAGGCACCAAGCGACAATCTATCGTGCGTGGTACTGTTTTGGGGGGTTAAGCAACTCGATACCCCGTCAATCAGTGACTTTGAAGAATTGAAAACGGTTCAGCTTTTAGAAAATTCAATTCGCGAAAATTCAAAGCAAGACGAAGAGAAAGAACCGCAAAAAGAAAAGTTTGATATGAAAGAGCTCGATAATGCGATTCTCGAAATTGAAAGCTTTATTACCGAGCTAGACGATAAGTTTTAGCCGCCAGAATTGGCATGCTTTACCTACAAGGCATGCTGAATACACTCATTATTGGCCAGTGCTCACTTAGCTCTAGGCCCATCAACCCAAGACTATAAACCCAAGTAACACACTATCAACCCGAGCAACAACTATGTCTAACAGTCCTTCTCGCCCCAGTGGCCGTGCCAACGACGAACTCCGTCAAATCACTATTGAGCGAAATTACACGGCTCATGCTGAAGGCTCAGTATTAATAAGCTGCGGCAACACAAAAGTATTATGTAACGCCTCAGTCGAAACTCGAATTCCACACTTTTTAAAAGGTAAGGGTCAGGGCTGGATTACGGCTGAATACGGCATGTTGCCTCGCTCGACTAACTCTCGCATGGGTCGTGAAGCGGCTCGAGGCAAACAATCAGGTCGTACTCAAGAGATTCAACGACTCATCGGCCGTTCTCTACGAGCAGCGATAGACTTAGGCAAGCTAGGCGAACACTCCATCACCTTAGATTGCGATGTAATCCAAGCGGATGGCGGAACCAGAACCGCCTCGATCACCGGCGCTTATGTGGCACTCGCGGATGCAATAAATCACATGATTGCCAATAAAATGATCAAAGAAAACCCGATTGAGCGGCAGATAGCGTCAGTCTCAGTGGGTATATATAACGGCATGCCAGTGCTTGATCTGGATTACCCTGAAGACAGCTCTGCCGAAACTGATATGAACGTCATCATGGATATCAATGGTAATTTTATTGAGGTTCAAGGCACCGCAGAGGGTGCGCCCTTCAGCCTCGATGAAATGAACTCGATGATCGGTTTAGCCAGCAAAGGCATTAAAGAGTTAATGCAAAAACAAGACGCGGCTCTGGCGACTTAGCCACACCTGATGAACCAAGCAAGCAATTTTTTATGAATAAAGTTGTACTCGCAACTGGCAATCCGGGCAAAGTTGAAGAAATGCAGCGTGAGCTGCAAGCATTTGGCTTAACCGTGCTGCCGCAGAGCGATTTTAATATACCAGAGGCGATTGAAGACGGGCTTAGCTTTGTTGAGAACGCGATCAAGAAAGCACGTCATGCTTGCCTGCATACGGGCTTGCCGTCAATTGCTGACGACTCTGGTTTAGAGGTTGATGCGCTCGATGGCGCACCGGGCATCTACTCGGCTCGCTATGCCGATGGCCTAGGCGATGCAGCCAATAATGTTAAGCTATTAGCCGCGCTTGATTGTCAACAAAACCGTTCGGCTCGATATCAATGTGTGATCGCCTACATGCGTCACGCTAAGGACCCAACGCCGATACTTTGTCATGGCAGCTGGGAGGGCGAAATCGCACTTAGCTCGGCCGGCACCAACGGTTTTGGTTACGACCCTATTTTTTTCGTGGCCGAACACCATTGCAATGCCGCCGAGCTAGACGCCGAACAAAAGAAGCGCCTTAGCCACCGAGCCAAAGCGCTAGCAATGCTGAAGCAAGCAATATGAATAATTTCTTGCGAGCTACTTTTAGTTTTTCGTGAACTAATTTTAGTTTTTCGTGAACTAATTTTAGTTTTTCGTGAGTTACTTTTAGTCTTTTCGTGAACTACTTTGAATTTAACCCATTACTGTTAACCATCGACTCTCCTAACCAACAACTCTTAAAACCAACAACTCTTTTAACCAACAATAAGGTCACCAGCGTCATGAGCTTATCTCTTAAAAAACATTCGTCATTTTCTGGCCGTAAAGGCCCGGTCGTTATTCTCGTTGCCGACGGCGTTGGCGTGGCACCAGCAGGGCCAAGCAACGCAGTGAGTGAGGCGAATACACCGACTCTTGATGCCTTAGCGGCGCAAACCCTATACACCGAGTTAGCGGCTCATGGCACAGCTGTCGGCTTACCTAGCGATGACGATATGGGTAACAGCGAAGTTGGGCACAATGCGATTGGCGCTGGGCGTATTTTTGCGCAAGGAGCCAAGCTAGTCAATCAAGCGCTTGAAAGTGGCGACGCCTACGATACTGAGGTATGGAAATCAGCGGTCGAGCATGGCACCAGCAATACGCTGCATTTATTAGGCCTTCACTCAGACGGCAACATCCATGCCCACACCAAACACCTACATGCTCTTATGCAAAAAGCCGCCGAGCAAGGTGTTCGCGAATGCTGCATGCATCTATTGCTCGATGGCCGCGACGTTGCTGCCCGTTCGGCGCTTACCTACATTAAGCAAACTGAAGAGTTAATAGTCAAGATCAATAGCAAATACTCGGCGAATTTTCGTATCGCTAGCGGCGGTGGGCGCATGAAAATCACCATGGACCGCTACGGCGCTGACTGGGAAATGGTTCGACGCGGCTACAATTGTCACACTCATGGAAAAGGCCAAGGTTTTACCAGCGCGGCTCAAGCGGTCGAAGCTTTGTATGAATCAAGCGGCAAAGACGATCAAAATTTACCGGCATTTGTAATTGAGAAAGACGGTTTGCCGGTTGGCAAAATGAACGACGGCGATGCGGTGATTCTATTTAACTTTAGAGGTGACCGAGCCATCGAAATATCGCTGGCGTATGAGCGTAATGATTTCGATAAGTTCGATCGCACCGAATTTGGCACGCACCCAAAACTGTTCTATGCGGGCATGCTGCAATACGACGGTGATGACCTTGTGCCGAATAAATATTTGGTCAATCCGCCCAACATTGATCGCACCATGAGTGAGTATCTAATTCAAGAGAGTGTCAAATCATTCGCTGTCTCTGAAACGCAAAAATTCGGCCATGTAACCTATTTCTGGAATGGCAATCGCTCTGGCTATCTAGACCAAAACTTAGAAGCCTATCTTGAGATTCCGTCGGATAATATCGAGTTCAATCAAGCCCCAGCAATGAAAGCACGAGAGATAACCGATGCGACCATCGGTTTGATCGAGAGTGGGGAGTTTAAATTTGGCAGACTGAATATTGCCAATGGCGATATGGTTGGCCATACCGGCGATTTAGCCGCGGCGATTGAAGCGATGGAAGTCGTTGATGAATGCGTCGCCAAACTGATTGAGGTTATTAAGCGGCACGATGGCATACTTATTTATACCGCCGATCATGGCAACGCCGACATAATGTACACCGAGAAAGACGGAGTACGCTCACCGAAAACCAGCCACACATTAAGCCCTGTGCCGTTCGCGATTATCGACCCCGGTTATGACGGCGAATACCAACTAACACCGCCAAGTGATGCTGGCTTAACGCATATTGCCGCCACGACAATGAACTTACTTGGGTTTGAAGCGCCTGATGATTATCAGCCTAGCCTCATATCGTTCAAATAATCCATATACAACATGACAAATAAACTGCTGCACAAAGGAAACTTGATTGAACTGCACTCAGAAAAAGTAAATTTGAAGAGTGGTGGCCATACCTTTTTCGATATTGTTAAGCACCCAGGCGGTGCCGTTATTGCGGCTATCAATGAGCAAAATGAAATTTGCCTAGTCAAGCAATGGCGCCATGCCATACAGAAGTTCATTTGGGAAGTTCCAGCGGGCTGTTTAGAACCCGGAGAGCCGCCATTATTATCGGCCCAACGCGAACTTGAAGAAGAGGCAGGAGTGACTGCCGAACACTGGACGGATCTGGGCTATATCGCTAGCAGCCCAGGCTTTAGTAACGAATTACTGTATTTGTTCGAAGCAAGAGGCATTAAAAAAGGCACCGCCAAGCTAGACGATGCCGAACAACTTGAAGCGTATTGGTTACCGCTCGAACGAGCTTATGCCATGTGTATTAGCGGCGAAATTATTGATGCAAAAACACTGGCAGTGCTATTAAAGCTTAAGCTTGGTTAATTTAAGCTCGGGTTAAAATAGCCAGAGAGTTAACCCAATACCCGCTGCAAAGCTTGATAGCGCGACCACCAGAAATGCCCCGACCTGCAACGGTGACGTATTGAGTCGGCTGATGTCTCGATTGGCATTATCAAATTGCTCGATACTAATAAGTAACTCACTTGCTTGTAGTTCAAAAATAGCCGCATAGGCAGCTACGGTTTCATTTGATGCGACACCGTCTTTCTCTACTCGTTGAATCGTTCTGAGGCTGAGACTACACACGTCGGCAAGGTGTTGCTGCGTCCAGTTTTTCGACTGACGCAGCGTTTTTAACTTTCTTGAATCTACAAGCATGGTTTCAATCTTTGCCGATTATAGCGCGCTGATTAAAGAACCAACCAAGAGACCGATTGCCGCCATCGCCACAACAAAGTGTAATCGTTGCTTCCAACTTAAGGCAGCAAGCCGATGGTCAAACTTGGTGGCAACTTCTTGGCCGTCTGCGTAAAGAGTTATCTCTTGTGCACTCGTAATCCAGTTGGTGGTTCGGCTGATCACACGATATTGGTGCCCATCATTTTCAAATTTAGTGTCGGAACCAAGATCCGACCAAAGTGGATAGCGGCTAATCTTTAATTCGCCATTAATATAAATTTGCACACGTCCGATAAGGCTCTCATTTACAAAAACGATTTCGGTGTCATCGCTGTTGAAGGCAATACGAGAGGTAGCGTATTCATAGCCGATCAGTTCTTTAAGAGTCTTCATAGTGCTTCTATAAGTATTATGTGAGTCAGTGCCGTGTGCATCAGAGTGGTGTGGGTCGTTGTTAAGAAGTTTAGTTGTGTTTGTCATGGTGTTTACCTCGACTGGTTAATGGAGAAGCCATTTGACCAACAAATCTCAACCTTGACGACGACAGTCTACCGCCTGTCGTATTTCTGGCTAACGACAGCGATATGACACTAACCCTAAGTCTTTGTTTTTGAAATACTTTCTATTAAATTATAATTCTTCTCCAAAGCACCTCTATGCGCTTCGATAAAGGCGACCCCTTTACTCCCCATCTCATCTCTCAAGCTTGGGTTGGCCAATAATTCAGCAACCGCCTCTTTTAGACCTTGTTCACCGTCAACCATTCGGCCTGCGCCTTCTTTGATTGTCCAACGACTGATATCGGGAAAGTTAAACATATGCGGACCAAACACAACAGGCACTCCTAATGCACAAGGCTCTAAAATATTTTGCCCGCCTAATGGCTCCAAACTGCCACCAACAAAAGCAACATCAGAACTGGCGTACATTAGCGATAGCTCACCCATAGTATCGCCGAGAAACACATCAACATCGCAGTCTAATTCGGCCACATTCTCGGTTCGACGAACGCATTTCAGACCTCGGCGTTGAATCTTACGCGCCATGTAATCGAATCGTTCTGGGTGCCTCGGAACCAGTACCAACAGTAAGGTCGGAAACACCTCTTTAAGCGATTTATAAACCGACAGTATTATGCCCTCTTCACCTTCGCGGGTACTTCCAGCGATCCAAATCAGGCGATCTGGGCCTAGTTGGCGACGCATCACTTCGGCTGACTCACGCAAACTCGGCGGCACACTGACATCAAATTTAATGCTGCCGGTTTCCGATATTTTTGCGCTATCAACGCCAAGCAACTCGAGATGCTTTCGGTCGAGCTTTCCTTGCACTGCAAAGTGGTCAACCATCTTCAGGGTGCGTTTCACTAGGTTAGGGAATTTAGCGTAACTTGAATATGAGCGCTCTGACAAACGAACATTGGTGTAAACCAAGGTTGCGCCGGAGCGGTGTACCGCTTCGATCATGTTTGGCCAGATTTCAGTTTCCATGATCAACACCATTTTTGCTCCCACACTGGCGACGAATTTATTCATCGACCAGCCTAAGTCATAGGGAAAATAGCAATGCGATACTGACTCTTTTAACATCATCTTGACCATCGCCGAGCCGGTAGGCGTAGTCGTAGTCAACAAAATATTACTGTCGGGCTGTTCTTGAAGTAAGCGCTTTATCAGTGGTACCGCTGCACGAGCTTCGCCGACGGATACGGCGTGCAGCCAGAGGTCGAACGGAGCGTTTTGTTTTACTTCTTTATTGGCAAAGCCGAAGCGCTCGCTCCAACGTGACCAATATTGAGGGTTTTTAAAACCCCGGAATACTAGGCTAACTAGGCCAAACGGTATCGCCAGATTCAGCAGAACTCGATAAAGCCAAATCACTTCATCGAATCCTTGGCAACTGTCAAATCTTTAGCAACTAGCCAATCTTTTGCAACTAGATAGTCGTTAAGTAACGCCGCTTCAGCCGAGCCAGCATCAGGCTCAGCTCGATATTCCCACGCGACCATCGGTGGCATCGACATTAAGATTGACTCAGTCCGACCGCCCGACTGCAAGCCAAACAAGGTGCCTCGATCAAATACCAAGTTAAATTCAACATAGCGACCACGACGCAGCAGCTGCCAGTCTCGATGCTTTTGCGAATATTCAGTGTCTTTACGACGATTCAATATTGGCACGTAAGCATTAACATAGTTGTCACCAACGCTTTGCATAAACTCAAAGCTTTTCTCAAACCCAAGTTCATTTAAGTCATCAAAGAACAAGCCGCCAATGCCACGCTGTTCATCTCGATGTGGGAGATAAAAATAATCGTCGCACCATTTCTTATACTTTGCGTAGGTCTGGTCACCGAAAGGCGCGCATGCATCAGACGCAATTTGATGCCAATGCTTAGCGTCTTCATCAAAGCCATAATAAGGGGTCATGTCAAAGCCGCCACCAAACCACCAGATTGGCTCATCTGTTTCAGCTCCAGCGACAAAAAAACGCACGTTCATATGCGATGTTGGTGCAAATGGATTTCTAGGATGGATAACCAAGGAAACACCCATTGCCTCAAATGGCTTGCCCGACAGCTCGGGTCTTTTTAATGTCGCTGCGGGCGGCAACTTATCACCCATTACATGGGAAAAATTCACCCCACCCTTTTCAATCGCTGCCCCACCAGAGAGCACTCGAGTTCGACCGCCGCCGCTACCGTTATGGTGCAACCATTCATCTTCGACAAACTCATTACCATCGACGTCAGAAAGAGATTTGCAAATGTTGTCTTGCAAAGCCTTTAAGTAATTTGAAACTTGATCACGCATAAAATTATTTATTAAGTCTATCTAAATTGTTGGCCACTAATTGCATCGCGGATAGTTGACGCCTGAATTGCATCGCCCACCGGCGCATCAACAATATAATCTAGCTGGTCGGCAAATTCTCGACTTACATCAGCGGCAGTTAATAAGGCATCTTGGCCGTGCCGATTGGCACTGGTTGACACAATGGGATGATTAAATTGACGACACAAAGACAGACAGACGGGGTGATCTGAAATGCGCATCGCAATGCTCGAATGTTTACCCCTAAGCCAGTTCGAAACGGCGGGCTTGGCCGGAATCACCCATGTGTTTGGGCCTGGCCACGAGTCAGTAATTTGACTTAATCGCGCTAAGTTTTCAAGCTCTGCATAGCACGATACTTGCTCTAGGTTTGCTGCTATTAAAATAACACCCTGCTCTGGTTTACGCTGTTTTATATCAAGCAGTCGAGCAAGTGCCTTGATATCCCTAGGATCGCAACCGAAACCAAAACAATACTCGGTAGGGTAAGCGATAACGCCGCCACTGCGCAGCGCGTCGACAGCGTGTCTTATTGAGGCATCCACTGTCGCTTACTTACCAAGCAATCTACATCTAAGGAGATCGTTAGTGACAAATACACTGTTCATTTTAGAATAAAGTTCGGGACAATCAGGCAGATAGTTTAATGCCATGCGAGCAACAACGCTATGGCAAATTAAATAAAACCAGGTGCTTGATCAAGCCCAGAAATCCCGATCAATTGCAGAAAGCTTGATCAATTCCAAAAATGAATCATTCACTTACTTGCGACTGACCGCAGAAACTGCAAAACCGGACTGAGCATCAAAGGTATTTAAGTCCCAGTTATAGTCAAAGCTAATTCGAGACAAACCGTCCATAGCTTGACGCATGGTATCACTTGTATTTTCACGTATATAAGCCAAGACTGCACTCTTATTGTCGCCAAAGTCTGATGCATACCATTCGAACACGGAGTTCAAAACTAATGAATTATCTTCAACTCGTACGGCTCTAGGGTGCTGCATAAATTCAGCTTTAGCCTTCTCTAAAAGCTCTTCATTATTAGCGCCGGTAAATGCGGTTTTTTGAATATTAGCACCACTAAGTGCACCAGTGCTAAGAGCAAAATGGACTCTAGGATCTTTCCAAATCGGGCGCAAAATACCATGCTGAATGTCATTTAAGCTAATTTCCTGCATCAGCAATTCAGCTGCTTCTCGCGATAGAACTCGGGATTCGACTCCACCGTTCATCAGCCTATTGATTGCTCTGCGTGAGCCGGATTCATAAGCGTCGACGATCTTATCAACCAAAATCGCGTTATACAGGTTTATCCAAAAGGCCTTTGCTTCCTCGCTATTAAATTGCCGAGGCTCCAGTTTTTGCAAATAACTAAGATAATTCTTCAGTTTAGCTGAGTCGCTAGGCGTTACCGAAGCGTAGTTAAAACGATTGACTCCGCTTGGGTGCTGATCATCAACGTAGGCGGTCAGTATATCTTGCCAGGCAGAGTGATCCACCTGCATTATGCTCAATGCCTCGCTATCATCCCAGAATTTAATTAATTCGGCCTTAGGTGCCGCGCTAACAATCGGCGCGTAAGCACAAGAAAGTGCTAAAAAAACTAAGACATTTACCCAAACTTTGCCCTGTCTTTTTGTGAAGTAAAACACAGTTTCATCCTCCAGTACGGTTGCCATGTAGTTATGTAAAACTCAACATAACAACCACAGCTATTACTTTATTATATTTGTAAAGAGGAAACGTTAGACAACCAACTAACAAGGTCTTGCTACCCCAAGCCTCAAGATCTAGACAATTTGTCTAGCACTCATTTCCTACGTTTACAATAACAGTATGAAACTTTTCTTAGTCCTTTAACAGCCCATCTAGAGCGAAATAGCCTTAAGTCTGAAGTAAAACCGACGTTAAGGCCATGATTAAACTAGCTTAAGGCCGATTCAACGCCCAGTCATACTGATATTCAAAGCTAGTTATAGTATGAATTTCGTCACTCGCGTGTCTATAGCGGTGGATATAGTCCATTACTTCAGATTCATTGTCACCGAAATCTTCGCTATACCAGTCAAAAATACTTGATAACGTAGCCCTTTCTCCATTTATCTCTATGCCTCGACGATGGTTGATAAAATCCGATGCGGCCGCTTCCATTAACTCATCGGAGTTTGCCGCGCTAAACGCTTTGTCGATCAAATTTGGGCAACCAATGCTGGCACAATTTACCGCAAAATGAATTCGTGGGTCTTGCCAAATTGGACGTAAAATTTCATGTTCGATATCGTTCAAACTTAGGTTTTGGTTTTTCACCTTCACTAAGTTTTTATCCCAAGGGCCAAAAAGAGATGTTATAAAGCGAATACTGCGAATCGAGTCAACCGGATACTCTTGCAATACAACGTGAACGGTAAGCGCGTTATAGAAATTTATCCAATATGCCAGTTGCTCGGCCCTCGACAGCGAGTGCAGATCAATTGCTTGCAACGCATCAAGGTAGTCTTTGAGTAGCCGGCGATCAGATTTTTTAACGGCGGCATAGTCAAATCGGTTGATCCCGGAGGGGTGCTCAGCGTCTAAATATTTATCAAGAATTTCTTGCCACGCCTGATGAGAAACCTTTATCGTGCTTGCTTCATCATGCGTCATCCAGAATTCTTGAACCTTCGAGTCTGGGGCAGCAACGGCCAAGCTAAAAGTGGCTGCTAGAGCAACCACTGCGACAATTTTGACAAGCCAGTTTGCATAAGGTAACTTCATAATTATTCTCTCTCTAGAGAACTCAGCATTGCCACTAAGCACGGGACTTATGCTGAGCCCTCATAATTGGCCTACGATCTCGGCTCACCAGCTAAGGTGATTGTTACCAATTAAACTAGAAATTCAACTTAACTACGACGCCAAGTGTGAAATTTCTCAACCCATTTTAATAGGCCATGCGGCTGGTTTTCACGCTTCCAATTACCGGCAACGAACTTGTTTGCCTCAGCCATACTTGGGTATAGGTGAATTGTGCCTAAGATCTTATTCAAACCAAGATTATGCTTCATCGCCAATACATACTCAGCGATTAACTCACCGGCATGGCTGCCAACGATAGTCACCCCTAGAATAGTATCTTTTCCATTTTTCGGCGTTAGTACCTTTATGAACCCATGCGCCTCACCATCGGCAATAGCACGATCTAAATCATCAATCCCATAACGAGTAACCTGTACCTCTATTCCTTTTTCTTGCGCTTCTCGCTCGCTCAAACCAACACGCGCGACTTCTGGTGCGGTAAAGGTAGCCCAGGGAATTACTCGGTAATCAACTTTGAACTTTTTGGCAAACCCAAATAACGCATTTACCGTTGCGAACCAGGCTTGGTGAGACGCCGTATGGGTAAATTGATATGGCCCTGCGATATCACCGACGGCAAAAATATTTGGTACGTCTGTGCGTAAATATTCGTCGGTCTCGATGGTGCCGTTACGACGCAATTTGATACCCAGTTTTTCCAGCGCCATACCATCGCTATTGGCTTTTCGACCAACCGCAATTAGCACTTTATCAAACGGTATTTCAACCGCGCCATTGTCGGTTTCACAATGCAGAACATTACCGCCATCATTAGTAAATTTAACCGCTTTATGGTCAGTTAATACAGTGATGCCATCTTTTTTGAACTTATCGGTGATTAGCTCGGCAACGTCGGCGTCTTCTCGACCCATCAGCTGGCCCATCATTTCGACCACGGTAACCTGTGAGCCCAGTTTGGCAAATGCCTGACTCAGCTCGCAACCAATCGGCCCGCCGCCAAGCACCACAAGTCTCTTAGGTAACTCGGTAAGCTCCCAGACATTGTCAGAGGTCAGATAGTCGATATCTTGCACGCCTTCAATTGGCGGTACAAACGGGCGTGCACCCGCGGCAATGATAATGCTTTTGGTGCGTATGTCTCGGTCGCCAACCCGCACCGTGTGCTGGTCTATAATTTCAGCTTCGCCAGTAACACACTCAACACCTAGGCTGGTAAATCGTTCTATCGAGTCATGTGGCTCAATGGTTTCAATAATCTTATGTACACGTTTCATCACCTTGCTGAAAACCGGTTTGACCTCGACGGCTTCGATGCCAAATTCTTCAGCCCGCCCCATCAAACTAGCGACCTTAGCCGAACGTAGAATTGCTTTACTCGGCACACAACCGGTATTTAAGCAATCGCCACCCATCTTGTGGCGTTCGATCAAAATAACTTTTGACTTAACCGCCGCGGCAATTAGAGAACTAACCAAACCGCCCGAGCCGGCACCAATTACTACTAAATTTGCATCATATTTTGCCATGGCTATGTTCCTACGCTTGTCGGCGTTGTCGAAGGGTATTCAAGATGTATTTTGAAATGATGGGCAACACTCCTAAAGCAACGAAAGAAGCAATCAACCCGGCGGAAGCTATATCACCAATCGAATTTATCGATGCGAGTTGCGTTCCCGCGTTTACGTAGACCACAGTTCCAACCAACATCCCCAACTGACTCGCCAAGTAGAACGTAATAGTCTTTATCTTAGTCAGCCCAAGAACCGAATTTAATACGACAAATGGTAATATAGGGACCAATCGCAATCCAAACACATAGAACGCGCCTTCTTTTTCGATACCCGCATTCATTCCAGTCAATCGATCGCCAAACTTCTTCTCGATACTATCGTGAAATAGGAAGCGGGTCAGCATGAAAGCAATAGTAGCGCCAATTGAACTAGCGAACGACACTATTATAGTGCCTGTCACTGTGCCAAATATAGCGCCTGCGGCAAGTGTTAAAGGGGTCGCGAAAGGAATTGATAGCCCTGCCATGCCAGTATAAACGAGAAAAAAGATAGCGATAATCAGAAATGGCTTATTTGCATATAGTTCACTAAGCGCAGATTGCTGTGATTTCAAATAATCTAATGTGACATATTCTTTTAAATCAAAGAAAAAGAACGCGGCAATTAGGGCCGCGATAACCGCCGCTAGGATAAGTTTTGTTTTCATATTACTATTTACTTTAAGTTAGCCTTTCAATAGACACCGCTTATCGCGTGACTTACTCTGGCATTCAACAAGACCCACCATAACAGCCTTTTCTTTCGGGCAACGCGACAGATTCACTATTGATGATGGAAAAACTTGGACAAAATTTTAACTGGAATGACGCATCTTTGCAGGCTTTTCCGTATTTAGCCGCAGACGAGCTGCATTTATGGTGGCTTCCGCTAGAACTTGATCAACCACAGGTCAGACCAGCGTTAGACCTTCTAAGTGATATTCAGCGTGATAAATATCATCGACGAGCAACCACTGAGCTTCAGCAAAACTATTTAGCCGGTCGCTACTACTTGCTAAATCTTCTTGCGGCTTACACTGATCAGTCGCCGAGTGAGGTGCTATTAAGTTACAGCAGATTGAATAAACCAAGCTTAAGTGATCCATCGTTAGCGCTGGAATTTAACTTCACTGACACCAATGGCTACGGCGTATTTGCCTTTAGCCGAGGTCGGCAAGTTGGTGTCGATATAGAAAGCCGCTCGAGAAAAATCAACTTTAAGGCAATAGCTGATCGACGGTTTACCCAACAAGAACTCGAATTTGTTTATCAAAATGGCGAGCTAAATACCCAGCGATGTCTAGCCATTTGGACACGTAAAGAAGCCTATGGTAAGGCGACTGGGCAAGGGATTAACTTCAAAATGAACCAACGAAATCTTTACAGCGCTGAAAATGATGTTCACCAACATGATTTCCTAGACGGCGATGGCGAGCCTTGGCGTTGCTTGCAATTACAGCTTGGTGACCAATTGATCGCCAGCGTGGTTCATCAAGAGCACCAAGATCTGGCGGTAAAATCATTTAAATCACTGCACATCAATGCGGGTGATGCCGAGCGTTAACTCAAGACCTATTGCAAAAAACTCTTTAACGCAGCAAACCAGATCTTAACGCAGCAAACCATATCCCATAATATTCATGCAATGCGACGGTAGTAAGTCTAAGCGCAGAAGCCGACGGAATAAAATTAAAAATTGCTGGCCAATTCTGTTGGCGAATCAAAACGTCAGCCGACGCCGGCGTAATCTCAATCGGCAGCTTAAAAAATAACGAGTAAGCCCGAGGCATGTGAATCGCAGAGGTGACCAATAGCGCACTTTGAATTCTATTTTTACTAATTAAATCAACTGTATTACGTTGATTCTCAGCAGTGGTTCGGCTACCAACTTCAAGCTCGATAGCATCTTGCGGAACGCCCCATTGTTGCAGTAATTCGGAGGCATAGTAAGCCTCTGATTTTAGCCCGGGCTGTTGATAAACATTACCGCCGCTGATAATAATTTTGTCAGCCTTAGCCGCCCGATACAATCTTGCAGCGTACCAATAACGATCAGAGCCGTGCGCTAATTGGGCGTATTTAGCAGGCGCCGTAGGAATGCGCAGCCCTCCTCCGAGCACAATAATTGCGTCGTGCTTAGCAAAAGAGTCAACGGCTCGCTGAGGATGTTGACGTTCTAAACTATAGACCAGCTTGCTTGCCAGCATAGGGTTACTGGCGAGCAATAGAATAACTACTGCGAAAGTCGAGCAATAGCGTGCGGCTAATCTTCGGCCCCGTAATAACAGCAGTACGGCCAGAAAAACACACAATGAGGCCAAGCCGAGCGGATATAGCAGCGCCGATATAACTTTAATAATCACGACCGAATCCATACTATTTTTATTATCAATTTTGACATCGCTGAACAGCTGCTAGGATATCATGAAACCTGAGCTTAAGCGGTTACGCCAATAAGGCTCGAATGTTACGATACGCTTACAATTAAAGTCACTCGGCTCGACACCCAGCTATGTCGAAACGCGTCGATTTGACAAGACCCAAATTACTACCCAAGCATTATGGATTTATTCGATTTTAAAGACGGCCGAGAAGGCTACTACGGCGAGTATGGCGGCACGTTTTTGCCTGAAATACTTCACAGCACTATAGAAGAGCTCAAGGCAGAGTTTCGCAAAGCCAAAGAAGACCCTGCGTTCTGGCAAGAGTTTATGCAGCTAATGCAGTCATATTCAGGCCGACCGACACCGGTTACCCACCTAGAGAACCTTTCAAAGAAGTTGGGTGGCGCACAAATCTATGTAAAGCGCGAAGACTTAAATCACACCGGCTCGCATAAAATTAATAATGTAATGGGTCAAGGCTTATTGGTTAAACGCATGGGTAAGACTCGTGTTATTGCTGAGACCGGTGCTGGCCAACATGGCTATGCTACCGCAACCATGGCCGCGCGTTTTGGCTTTGAAAGCCGCATCTACATGGGCGCGATCGATGTAGCCAGGCAGCGGCCTAATGTTTTCTGGATGGAAAATATGGGCTCCGAAGTAATTGCAGTAACCGATGGTCAGCAAACGCTTAAAGATGCGATTAATGAGTGCTTGCGCGATTGGGTAACCAATATGGACGACACACATTACGTACTCGGCACTGCTTGTGGCCCACACCCGTTTCCTGAAATGGTCAGTTGGTTTCAATCGATCATTGGCCGTGAAGCACGTGAGCAAATGCTGAGCAGCGCTGGCAAGTTGCCTGACCGCATTTATGCCTGTGTCGGCGGCGGCTCAAATGCAATTGGTTTATTTCAAGGTTTTATGGACGACAAAGATGTTCAGTTAGTTGGCTGCGAGGCTGGTGGCTTCGGTCCCGGCAAAGGCAATCACGCGTCTCGCCTTGCCTACAAAGATGCCTCTGTTGGGGTCGCTCAAGGTATGAAGACCTACTTTTTGCAGAACGATGATGGCAACATGTTAGAAACACATTCTGTTGCAGCAGGCTTAGATTACATTGGGGTAAACCCAGTATTAGTGCACCTTTGGGAAGAGGACCGAGTTCGATTCGAGGCGGTCACTGACACTCAAGTCACTGAAGCCTTAAAGGTAACGATGCGAAGCGAGGGCCTGATTCCCGCGCTCGAAACCGCACATGCCTTCGCTCAAGCAATTCTTGAAGCAGAGCAAATGTCAAAAGACGACGTGGTTCTAATCAATATGTCGGGGCGTGGCGATAAAGATATCTTCACGATTGCCGATGCCTTAGGTGATGACCATTGGAAGAAATTTATTAAACAAAAGGCTGACGCCTATTCCTCGGAGGGCTAAGCCATGGCATTAAATAACTATCTTGCCGAGCGCAAGGCCGCACGCAGCAACAGCGACCGCCCGGCGATGATCATGACACATGTGGTGTGTGGCTACCCATCGTTTGATGCAAATTGGAAAGCACTGGAAGTAATGGACTCCTTTGGCGTCGACTTAGTCGAACTGCAGTTTCCCTTTTCAGAACCCTCGGCTGACGGGCCTTTATTTGTAAAGGCCAATCAGGAAGCGATTAACAATGGCGTTCATGTTGACGACTGCTTTGACTTTATGGCCAAAGTGACGGCTAAGTTTTCATTTAAAGTAGTAATGATGGGCTACTACAACACTGTTTTCAAAACCGGCCACCGCCAATTCATGCAGCGTTTAAAAGATGCTGGCGCCGAGGCGTTTATCTTACCTGACCTTCCAGTTGAGGAAGCCGGAGAACTGCATGAATTGGCCAAAGAACTCGATCTATCACCCATCATATTGATGACTCCCACCAACACAGACGCCCGACTGAAGCAGCTAGCGAGCTGCGCCGACGGTTTTATCTATACCGTAGCGCGCAAGGGCGTTACTGGCTCTGATACAAGTATGACGACCGAGGTTTCTGAATTCATACAACGTTGTAAAACGTTTACTGAGCTACCGCTGGCAGTTGGTTTTGGGGTTAGTAAATCGGATGACATCAAATTTATTGGAAAACATGCTGATATTGCCGTGATTGGTACGGCGGCGCTAAAAGCCTGGGAAGCCGATGGCGAGCAAGGCCTGCGAGACTTCTTCGACCAGCTACTGAATTAATCTAGAAGTAGTATAAGTTGCTGCTCAGCAATATCCGCTCACGGAGCGAGCGGGCGAGCGATTCAGTTACCGATTACACTTATTTGCCTGGCAACGCGCAAAACAGCTGTTTTGCGACCTCGAGAGGTGAGAAACGACCATTGACAGAAAATAGTTTGCCTTCTATCTGGATATTTTCAGCCACAATTGCCATACTTTTGATATCAATCGAACACGTTTCGGACTGACGAGCGCTGTCTACAGTTAAGTTTCAGGTAGAGAGTAAACTTTGCATGGCTGAAAAAATCTATTAACCCGCTAGCCGTCAATTACCAGCTAGCCACTGGAGGCGCAATGAAACGATGTTCTTTGTTCTGTGCAGGCGCGTGGCCATTTATATTTTTACCACTATTGCTGCTACTACCGTTACTACTCATTAAATGGCACTCAATCGAAGAAGGCGTGGCGCTGAATGCTCGAGCCGAGCTTAGTGCGGCAGGAGTTGAGTGGGCGAATATTGAAACGATCAACCGTGGCCGTGATGTTCTAATCACCGGTACGCCGCCGAATATAGCAGCGATAGAACTCGCGAAAGAAAAAGTGATGGCCAGCTATGGCGTCAACCGGGTAGAAGTAAGCTCAGATGCTATTCCAATCCTATTGCCAGCGGTTGCGCCTGAACTAAAGACGATTATCACTGGCGAGTCTGTGGTGTTACGCGGCACACTCGCTGATCAAGAGAGCATTAACGCTATTGTATCTCAAGCTGAACAAGGCTTCGGCGCCGGCAATATAACAAATGCCTTACGCGTGGGCGAGAATACCTCGGCACTGCCTAATTTGGATGGCTTCTTTCTCAGCCTAGTAGGTAAATCGTTCGACTTAGACACTCTGACCGCCACACTGCGCGGCAATCAGTTAAGCCTCAAAGGCACTATAAATAGTCGCGAAGCCAATACGATACTAGCGACCCAAATGGCCAATGGGCTAGGCTTGGAGGTGGAAAACTCCTTAACAGTCGCGACGCCTGCGTGCGACGTTCTGATAAATGAGCTCTTGAGTAGTAGGCCGATAAATTTCGCCAGCGGCCGGGCGATAATTAAAAATCAAAGCTATGAACTACTCGAAAACATCAAATCGATAATGCGAGGTTGCCCTGACGCAAGCTTTGAAGTATCCGGGCATAGCGATTCAAAGGGTAGGCTTAGCGTCAATATGGAATTAAGCAAGCAGCGCGCTCAAGCAGTAATCGACCATCTCGCTGATTCAGGGCTAAACACAACAAATTTTACGGCCACTGGCTATGGATCAAGCAGACCTATTGCAGATAACGATACCGACGAAGGTCGCGCGCTAAACCGGCGTATCGAATTCACGCTCAAAAACTAACAAAATACAGGAGAACAGGTATGACATATTTATTTTTTCAGATATGGCTTTGGATTCTAGCGTCGTTCGCCTTAGGCTGGGTGGCGCATTGGTTTTTATGTTGTCGTGGTAAAGACATGCCTGAATCAGATGTTAATTTTGCTACCAGCGACAAATCAAACAACACTAGCAAACAAAGCGCGTCGGTGGTCAATGCTTCCGATTCGACCACTGTTGATAAATGATCATATCGAGTATCGCTAACAGGCTGCCAAGCGAATAATGCTCACAGTATTAAATTTTCTCATAATTCCAATTTTTCTATTGATTCCGATTCTAAATATCGGTTAGACTAAAGTCTGAACATTGAGGTTACGCAGGAACCCTGGCCCCTACCCAACCCAATAACCCAACCAAGGTTTCTGAGTAACTTCTCTGTTCTATACTTTCCTTCCCCAGGGCTTCCGCCCAATATAAAAAACAATAAAATCAAACACTTGAAGGCCAAATGTCAATCAGACCGACTTCCCTGCGGGCTAATTACTTCAGATAAAGAATCGTATTCTTGTATTACGCCTGCGCATTAACGACCTAACTTGCCATCAGACTAAAGTCTGATGGCAAGTTCCGGAAATCTTATTTCTTGAACGCGGCTGCAAGTTTAGCCGCCATCGCATTATTGGTCATGGGCTTAGTATTTTGGGGCTGACGAGCTTGGTTTCTAGGCGACGGCTTCTTAGCTGAAGCTTTTTTATCCGCTGAGTAGTCACCCCGATCTTTACGGTCTTGTTTGCTCTCTTGCAACTTCATCGTTAATGCGATGCGCTTACGGGGTATATCAACTTCGAGTACCTTTACTTTAACGATTTGACCTGCTTTAACTACCTTGTGCGGATCATCGACAAATTTATCGGCTAGACAAGAAATATGCACCAAACCATCTTGATGCACACCGACGTCAACAAAAGCGCCAAAATTAGTCACGTTGGTAACGGTGCCCTCTAAGATCATATCTTCAGACAGATCCTTTAAGCTTTCGACGCCATCTTTTAGGCTCGCTGTTTTAAATTCAGGCCGAGGGTCTCGGCCGGGCTTATCAAGCTCACTGATGATATCGCTAATCGTCGGCAGGCCAAATTGCTCGGTAACAAAGTCTTCGGGGTTGAGTGATCGTAACAACGCGCTATCACCAACAATTGAATTGATGTCGCGCCCTTGTGAAGCAGCTATCGCTGCGACCACCGAATAGGCTTCGGGATGAACCCCAGAGGCATCTAATGGATTAGTGTTATCAACAATAATGCGTAAAAAGCCGGCCGCCTGTTCAAATGTCTTGTCGCCCAACCTTGATACCGCCTTTAAGTCTTCGCGGCTGGTAAAGCGACCATGAGTGTTACGATGCTCAACAATATTGCCAGCAATGGTCTCATTCAAACCAGAGACTCGCTTGAGCAGGGGCATAGACGCCATATTTAGATCCACACCAACATCGTTTACACAATCCTCGATCACTGCATCTAATGAGCGACTAAGCTGAAATTGGTTTACATCATGCTGATATTGGCCAACACCAATAGACTTTGGTTCAATTTTCACTAACTCGGCCAGTGGATCCTGTAACCGGCGAGCGATTGACACCGCACCTCGGATGGTAACATCCAGATCAGGAAACTCACGGGCAGCAAATTCTGACGCCGAATAGACCGACGCGCCGGCTTCATTGACGATGACTTTAGTCAGTTTTAGTTCTGGGTGGCGCTTGATTAAGTCACCGGCTAGCTTGTCGGTCTCGCGCGATGCAGTACCGTTGCCGATCGCTAACAGTTCAACATTGTGCTTTTTAGCTAACATAGCAATCTCAGCGATCGATGCGTCCCACTGATTTTTCGGAGCGTGCGGGTAGATAGTACCTTGGTCTAGATATTGACCCGTGCTATCGACTACCGCGATTTTCACCCCAGTTCGTATTCCGGGGTCTAGCCCTAAGGTTGCTTTCGCACCGGCAGGTGCTGCTAATAGCAAGTCTTTGAGATTCATAGAGAAAACTCTGATTGCTTCAGCTTCAGCCTTTTCGCGCAAGTTAAACATTAGGTCGCCACTGATGTGCAGTAGTATTTTGATACGCCATGTCCAGCTTACAACTTGTGCTAACCAAGCGTCGGCCGCTCGGCCTTGAGGTGTAATTCCCCATTGCTTAGCGACCATCGACTCACACGGATGGCCTAGCACACCAGCCCAACCGTCTTCAGGAGCCTGTAAATCAAGCGTCGACATCAGGATGCCTTCATTTCGCCCGCGAAAAATCGCTAACGCTCTATGCGGAGGAATGTTCTTATAAGGTTCTTGATAATCAAAGTAGTCTTGAAACTTAGCGCCCTCTTGCTCTTTATCTTTAGCGACCTTGACTGAAACGATCGCGCGCTGCTCTAGCAAAGCACGAATCTCAGCCAGGAGGCCCGCGTGCTCAGCAAAACGCTCCATCAAAATAGCGCGAGCGCCATCCAATGCAGCCTTAACGTCGGCAACGGGGGTCTCATCGGATGTATTTAAATATTTAGCCGCTTCGACGTCAGGATCAAGCGTGGGGTCGCTGAGCAACGCATCAGCCAGCGGTTCTAAACCGGCCTCAATCGCAATCTGCCCTTTGGTTCTACGTTTACGCTTAAACGGTAGATACAGATCTTCTAAGGCATTTTTAGTTTCTGCTGAGGCGATCGCCTTACCCAGATCGTCAGTTAACTTGCCTTGCTCCTCAATGCTATTAAGAATGCTGGCGCGTCGGTCTTCTAGTTCACGCAAATACTTTAAACGATCTTCTAGGCTTCGCAATTGCGTGTCATCGAGACCACCGGTCACTTCTTTCCTGTAACGCGATATGAAGGGCACAGTAGAGCCTTCATCTAATAGCGCAATAGCGGCAATAACTTGGCTTGCCTTAACTTCTAGTTCGTTAGCAATTCGGTTTTCGATAGACAGCATTTAAAATAATAGAGTGATAAATTTGGCTGCTGATTATGTAAGAAACGACTTACTAATTCCATAGATAATCATGGTTTGTAGCAGTAGTTTGTAGTGGCTGATACATAGTAAAAAGCCCAGATCACAAATCGTGCTCTGGGCTTTTTCTAACTCTGATTTACCAGCCATTTTTAGGGAATATTATTTTTCCCTACTTATCTACCTCGCCACCCTCATCTGGGGCAGGCTCAAGCTTATCTTGTGTGCGCAGCTCAAAGTCACTCGCATCGTGGCGCTCCCGCAGCTGTGAACTCAACTCGCCCCAAGCTCGATTGACCATTTTACCGCGTCTCACAGCCTCACGCTGACCGATCTCTTTTACCCAACGATTCAGATGCGTATAGGTATGTGTCTGTAAAAATTCGGCCGCTTCATAAACTACATTGCTGACCACACCTCCATACCAAGGCCAAATCGCCATATCAGCAATCGTATATTGATCGCCCGCCATATACTTATTGTCGGCTAGATGACGATCTAAGACATCAAGCTGGCGCTTAACCTCCATGCTAAAACGGTCGATACAATACTCAATTTTTGTCGGTGCATAACTGTAAAAGTGGCCGAAGCCGCCGCCCAAATACGGCGCGCTACCCATCAACCAAAACAGCCAGTTTAGACATTCAGTGCGCTCTCTGTGATCTTTAGGCAAGAACGCATCAAATTTTTCGGCTAGATAAAGCAATATCGCACCCGATTCAAAAACGCGTAGTGGCTCGTCACCCGAATGGTCAGCCAACACCGGAATCTTTGAATTTGGATTTAACTCTACAAAGCCACTGCCGAATTGACCGCCTTCAGTAATGTTAACCAGATAGGCATCATACTCAGCTCCGCTATGGCCTAACGCCAAAAGCTCTTCGAGCATGATGGTGATCTTTACGCCATTCGGCGTCGCCATCGAATACAGCTGCAAAGGATGTTTACCAACCGGTAACGTCTGCTCATGAGTCGGCCCCGCTGTTGGTCGGTTGATGTTGGCGAACTTGCCATTGGCTTCAGCATCCCATTTCCAAATTTCTGGTGGGGTGTACTCTTTGTTATCGGTCATATCTTTGTTCCGTGTTTTTATTCTTTCTAATATCTTTATTGCTTCGACAGTGAGCAGCTAATTATAGCCATTTGGATTTTTTCGTTGCCAATGCCAATGGTCGCGCATCATATCATCAAGGTCGTGCTCAGCCTGCCAACCTAATGTTCGCGCACTCTTATCAGTATCGGCATAGCAACTGGCAATATCACCTAATCGTCGAGGCATAATTTTATACTCAATATTCTGACCGCTCGCGCGCTCGAACGCTTTCACGATTTCTAAAACCGAATACCCTCGCCCAGTACCAATATTGTAGGATTGACATCCATGCTCGTCATCAAGCACTTTTAGCGCCTTTATGTGAGCACTGGCTAAGTCGACGACATGAATGTAATCACGAACTCCAGTGCCATCATGAGTATCATAATCGTTACCATAAACAGACAAAAATTCAAGCTTACCTACGCCAACTTGCGAAATGTAAGGGAGCAGATTGTTCGGAACACCACCAGAGTCTTCACCAATAAGACCACTTTGATGAGCGGCGACTGGGTTAAAGTATCGAAGTATAGAGATCTGCCAATTGGGATCAGATGATGATATGTCTCGAAGTATATTCTCAACCATCAGCTTGCTCTGGCCATATGGATTAGTTGCGCTTAGCGGGAACGATTCCGTAATTGGCACCGAACTCGGGTCGCCATAGACCGTCGCCGATGAACTAAAGACAATCCTCTTACACCCGTTATCGTTCATTACTTGCAACAACTGCAAAGCACCATCAACATTATTCAAATAGTAACGTAATGGTTGTTGAGCCGATTCACCTACGGCCTTGAGCCCGGCAAAGTGGATCACGGCATCAAACTTGTTGTGTTCAAAGGCATTCTGCAAAGCCTGTCGATCTCGCACATCGGCGCTAACAACATCTAAGGTTACACCAGTAATGCGTTCGACTCGGCGTAAAGCTTCGGCACTACTGTTGCTAAAGTTGTCCAACACAACAACCTCAAAGCCTTGTTCGATCAGAGATACCACCGTATGACTGCCGATGTAGCCAGCACCGCCAGTAACGAGAATTTTATTGTTAAATTGTTGCATCAATCGGCCTAGGCAAATGTAGTTGTGTTATTAGGTGTATGCTAACATTGCTAGATTAATTGGGTACAACGCCCAGCGCGCAAACACTCATTAATTTAATCATAACAGCTAAGTTAAAAAGCAAACAAATACGCTCTCTGCTGAACATTGGCGATGTACCCTACACATTCGCCTGCTCAGCAAAACTCATACGAATAGTGTCGTCAAATTGGCCTATATAAACTCCACGATTCAACATTGATGTTCCAGTTCTAATGTATCAATTATATCGCGATCGACCGTTTCTATTACTGTGCATGGTATTGGCCAATATCGCACTATCATTGTGGTGCTTGAATATTGACCCGGTCATCAACAATGATGGGGTGACCTACTTAAATTTGGCTCAAATGATGCTCGACGGTCAGTGGTCAAAAGCGTTTGAAGCCTACAATTCGCCGTATTACGCAGCATTCATTGCAGCAACCGCGAAAATCACCTTTCTAGGCGTAGAAAACGCCGCTTTCTTGCTTAACACCGCGCTTGCGACATCACTGACGCTCGCATTCGTCTGCATTGTAGGAGAGCTATCAAATAATAATCGGCGCGTAATTTTGATCGCGATGCTGGTCATCTTGTTTTTCCCAAGCATCACCAAATATCGTTCATTTATAATTCGAGATTTTGGCTACCTAAGTTGCTATTTGTGGTCGCTGTATTTCATTTTCAGGTTCTGCAGCAGCTTAGATAAACGCCACCTAATAGGCTGGCTTGTATTTGCCGCGCTGAGTTGTCTATTCCGCTTTGAAGGCATCGCGTTTTTGTTGTTAGCACCTTACTTTCTGATTTTATTTACCGCCACCAAAATACCCCATCGGCGTCTGGTTCTAATAGCCTTATCCGCAACTCTGGTTATTGCTTCTGTGAGCTTAACCATTTGGTATATCACAGACAAATATGCAGGCTTAATTGAAATCGCACGAGCCTCGGGCAAAGACGTTCACAATGTAATCGACTTATTCTTGCTCAACACCCGAGATAAATTAGGTGGCGGACAGCTAACTACGTTGAGTTACCTCGGTGTTATTTTCAGCGACCTCGGTAACGTGGTCTACGAACTTCTTCGTCGTATGTCGGCATTCTATTTCTTCTTCGCGCTCTGGGCCTATATCAAAAATATAGGCTTTAAAAATACGCTAATTAAACGCGTTTGGTTGGTGTATGTGCTTTCTAACGTTTGCCTATTAGTCGCCTATAGCCTATACAATAGCTTTTTAGTCAGCCGCTACACCATGGCGTCAGCGTTAACATTGTTGCTACTGTCACCATTTGTAATCGACCGAATGCTTAACGGCTTTAAGAGCTTTAATTTTGCCAAGCGAGCAGTCGCTGTTTTCGTTATCTTACTGCTGACAGTAACCTCTGTTGAAGGCTTAGATGTAAGAACCAAGAAAAGTCATATTAAGGAGGCTGGGCTTTGGCTTAAGCAACAACTGCCCGATGATTCACGTATTTTTAGCAATGACCCGCTTATAATTTATTACGCTGGCCGTGGTCACAATGAGCGCTTGAACGATGCCTACACCACCTTGCAGCTAAAGTCACATATAGACAGTAAGCACATTTATGATTTTGATTACGTAGCTTTATCAATTCAGCCCAATGACTACCACGAGGACCTTGCTCGACAAACCCTTTGGTATCAACATGGCGAGCCCGAAAGAATGATTAACGGTGTTGGTGAACGCCGAGTGTTTGTTTTTAAGATTCGCAAAGATTAGCAATAGGAAATTAGACTGATGACTACCCGCCGACAGTTGTTGCGCTATTTAGGATGCGCAGCCCTTAGCCTTAGCGGCATAGGCCTGGGTGTTTACACCTATCAACGCGGCATCCGCTTGCCAACATTACATTGGGACCCGCTAGCGCATAGTAAGCAGTTTACTATTCAGGGGCTTGGTCAATCATTCGGTACAGATTTAATTCAGACACCGCTAAGCGGTGCGTCAGATGAAAAAAGCGTTAACGCTCGATTCAGAGCATTCGCACCCGAGCCCAGCCTAGTTCTCCAACCTGAGGGGCCTAGTGAAGTACATATTTCAATATCAAACATTGCCTCGGAGGCGGTTCTTAACTACTCACCCAGCGATCTGAAGATCAGCGAAATTTCGAGTAACAGCAAACGAACTCTGAGCATTGAAACTGGATCGAGCCGCGAAATTTCATTGCAATGGAGCTTGCCGCAATATGCTGCCTATACCTTTGCCTCGATTGGCGATACTGGCGGCGACAAAGAATTGAATTGGTGCATCGAACGAGCGCATGCTCTGGGTGCAAAATTTTTGCTGCATTTAGGTGATTTCAATTATCAAGAGGGCGACTACCAGCGCTCGATCGACGCATTTAATAATTCGCCTCTGCCAGTGTATGTGAGTATTGGCAACCATGATCACCATAACAACGGTGCCATTTACCAACGTTTTATGGATGAGATAGGTCCGCTCAATAACGCCTTCGCTATAGGCCAAACACGTTTCGTAAATATTGACACATCGGCTAACATTTTGCCTTATGGCGCTGGCCAACGAGGCGCGCTACTAGAGCAACTGGCGGCGGATAACAACTATGCGGGTAACAACTATGCTGATACCGTTGCCTTTACTCACCGACCGCTGCATGATCCGTCTGAAGACAGCCATCACGACATTGGTAGCACCGGTGAGCGTGATTGGTTGGTGGCCTCGCTTAAAAAAATAAACGCCAAGACGTTGTTAAGCGGGCATATCCATATCTACGACCGCAGTAACTTCGATGGTATCGACAACATCATTGCTGGACAGGGCCTAGGGCACCAAGACTTGCTGATCAACGGTGACGCGTCGAAAATGGTCTTAGGTCATGTTGATGAATCTGGCGCAGTTCGATACACCGCAGAGCCATTGGCAATGCCGATGGAGGCGCATTGCCACCCAAGAATAGACCCAGTTAAAGATAGCCTTCGTGATGGCGAGCATCAGGCCTTGTTAAAAGTGCTGGAAGAAGCCTGTAAAGACTGACTAAGGCTATAAGGGCCTGACGTAAATCATTACCCGACAGGCCCACTTAATAAGGCTCGATACTAAAATATAGATATAAAAAAAGAGCATCGCCGAAATGGCCATGCTCTTTTCTAACAGCGTCGATGTTGTAAAACATCGACGTTTAGACCTAAGAAAGGCCTCGAAATTTATCTTAGCGTTTCATCGAGCCAAAAAATTCGGCATTAGATTTAGTCGCCTTAAGTTTATCTAGCAAAAATTCAATCGCATCAGACTCGCTCATAGGATGCAACAACTTGCGTAAAACCCATACTTTTTGAAGCTCTTCAGGGTCCATCAACAACTCTTCACGACGGGTAGACGACTTGTTCACAACAATCGAAGGATAAACACGCTTTTCGGCGATTTTACGCTCTAAATGCACTTCCATATTACCCGTGCCCTTAAACTCTTCGTAAATCACGTCATCCATTTTAGAACCGGTTTCGATCAATGCGGTGGCAAGAATCGTTAAGCTGCCGCCCTCTTCAATGTTACGAGCCGCACCAAAGAAACGCTTCGGGCGTTGCAAAGCGTTAGCATCTACACCACCGGTTAGAACCTTGCCTGAAGCAGGCGCTACGGTGTTATAAGCGCGAGCGAGTCGAGTAATAGAGTCGAGCAATATCACCACGTCTTTTTTGTGCTCGACCAAACGCTTGGCTTTCTCGATAACCATTTCAGCGACTTGCACGTGTCGTGCCGCGGGCTCATCAAAGGTTGATGAAATAACTTCGCCGCGCACACTGCGCTGCATGTCGGTTACTTCTTCTGGACGCTCATCAATTAACAACACCATTAGTTCAACGTCAGGGTTGTTATGAGTGATCGCTTGAGCAATTTGCTGAAGCATTACTGTCTTACCGCTCTTGGGCGACGAAACAATGAGGCCACGCTGGCCCTTGCCAAGCGGCGAAATCAGGTCAATGACTCTGCCGGTTAAGTCTTCTGATGTGCCGTTTTCTTGCTCTAACTTCATCCGCTTATTTGGGTGTAGCGGAGTTAAATTTTCGAACAATATCTTATTACGCGCTTCTTCGGGGCTCGAACCATTAATGGTTTCAACTTTTAACAATGCAAAATAGCGCTCCGAGTCTTTCGGTGGGCGAACTAGGCCAACAACCGTATCACCGGTACGTAAGTTAAAACGACGAATCTGGCTTGGCGACACATAGATGTCATCCGGACCGGCTAAGTACGAGCTATCAGCCGAGCGCAAGAACCCAAAGCCGTCTTGCAAAATCTCCACCACACCTCCACCTTCAATGTCTTCACCTTGCTTAGCAAGAGACTTCAAAATTGTGAAAATTTGGTCTTGCTTGCGCATACGGCCAAGGCCGTCTAGCTCCATGGAGCGACCAATTTCGGTTAATTCGGTGGCGGTTTTCTTCTTAAGGTCGGTTAAAGATGCTGACATAGTGCTTAATGGTTTTCAGTAGAATTAATATCATTATGAGGTAGCTAGGTAAAAAAATAGCACCTCATGGAATTATAGAACCCAATTGTTTCTATCATAATGGAAATGGTCGAGAGCAACTCTTTGCTTCTCATTCTTCGATTAGGATCCTAAATTAACGCTTTAGCCATCCGCAGTTAAAAACAACTAATCGAGTTTAACTGGCCGGTGTCGGCGCGTTGGGAAACTTTTTGGAATGTGACTCGGCGACTGCGAATCTGTAGAGACAATATCACGCTACTTGGTTCAATGTCTAGCGGATTAATGCCTGCATATTAGATAGCCTCTTAACCTTGGCAATGGGAGCCCTGCTATTCTATTAACGGTGACGATTTAGCAGGGCAGTGATGCGCGATCCAATTGCACATCACTGTCTCGAGCAACAACCAAACTAGATGTTTTCGTCAATAAATGCGGTCAATTGAGACTTAGACATCGCGCCTACCTTGGTAGCAGCAACATCGCCCTCCTTGAATAACATCAGCGTAGGAATACCACGAATGCCAAATTTAGGCGGGGTATTCGGGTTGCTGTCTATATCTAGCTTCGCAACCGTGAGCTTATCGCCGTATTCGGCTGCCACTTCTTCTAAAATTGGAGCCAACATCTTGCAAGGGCCACACCACTCTGCCCAGTAGTCAACAAGAACCGGCTTCTCGGCCTTCAATACGTCTGATTCAAAGCTAGAATCGGTGATTTCAACGGTGTTTTGGGACATAACTTATTCGCCTATTTATTTGGAAATTAGGGTATAGTGTGCTGATTATTTTGCATATTGCAAGTACAAAAATTCTGGAATTGGTCTTCGACTAATATCTCCGTTCGAATCGCAGAGAATGGCTGCTTAATAACAGCCACTGCTTAACGATTGGTGATTATCGCGCAAATCGCATGAGGCCAGTTCAACCCAAAATAGCCGTACCAAGGATCTCTCACAAAGTGTTTTTTAGCTAACTAATTTTAATTAGCATAACATTCTAGCGATAGGGGGAGAATTTCTCGGGGGGCTTACTTATTAGTGTTCATAAAATCATGACCGATAAACATTTAAGCGATACTCGATTTTCCGAGTTAGACATTCATCCTAAGGTTCAAGAAGGTATCGATGATATTGGCTTCGAGTTTTGCACGCCGATTCAAGCGATTTCGTTGCCAATTGCGCTGCAAGGCAAAGACGTAAGTGGCCAAGCTCAAACCGGTACGGGTAAAACGGCCGCATTTTTGATTGCATGCTTTCATAAGCTACTTAACGACGAACCTCGAGAATCGAAAAAGAAAAACCCTATTCGCGCTTTGGTTGTTGCTCCGACCCGAGAGTTAGCTATTCAAATCCATGAAGATGGGAAAAAACTAGTTGCTCACACTGGCCTTAAAATGGCCTTAGCCTACGGCGGTACAGACTACGAAAAACAACGCAAACATATCGAGTCTGGCGTTGACGTATTAATCGGCACTCCAGGTCGGATTATCGACTATTTTAAGCAAGGAGTGTTCGCGCTCGACGCTCTAGAGGTGATTATTCTTGATGAAGCCGATCGCATGTTTGACCTCGGTTTTATCGCTGACATTCGCTATTTGTTTCGCGCCATGCCGGAGCCAAGTGAACGCTTAAATTTATTATTTTCGGCAACGTTATCAGCTCGAGTCGGCGAACTTGCCTACGAACATATGAGTGAGCCAGAAGTAGTTAAGATCGAAGCCGAGATAACCGGCGACCGAATCACCGAAATCGCTTACATGCCCTCCAATGAGGAGAAAATTCCATTATTAATGGGCCTATTGCGACAAGCCAATAGCGAGCGCTGTGTGGTTTTTATTAATACCAAGCACATGGCCGAAAAAATTGATGCCTGGTTAACTGCGAACGATTTTAAGTGCGCGATGCTTTCTGGTGATGTGCCGCAGAAAAAACGTGAAACGCTATTGCAGCGTTTTAAAGATGGCGACGTGAATGTTTTGATAGCCACTGACGTTGCCGCACGCGGATTACACATTCCGGATGTACATTTTGTAGTTAACTTTGATCTACCATCCGATGCAGAAGACTATGTTCATCGTATTGGCCGTACCGCCCGTGCTGGCGCTAGCGGTACAGCAATGAGTTTGATTTGCGAAACCTATGCGATGAACATTATGGATATCGAACAGTTCATCGGTCACGCTATTCCAGTTGAGCGCGATATTGCTGAGCTGATGTTTAAAGATGCGGTGAAACCAGATCTATCGAAACTCAAATCGAATCGAAAGAAAGAGGTTCGCGGAAAAAGTGGCCCCAAGAGAGATGGAAAGCGAGATGGTAAACCCTCTGGTGGGCGCGGCGCAAAACCAACTCGTAACTCTACATCTGGTCGCGACGCTGCATCTGCTCGCAACGCTATACCCGAAGGCGAGGAAAGCCGTGGTGACCGTGAGCGTCGTGAAAAGGGCAATCCCAATAGAATGCCTAAGAAACAACGCGAGTCGGTCGAAGAACCAGTGCAGTCGCCTGAAGAGCGTGAGGCCGCTAAAGTAGCCGCTTTGGAGAAACGCATTAGCGAGCCTAAAAAGGCGCCCCGCATTCCTCTACGTGGTCGTCGCGCCAATGAAGTGCCGGCGATTGGCTAGAACAATAGCTTAGGGCTAGCCCAATACAAAAAACATGCATTAAGGTTGGCCGACATGGACTCAAAGAATCACAGCAATCAACGCTCCGCCCTATTACTAGGTGGCGGCGGAGCCAGAGCAGCTTATCAAGTTGGTGTGCTGAAGGCGATTGCAGAAATTTTACCAGAAGGCTGTCATAACCCATTTCCAATCATTTGTGGAACTTCAGCTGGCTCGATTAACACGGTAGCACTGGCATCCAATGCCTCAAATTTTCATCAAGGCGTTGATCGAATTATACAAGTCTGGTCAAATTTTGAGTTGCATCACGTGTTCTACGCAGACGCCAAAAATTTACTTAAGCGCATCAGTCATTGGGCGTGGGCAAATTTAGGGCCGGGTAATCGGCACAACGGTCCAGGTTCGATTTTGGATAATCGGCCATTACGCGAACTGCTTGGCAAATACATCGACTTCAGCAACATCGATAAGTCTATTGAAGACGGTGAATTGCACGCCTATTGCTTAACCGCATGCAGCTATACCTCGGGAGAGTCCACCACCTTCTATGATGGATCTCCCAGTATTGAGAACTGGAATCGCACGCATCGTGAGGGCCTGCGTGAGAAAATGAGTATTGACCATTTGATGGCCTCATCAGCAATACCGGTACTGTTCCCGTCAGTAAACTTAGGTGACGAGCACTTTGGTGATGGTTCAATGAGGCAGACTTCGCCCATAAGCCCGGCACTTCATCTTGGCGCTGATAAAATATTAATCATCGGTTTACGTATGGAAAAGGAGCTTGGACTGCCAGAGCCGCCACGCTATCGCCCATCATTAGGGCAAATTTCAGGCTATGTACTGGACACCCTATTCCTCAATAGCTTGCATTCAGATATTGAGCGCATGGAACGCATGAATCGAACCTTGATCGAGGCGCAATCGGGCAATCCTGAAAAATTAAAGGTGATTGAGTATTTAGTAATTAGCCCCTCCAAGGACATTGCCAACATCGCCATGAAGCACTTTCTAGAATTACCAAAAAGCTTTCGTATTGCGTTAAAATTTCTTGGCATGGCTAAGGCTAATAGCCGACGCTTAATTAGCTACTTGATGTTTACCAAAACGTTTTGCCAAGAGCTAATTGATCTCGGTTACGAGGACGCGATGGCAGAAAAGCAACAATTGATTGATTTCTTGGAAAGATAAACTTGTTTAGGCGAGCACTATGAGCCATCGCATAGACATTCAAGCCCTGCGGGGCATAGCCGTTTTGCTGGTTGTTTTCTATCACGCACGTCTGCTACCGATTGCAAATGGCTTCTTGGGAGTCGATATATTCTTTGTAATCTCGGGCTTCTTAATTACCACTCAAATTGCCAAGCAACTCAACAACGGCGATTTTTCATTTGCTGAATTTTATCTGCGCCGTGCCTGGCGATTACTACCCGCGGCATACGCTGTTTTCATAGCCTGTTGCTTGGTCGCTCCATGGGCATTGAGTTATTCGGAACTACAGGATTTTCTAGAACAACTGTGGGGAGCGATATCATTTTCAGCCAACTTTGTGCTTTGGAGTCAAACCGGCTACTTCGAAGATGCGGCAGACCTAAAACCACTACTGCACACCTGGTCTTTATCGATTGAAGAGCAGTACTATCTGTTGATGCCCGCCATACTGGCAATAACACCTAGAAATATTTGGTTGCTGCTAATTTCAGTACTTAGCATTTTAAGTCTTGGCGTTTATCTATTGCAGATCGATGATATGCTAGGGGCCGTATTTTACTTCACACCAACACGCGTCTGGGAGCTCGGAGTAGGTTCGGCACTGGCGTTATTGTTATTGAAGCGTGAGTATTCAATTCCAAATTGGTGCAGTGCTGGGACAGCACTAATTGCTATATTGGCAATCTTTTACACCGTCCCTTACGTTTCGGTCAGCAAGCTAAACTTAATCATCACCGTTTTCTCAACTGCGCTAGTTATTGCTGCCCGCCCAGTTTGGCTAAACACTGGAAAATTTGTTGATTTGTTATCCAGGGTAGGTGCCATATCGTATTCACTCTACCTTGTTCATTGGCCGATCATTGCCTTCTTAAACAGTGCAAATATAAGTGGAAATGTATTGTGGTGGCCATACAGGGTCTTTGCGGTATTTATATCTATAGCTCTTGCTTGGACACTCTATCACTTGGTCGAAATGCGATTTAGAATTACCACAAAACGGCATTCGAAGAGTATTAAGCCAATCATATTATGGTCGCTACTCGTACTGTCGGTCAGCTTCGGTTTATCTGCGCTCTCCAAAGACGCTCGTTATGAAGCGCTTTTTCGTATCAACAATGGTCTTAGCGAAAAATGTTCATCTCCGAGTTTTTATACCATTGCTGATTGCAAAACTAGCGAAGCTCCGACGACACTCCTCTGGGGGGACTCGTTCGCAATGCATCTAGCACCAGGGCTAAAATTGACAACACCAGAGGGTTTAATTCAGGCAGCCAAACATACCTGCCTGCCCATATCAGGCATCAGCTTTTACAATCCGCCAGATCACAATCGAAGCTGGGCAAAAGACTGCATCGACTTTAATGAACAGGTAGAACGCCATGCAATTGACAGCTCTACGATAGAGCTAGTGGTACTTGCCTCACTATGGCAACACATGTTGACCACGCCAGTACAACTAGTAAACGATGGAAACTCGCTTGAACTAAGCTCACTAAGTATTGCCGATATCGCCAGCCGAATCGCGACCATGGTTAGCCGAATAAAAGCGTCTGCAAAAAAGGTCGTCGTAGTCGCACCGCCGCCAGGGCTAGTGTTTGACATTGCAAAATGCCACGAACGTAGGCAGCGAGGTCAATGGCGAATATCTAAGGTTAAAAGGTCCGACTGCCGGATTGATTATTTAGAATATAAGTCTCGCTCAAAAAAAGTCATAGAACTGATGACAGCACTTGACGACCAAGGAATCGCCGTCTATTGGTTTGATGAAAAACTTTGCAATGGCCAACACTGCGAGACGAAATTAGACGAAGTTATACTATATCGAGATAATGGCCACTTCTCTCATGCAGGGTCGGAGTACTATGCTACCGAATTCGAGCTATTCAAAGAACTTAAATTGATCGCAAACTAATTAATCAACCTTATCCTTAAGTGTAGTAATCGCGGTAAGTTTAATAATCGCTAGAATCGACAAATCTCTTCACTAAGCCGACAGCATGATTACCAAAGTTCCAAGTGTTGCCTAGAACGCTTGTTGTCCAAAGTTAAATAGTTGCGATGGTAAATCTGTGGTCGCTTCAGGCTCTTCAGCGTGCATGTTTGTACTGGCGCCCCAATAAGTACTTAGAAACAATAGAATAAAAATTTTCTTCAAAACTCGGCCTCGGTTACTTGGCGAGCTTATAAATCCGCTCAAAGCCATCTTGACTAAAACCATTCAGTCGTTGGTCGCCGATTAAAATTACCGGCACACCAATTCCGCCAATTCGATCGTATTGACGTTTGGCAAAGCGATCTTTTTCAATGTCGTACTCTTTGTATGCCATTTTATTAGCCGAAAAATAAGCTTTAGCTTTTTTACAATAGCCACACCAAGAGGTTGTGTAGATCACAATTTCGGGTTTGCCAGCATAGACAGGTGTCGACTTAGTCTCAGAACTGAGCGGGGCTTTAACTTTATTACCTTTTTGGTTTGCCGGAACTCGTTCGCCAAAATGAGTTTTGCCATCGGCATCTTTCCATTTATATATTTGCGCCGAGGCCGTCTGCCACGCAAGAGCGCTTACAAACAGAATAAATAATCCCTGAATTATTCTACTAATTATCATCTAGCATCTCCCTCGTGATCAATTGTTATACAGCCGTCTATGGTAAAACTATAACATCATCGCGAGTGCTGAAGCAGCGGTCATGATAATAACAAACCAACGAAACCCAGCCTCGGGAATTTTCTTAACAATACTAATGCCTAAAACGGCGCCAATCGCGATTGCGGGTATTAATGCGGTATTCAGCAGCACAGTATCCCAAGTAATTGTCTCCCACACCCATATGTGAAATGGCACTTTCAAAAGGTTTATGATCAAAAAGAACCAAGCAGCGGTACCGATAAATTGATTTTTCGGTAGCTGCATTGAAAGCAAATACAAGGCCATAACGGGGCCAGCTAGATTACCAACCATGGTGGTAAAACCGCCAGCGATACCGATGGCCGCAACGAACCAAAATGAATCGATAATATCGGCTTTAGCATTGCTTTCACGCCATATCATAATCGCCAGCGAGACAAAAATAATGGCAATCATTGAGTGAGCAAACACCGTTTCGTTGATCACATTGCCGGTAATCGTGCCCAAGATAACGCCAGCAAAGGCAAATGGGATCAGCTTTTTGAGATGCTGCCAATTTGCATGTTTATTGTAGTAATAGACCCCAAATAAATCGGCAAAAATTAGGATTGGCAACATCACGCCAGTGGAACTCTTAGCACCGAACACCAGTGCTAACATAGGCACTGCGATCATACCCGCGCCTTGGAGGCCGGTTTTAGCCATCCCTATCAGTGCCGCTACAGCAAGTAATAAGCCTAGATCAATAAGCGTAAAACTAAAAGAGGCAATTTCGAATACCATATAAACTCAAATCCAGGGGGGGGGGGGTCATGCAACAAGGCTAGCGATGCAGCATCATAGCAAAGGTTATATAGTGAGACCTCAGCATAGTGATGATTAGTAACCCTCGTCCTGAATTAGACTAAAATTATGACCACTCGACATGCCAGATAAGAAGATACCGCTGCCGCCAGAGATGCCAAGCGCAAATGAATGCTGTGGCGGCGGCTGCGTACCTTGCATCTATGATTACTATTACGATGCCCTTGATAAATGGCATCAACAGTACGGCGAAACGTTAGCTGAAAAAGCCCAGCTAGAACAAGATAAAATCAACGACTAACACAGCACGAGCGGCGTCAAGTTATTGGGTGCTTGAGACAACGCTAACCGGCTGGGCTAATCGACGATACAAAAGCCACCGGACTTCATTTGCGCGCCTATATCTTCGAACGCCGCAATTAACGCTTGATGAGTATCAACCTTCGAGGTTCGATAAGAACTCATTTTCTGTCTCGCTTGTATCTCTCGAGTCTTGGTTTTTAGTACCAATGCTAAATCCAGAGTGACGGCATGCTCTGAGTCCGATACACCGTTAAACATCTGGCCTTTGATCGCCAAAGTGGGATGAACCCGTTTTGCAAAGCGATGAGGTTGAACGAGGGTGTAACCGCAGGAGTTAACCATCGATCGGAAATATGGCCTGATGTCAGTAAATTTACTATCGAGCTCAAGTACGATGCCGCCAGGCTTTTGTCGTTTTCGATAGGCCTCGAGCTGCTTCTCTTTCTCTTCTCTCGCCCGCACTTTATCTTCCGCGGCTTTTAACATTAGCTTCGCTTGATCAGCAAACTCTCCATTCGGAAATTTTCTCAAGTAAACGCTTAACGCATTAACGGTTGGATTGGCGTCAGTTTGGCTCCACAAAGATCTATCCGACTCTACTGTCGCAGGCTCGGTTGCCAGGACATCTTTTGTCAAGGCGTCAACTGGCTCGGCGTCTTTTGCAGGCTCGATAATCTCACCTAAGCCTGCCTCCGGCTCGGCTTGATTCACGGCGAGCCCTTGTGAATTAGCGCAGAACGTCATTAAAAGCAGCGCACTGCCGACGAAGGGTAAAAGCAATTTAATCATATTTTGGAACCTCACGCTCCATTACACGGCATGTACTACACCGATAAACCATTGAAAATAAATCTCTATTTTTGAAATTTTTAACTAGATCATAGCAAGATTCATAATTAGCAACGACTACGTCACTGAGAAAGAAAGTATTCGTTTTTAGCGATTAGCATTCCAATTATGATCTAAAATGGCTTGGTGTCCGAGCCTATTTTCATCTTTGTAATTTTTGCCCTAGTGCTATCGGCCGTTATTAAAGGCTCTCTTGGCATGGGTTTTTCTACTATTTGTTTAGCAATATTGGCCAATGTCATTGAGCTAAAGACCGAAATTTCAATTGTCGTTCTGCCATCGCTGCTATCCAACGCGATAGTCATGATCGAAGCAGGCAACTTGAGAATCAGTCTACGGCTTTTCTTCACCTTGATACTGGCAGCGGTACCCGGAATGGCCATCGGCTTACAGCTTTTACGACAAGCTGACAATACCTTATCTGTTTCAATATTGGCCATAGTACTTATAATTTATGGCTGTTGGGGCTGGGCTAATCATAAATTTAGAATTGATGACAAACTAATACCTAAGCTCAATCCCGTTGTTGGTTTTACAACCGGGATAGTAAACGGCGCAACTGGATCACAAATATTTCCAGTGATGCCTTACCTTTTGTCCCTGAATATCAGCAAAGACGTATTGGTACAAACGATAAACCTATCGTTCACCGTAAACAGCCTGATCATGCTGGGTTTCTTGTACCGCATGAACACCTTAGATACCGATTCAGTCATTACATATTCACTCGGAGTAATTCCGGTCGCGATTGGCGTCTGGCTTGGTGGTAAGATACGCAAGAAAATACCCGAAACCCGCTTCAAGAGAATAGTAATGATTTTAGTCGCAACCCTCGGCTTATTGTTACTCGTCAACTAATTTACAGTTTGAAAACTTAGTTTGAAAACATAGCTAAAAAAACAGTTCAAAAACACAGCAAAGAAACATAAGCCAACGATAAAATGCTCTGAAAAGACAATTTACGTGACACATCAGTGCTTTTCAATATGCGAATAATCAAGGCAAAATCTAAGCGCCCTTGAGCTATCAGGGGGCAAAAGCCTTAAATATTGACAACCATATTGACAACATAGTGAGCGCCTTAAGCACGTATGAAAAAGGAGTTCACCAACCATTTCCAATTTGTCATATCAGCCAGAAAGGCTGACGTCGGTGCTAATCTTCCTAGATGAGAACGATTCTAGAATACCTTCGCTTAGCCCTATTTGTCGGCGGCGCACTGATTGGGGTACAAATACCCAGTTTCGTGGAACAATATGGGCACCGACTAGAATCACACTTATTAGAATCTAAAACTAGCCTTGAAAGCTTCCAGCTTGATGCCGATAAATATTTTGATGGCGACATCGAAAATCTTATTCAGCACTATGCCAATAATGCTGACCCTGTAATCAACGACGGGGGCGAAAGTATCGCAAGTTTAAACTCTCGTTCGCAGTTCCTAAAAAGATCGTGGGGCGAGTTTAACGCGGGCTTTCAGCAACGATACTGGCATGCTTTCGTATCACCGGTTAACACAATCCGCGCTGAAACATGGGCGGGCTTCGATTTCGCGCTAAGACTGGATGTCTCAGCTATTATTTGGGCACTGAGTTTAGGCTTTATTTTATCAGCCTTAATCGAACTGTTTTTACAACTCACCGCTATCGTCATAAGGTTCCTCAAGAGTTCACTGCTAGGCACGCGACGACCGAAGCGCAATGCGCGGCCAACGAAGAACAAGCACCGGGCGCCGACTATGAACACTAATACTCGGAAGACTGATGCTCGCTTGGTAAAGACAGCCGAAAACATAGATAATTGACTTGGTTTTTGCCACTTTTTTCGCCCACTTTTCCTACGCAGCACCGCAGTGCCCAAACTAAACTTACAAGAATTACGGCAAAGAAAGTCGACCGATTTACGCCAGTGTCTCAGCAACAATTTTATCGAGGGGGCGGGGCTAACCCAAGTACGTACTTATCGGATCCGCAGGTAAGTTTTCGGATATCGCCTTTATCGCGCACTACCCAACAGTTGATGCTTTTTAAGAATGATGACTAATACTGAATACCAAGCGACCGCCTTTCATCGCCAAGCAGCGGCTAAATGCAGTCGCCTTACACGCATGGGCCCAGCAAATGTTCGTTCAAGCTTTTCTGTATAGTTTAAACTTAGAATAGTTTAAACGTAATTTGCCAGTCCCTGAGCTGTACCGACTAATAATGTTCGTGTGAGAACCCTGTCTAAGTACAATAACGTTTGAAAAATAGCCTTTAACTAGCTTTGCTCTTCAGCACACTTTTGTGCAACGGCAATAGCATCGGTTTGCGCTGACGCATCGCCTGCGGCTGTCTTTGCCATCAATGATTCATAGTCGGTATTTTCAACCGTGCATTTACAAATTTGAGTCATAGACCCACGCTGTGCTTCTGGGACTTGTGACGCCTGTGCATCACATGCCTTCATCGACATTTCTTTAAGTTGAGCAGCATCTTGAGCGAAGGTAGTCACTGAGCCTAGTGAGGCAGTAGCGGCAGCCAACAATATAATTAATTTTTTCATAGCTTAGGTTGAGTAGTTTTTTTATATGATTGTCCAGAATAACACGCGCAAAATGCCTGCGCCATTAAGATTTTGTTAGCCAAACCAACTAATTTAAGGCGTTTTTGGAAACACTTGATCAAGGCTGAACCGCTCAAAAGGAAGCTTAGGCGCCTGACTCAGCAACACCATTTTCTGGGCAACTTTCGCACCATTAATAGGCCGATAGCGTCGCAACATAGGTAGCTTGCAAATGATCGGAAGCACTTTACTTGCCCAGCCTTCGGCTCTCCGAGATTGCTCACGCTCGCCAAGTAAAAGCGATGGTTGCAGAATACTAATATGCGCAAAAGCCAGACCTTGAACCTTCGCTTCTAGTTCGCCTTTCATCTTCAAATAAGCACTTAAGCTTCGTTGATCAGCTCCGCTCGAAGACACCAAAAGATAATGACTCACTCCCTGCTCAAAGGCAATTCGCGCTGCGGTGAACTGATAGTCTAAATCGACCACTCTTTGAGCTGCAATAGAACCGGCCTGCCCAAGCGTGGTTCCTAAGCATGAGAACAAAATGTCACCCGCGAAGAGTTCTTCGTGATCACTTAGATGATCAAAATCGATTACATGATTTTCAACTTTTTCAGAATTGTACTCTACTGCTCGTCGCGTAATTACCACGACTCGCCCAACATGCTCGGCTTCAGCCAACAATGTGACTACGTTTGAGCCAATCAAACCTGTCGCCCCGATGACAATTGCCGTTTTGTTTACACTGATCTTCTTCATCTAATTAACTTAGCATTGAGGCTGTGTTAATTACAAGTAAACCTCTAAACATAACAATGGCCCATAAATAAGGGCCATTGTCATAACTAAGTACTGATTAACTAGCTTTCTACTTCACTAGTTCGGTTGATACTTAAGGCGCAGATAACCGACCGTGCCAGGAACATCATGCGACACTAAACTAACACCTACCAAGCTTGTATTTAACACTGGGGGCTCTTCGTCAAACACGTTGTTAAAACCTAGCGTAATAGTAAGCGCGTCCTCAGCAAACGATGGAGTGTAACTAAGCTGAAGGTCGGTGAATAAAGCTGAGTCCAGCGTTTCACCATTCGATGCTTCCATGTCGTCAACATAACGAAAAGTCATTGAACCAACCCAGCGATCAGAAATAGAACGCCAGCCCACAGTCGAGGTTGCACGAAGCTCAGGAAAGGCTCTCTCGAAGGTTTCGCTAGTATGTGTTCCAGTCCGGTCTGTTGCCGTCTCAGAGCCATCAGGATTAGGCGTTCGTTCGATATATTCGTCTAATAAAGTCGCATTGAAGCGAGAGCTGAAAATCCCCATGCTAGTGTCGTTTGACGTAAACGCGACACCAATATCGTAACCTTTGGATTCGATAGATCCGATATTTTGTAATTGGTTATCAACTAAACTAATCCGGCCTGCAGAAGTTCGTTGCACGGCGTTACAAAAACCAGGGTCTGCGGTATTAACACAAGCGGTGATTAAGTCGCCTGGGCTACGGCCTTGAACAGCATCGTCAATATCTAGGTCATAATAATCAGCGGTAAAAGAGATATTGCTAGCCCAAGTCACTTCCGGGCTAAAAACGAAACCTGCGGTAAAACTGTCTGACGTTTCAGCCTTCAAGTTTACATTACCACCAGAGCGTGCATTGAGTTGCGGATTCGTTTGAGCCAATCCTGCGGCAACACCAAATGAAGCACAATTATCAATAATGTTCTGCGGTTGCGCTGAGTCACGGCCACCATTAGACGAACCAAGCTGTCCTAGGTAGTCGGCGCAAGGATCGGTGAAGGTGAAATCTTCTCGTGCTGAGCCACCAAATAGCTCACCACTGCCAAAAGCGAATAATAAAACCAACGCCGAAGGTCAACAAGCGCTCCATTTATGTT
>JAFMHC010000013.1 GCA_017854775.1 Gammaproteobacteria bacterium | reverse complement strand
TCCACAACGTAATATTTGCGTTCGTCGATATAAAAATAAGGCAGCCGGGCAAAACCAGTACTTATATTCTTTTTAACCGCGGTTTCGGGAAGAAAAAGGGCAAAAAGAGTAGAGATCAAGGCGATGAAAAGTACAATGTAGTAGCTTGTTGGCACTATGCTATGACCTACATACAATGCAATAGAAGTTATCAGCGCGCCAGACCCGAGGCCAATAGATACCGTTAGGCCATTGATGATCGCTGCTTTTGAAGACCAATCGGCGAATTCAGTAATATACGCAGTACAGGTGCCTAGGCTCAATGCAACTGAAATGCCCTGCAATATTCTGACGACAAACAGCATATGCATATTCGGTTGCACAATTATCAGTATGTTTGAAATCACCGACAGTATTAGCGCAAATATTAATACTCGCTTACATCCGAAAACATCCGATACACCGCCAAAAAATATTAATGTCGGCAACAAGCCAATAACATAGGCTGAGAAGACTATTGTCAACATGCCTGTGTCGGCTCCCGCTGTATTGGCATATAGCCCATACAGCGGAACTTCCATATTGACCCCTAAAGTGATGGCCAGCAAAGATGCAATAATTGTGATAATTGCCGCCGTCACTTTGACATCAACTACTTTCGACTCGCTAGTGCTATCCATACGGTTCAACTGTCCTCGTTTAAAATCCTTTTTCTAGCTTCATCTACTAATAGATTTTTACGCACCTTACCTGTCGCCGTCTTAGGTAAAGTCATATTGAAATAATATTTGGGAACCTTGAAGTCGGGTAATTTTTCACGACAAAATTCATCCAACTCAGTGGCAATACTCTCTCCAGCGCTTTTAAGCTCTAAGAATGCAACTAGACATTCACCGCCTTCTCCCAACTTGACTCCCACAACGGCGACATCATTGACGTCCTCATGACTGCTAATCGTGTTTTCAATTTCGATTGAAGAAATGTTCTCCCACCCATAGTCCGTTTCAACGTAAATCAGGTCTTTCAAACGATCCTTAATTTCAATGTAACTATCATCATGAACTACAGCCATGTCGCCAGTATGAAACCAACCGTCAACAAATGCAGTATCCGTCGCTACCTTATTTTTATAATAGCCTTTAGCAACAGTATTACCTCTAATGACTATTTCACCAATACTGGAGCCATCACTAGGTATATCTTTCATATGCTCGTCAACTACTCGAACCCCGTTACCGGCATGAATAGCTGGCACCCCTTGCCTAAGCTTCTTTGCAACTAACTTTTCCTTCGTCAACTTATTCCATTGCTTACCCTCTTCACAAAAAAGAAGAGGCCCACAGGTCTCACTCAAACCGTACTGGTGTACTAAGTTAAATTCTAAATCCAGCATTTGTTCAATCAGACTTGGTGTAGGAGCTGCGCCGCCGGTTAGTATAGTAAGCCCTTTAAGCTCATTCTTATCAGCAGCATGATCGGCAATTGATTTCACCAATCTCGGTGCGCCGGCTATGTGGGTAGCATTTGAATTCACCATTCGTTTAAACGTGTGTTCAATATTATTCAGTTCAGACTCATCCAGTAGAAACTGGCATGCGCCTGTGGCAATGCATGCCCACATATGCCCCCATCCATTCACGTGAAACATTGGTAGAGTCCAGAAATAACAAGAGTCTCTTGTTAGATTCATCATTAAGACTTGTCCAATCGCGTGCAGGTACGCTGCTCTATGACTATATTCAACGCCTTTCGGCTCGCCAGTTGTACCAGATGTGAAGTTGATCGCAATGCTGCTCATCTCGTTTACAATGAACGCATCCAAATGCGTGTCGCCAACTTGCTTCGCTAGCAAAGCTTCGTAGTCGATCAACTGCTCATCAGTACCTTTTTTAGCTAGCCCAACAACGATTATTTGTACTCCTTTTTCGATCAAGGCGGAAAATAAAGAACCAAAAGAATGTACAAATTCTTCACTTATGATCAATATTTTAGCGTCGCAAAACGTCAACTGTTTTGATATCGCCTGGGAATCGATCTTTGGGTTCAGAGACACAATGATACCCCCAGCGCTAGGAACCGCAAAATGACTCTCAATCGCTGCCAAGCCATTATGCAAAATTAGTGCTACTCGATCGCCATCTCCGACGCCCATTTCCTTTAGGCCTGATGATAAACATCGGCATCTATGCAATAACTCTTGGTAACTAACCTCGCCACCAGAATGCACTACGGCAACCCCAGAAGAATAAACCTTAGCACTCCTTTCAAGAAACGTCAGTGGCGATAATTCTTGAAAACAATGCGTGTCTCTATTAACTAACTTCATAAACAACCTTAGAATATTTCATTTCGTCGACGATATTAAATTTAGCTAGCTAGTCTCTATCTACAATTTTTCTATCCATGATTTTATTGGCGCCTACTTGGGCACACTCTTGATCCTTAGCCCCACCAGGCGCACCGCCTACACCAATAGCGGCTACCATCTCATCATTGATATATATACCAACAGAGCCAGATAGGGGGGTAATATTAGGCACCGTAAGAAAGGCATCTTTTGACGGACTTTTTGCTACTAGGTCAGCCACTTCAGAACCGTTTTTCAGATTGAATATGGGGCCTAATGTCACCAGGGTGTAGGCCTTTCTGTAAGATGTGTCTTTAGTATGAATAGTACTTCCATCACCTTTCAACACAACCTTCTTGTTGCCATTCATATCCACAACCGTGACTGATACTTTGTATCCTGATTTTTCACAGCTCTGCAAAGCCGCCACCGCGCCTTCTAGCGCCGAGTCTAATGATAGACTGTTCGCACTTACCGTATAAGGAATCGTCAAACACGCCAGTCCAACCACTAATTTAATTATCTTCATTTCCTACTCCTGTATTCCAAAAAACTAACTAGCCTGCCCGATTAAAACCAGTGCTTAGGTCGTTCTATTAACTCAATTTTGTATCCATCTACGTCTTTTACAAAAGCGATGATTTCCTCACCGCCTTTCAATGGTCCTGCATCGCGTATTATTTCACCGCCTTTCTCTCTTATCCTCTCACAAGCCTGATAACAATCGTCTACCGCTATCGCGATATGTCCATAGCCATCGCCTAAGTCATATTCAGATACGCCAAAATTGTGTGTGAGCTCAATTACAAACCCATTTTCTTCCTCTTCATAACCAACAAAAGCAAGCTCATAGCCCGCTTCCTCTTGGATAAATTTTCTCTGCAATTTCATACCCATAACATCAGTATAAAAAGCAATTGAATCAGCCATATTTCCCACTCGAATCATGGTGTGAAGTATTCTTCTCATGTAACCCTTCCATCCGACTCCATGGCGGCGCCTGTCAATTAATACAGAACATCTGGCCGCCAATAAAATCAATTCAAATTATATTCACTAGTAGAAGCTAGAATTGGCGACCAGATAGATTAGTATCTGGCCGCCAACACTACTTAAGTATCTCTAAAGACTACCTATCTCGGAAAGATTTTGGTGGTCTCATCAATCGACTCAAGAAAATTTACTAGCAGCTTCCTTGCTTGGTCCCGCTCCAATATATCTACTCGGCCATCTTTCAGACCAGCCGTGCGATGGCTTACATCGGACACTACACACTCTAAGGTTTCGCATGCACCGTTATGATAATACGGTTGCACGCTATATGAGCCAAGTATTGAAGATACGTTGAACCCACTTCCTTTACCGTCGCCGTTGTAATCAAAGCCTAAGGCATCATTACCATTAGTATCCTTCTCTATTCCGCCAATTTGAGGAAATCCAATTATATCTTTTCCTCCACCGGCAACATTCAAGCCATAAGATCCAATATCCTTTAAGAATCGATGTAAAACTTGAGCCTGATTTGAGTTGCTTGCGCCTACCTCACTAGAAATTTCAGAAGGGTCTGGCGGTGATACAAAATCCTTTGTACTACTAGTCCAATTACCACCATTGTGACATTCCTGACATCCAGCAAAGGCAAAAATTCTACGCCCTACGTCAGCCTTTATTTCGCTTGCTCCGCCAACAGGGCTCGCTCCCAACGCAACCAATTCCCGTTTGGTCATCGGCTTGTTAGGTGTTCTAACCGAAATTCTCTGCCATTCAACAAGTGCATCGTGAGCGCCAACTAAAACATCACTACCGTGCAATTGAACATATGGCTGTGGCCGACCTTCATTTGGCGTAGCAAACTGATTCATTACGCATGGAGCAAATTCAAAATCGCCATCCTCACCCAAAATCAATCCAGCGTTTGGAGTAAAGATACTCTCTGTTATACCAGTTACTGGTGGCTGTTCTACGCAAGTCGTAGGAGAATCTAATATCCCAATACTAGAAACTAACCGAGTATTGAAATCAGCATCATATACTTCATCAAATACGGCTGTCGCATTGATTATTTTTTGGTCGGTGATATCTTTAGGATTAAAAGTACCATTAACAGCTAGGGTTTTCCTTGGGCCAGAGGCAAACTGCCAAATTATTCCATCGGTCAGTCCGTCAGCGTGGCAACTCGCACAATTTTGTCGCCCTTTGTCTGAAAGTCTATCGCGGCTAGAACCCTTGGCGCCTTCTGGTCTAAAGAAATTACCTCTAGATGTAAAAAACATTTCAGCGCCAACCAAAAGTTGCTCTTCTTGTGACCCAGGTTCTGGCAGATCGGCTACTGAAATAACCTTGTTGACTCGTCCTTGAGTAAGATCAATTACCGAAATATTTCTCGATATATAGTTCATCGTGTAAGCCATCGTTCCGGCATCATTGATGACCACTCCCAACGGGTTTTTACCGGCATTCATGCCAGCAGTATCGGTATTATCTGGATTGTTCAGATCGATATATTGAACTGTATCTTCATCAATAGGGAAAGCTAAATTACCATTTGCTGAAACGCTAAGCTTCACTAACAAATCACTGCCCGCCGAAATAACATAGGCATCTCCTTCGCCTGAGTCATTGGTGAACGCGATACCCCATGGGTTGGCGAAATATAGCTCTTGTGCTCCTGGCACAGGATCTTGCCCACCAACATGTAAGTTTAGATAGCCTGCGTCACTCTCAGTACTGCCAATTCCGTCAATCCAATTGACATAGGCTTGAGTGTTATTATTGAACCTTTGAGGGCCAGTTGGCGAAGCAGCAATATTAGGTAGATAGGCTTTGCCATCTCGAATTACGATGCTTTGTAACTGGTTTGGAAACGCATAAGTTTCGTTGCCGCTCTTATCAAGAAAGCCACTATTAGTTGATTGCATTTTTATCGCGTGGCTGGCTCTATAATCACTCATGGACTGCGAATACGTATCAATGTCAAGACGACAAACTACGCCCTCTTTGCCCATGTCGTCTCGTTGCGTGCCACCTTCCGCCGTAAACGAAAGAAACCTTCCTACATACAAATGCTTGCTATCAGCAGTAACCGCTAAACCTCTAGGTTGAAAGTGGCGCTCCTTGTCGCCAACATTACAGCTACTCTTAGCCAAATCGACACTGCCAAGATTACGAAGACTTTTAGCATCAATCACCGTAATAGTATCTTGGCCGCTATTAGCTACGAAGACTCGCTTACCATCTGGTGATACTACAACGCTTTGTGGCTCGGAGCCGGTTGTAATATTGCCTTGAACCCCAGCTCTACGAACAACCTTGGCTTTAAATTGATGCTGACTCGCCTTTGTAACCTTAATTACAGTAACCGAATTGCTGGCGGTATTAGTAACAAAGACACGCTTGCCATTAGGCGTAATCGAAATACTTGTCGGGCGATCTTCTACCCCTATTGTAGATACTACCTCGTTGGTAGCGGTGCGCACCACAGTCACCACGTCTAGATCAGGAACCACTGACCACAAATACTTGCCATCGTTTGATAATACTATCGGGCCAGATGTTGTTGATTTCAGATCGTTTGAGCCTGCTCCACCCTGACCTCCATTTGCAAAACTAGTATTAATAGCTAACAAACTAGATAATATTAATACCCCTAAGCCGAGTGATCTTTGCCCTGATCTTCCATATGTAAATGTAAACATAAACCTACCTCCTTCCTTTGGAGTCATAGCCCGCCAGAGCAAACGAATATCTGCGTATGACAAAAGCTAAGGCTTTAGAATAACCTTATAGCTGCTACAACTGATGATTGAAAATGATTTCGAATAAAAGCGGTAACACGATCGTTACTGCAATGTTGAGCTTCAACTTCTTCCTACAAAAAAATTAATTATTGCTGTCTCAACGTTTTCGATTCCTTTTTAAAAAAATGTAATAGATAACGTCTATTACCTTTCTAAGTATATGCATGGTGAAGGTAATGTCAAGACGAAGTTAAAAAACAGTTATGTGTCCTATTTTTCACCTAACCGCCCAATTAAAAATGGATTGACAAGCCCTTTTTGGAAATGTATAAGCGTACCTAAGATATCGATCAACGTCTAATGTTGATCTATATTCTTAGGTTGTTTTCACAGGAAGTCTTAGGGTGTTTTCACAGGAAGTCTTGGGGTGTTTTCACAGGAAGTGTTTGGGTGTTTTCACAGGAAGTCTTAAGGTGTTTTCACAGGAAGTAAAATATCTTGTTTACGTCGGGGAAGGGGCCGCTCAAGCATTGGGTTGGACCAATAAAACGACGCACTAAAACAAGTCACAATAAACCTTGGGAAATCATTCTCAGGGATTCAAGGAGAATCAACATGAAAAATAGAGTTATCAGTATGTTTGTCTTAGCGATGGGAATGAGCTATACATTTCATTCCAATGCCGCTACGCATGATCCGCAGCCGGAGCAAGATCAATGGTATTACCTGAGCAGCTCAGCAACTGATGAGATATACCGATTTGAGGAGGACACTGGAAAGTACCTTGGCATTTTGGATCAATCGGTGCCAGGGCCATTTGCGTCATTTATTGGAACTGACGGCGACTTATTTGTCGCGGCTCAAAGCACCGGAGCAGTCTTAAGATTTGACGGCATAACCGGAGAGTACTTAGGCGAGTTTATAAAAGCCGGAAGCGGTGGACTAACCAAGCCGGCTGCGCCTCTAATGACGCCTGATGGCAAGTACATAATAGTAGGCGATCTAATTTTAAATGGTTATCTTAGATTTGACGGTCAAACAGGCGCGTTTATCGACATTTTTGCTGACCCAAGTAATAGCCCCATAAATGGGCCTTTCATGCCCATCTTCTCGCCCTACCCTGAATTTGCTGGCAAGATTCTTTTCGCCAGCGGATTTACCAATAGCATACAGGTCTACGATGTCGAGTCCGGTAACTATGAGCGGGATCTTGTGGCTCCCGGCAGCGGTGGCTTGACCGTACCTATAGGTCTGTCTTTTGGGCCAGACGGAAACTTATATACCTCAAGCGCAGGAACCAGCAGCGTCAAACGCTATGATGGACAAACTGGCGAGTATATCGATGACTTCGTGCCTACAGGAAGTGCCGGTTTAAAAAATCCGAGAGCAATTGAGTTTGGTGGAACCAATAGCAACCTTTATGTGGTCAGCAATGATACTAATAATGTATTAGTTTACGATCGCATTACAGGAGAGTTCCTCAGTGAGTCAGCGGCAGGATCAGAATTTGGCTTTTTGGAGCCAAGGGGCCTAATGTTTACAGCGAGACCTAATTTTTTCATATCCTCTTCAGCTAAGAAAGAAAGAGCAAATGGAAAAAGAAAGAGATTTGCTAAGGTAACCATCGATGTAATCAGTGAAAATGATACGGTTGATAACAATCCAGATGTTGAATTGATTTCAATTACAGTCAATGACCCAAACATAGATGTTAGTCGGAATGTAAGAGGTGCAAGATATGGAACCGATGACAGAAAATTTCGAATCAGAAATACAAACTATAGCAATGAAGACAGGGTATATACCGTCACATATCGAGCGACCAACAATAGAGGAGGCACTATGCTCGCTACAGACACGATTACGATCGAGCCAACATATACTCATAATTAATTGGGTATAACTCAAATATATTTGAGGTCCAACATTAACGTTAACTTAGCTCGTTTGGAGCATTAATCGTTAGGTTTAGACTTGATTTGATCGCGGGATGGCCGTTAAAGCGTTCTCGCTCAGATCAAGTCTAGGCTTTTTATTAATTGATTTTTTACTAGTCGAAGTACCCTAGCTTTGTAAACAGCTAACAGCTTTAGAAAATTAATCAAATAGTAGTGCCCGGCTCTCCCACATAAGCCCGCAGTTATTATTACTATCGTTTTTAGGTAACATGGCAATAGTTACCATTTGACGCTGCAAAGAGCTCAATTATCTAGGTATTTCAACCAAATTTCGACTCTAATCGACAGCAAAATCAGATGAATAATCGAGAATGTGTAGCCGACTGTATCTACCCCCAAAACTAGATATAGTGATTCCTAGTTAGCTTAAAAATTGCTTGCATAACCGCCGCAGCTATACATCCAGCCTATTGCAATTCACCTATCTCAAATGGTCGTTAATGCCTCCAGTCGGGGCCGATACGGGCCAATTCGGATAGCTATCGATTGGTATTTATTAACCCCCTCCAGTGAGTTACAGAAAGCTAACATATTGTTCGTTATTTATATATTGACAAGATGAATATCACTGCCTATAGTTGATCCATCTTAGATATCGTTCGTTATTTGGGCTTTGTTAAATTGCCTTAATTCATATAAAAATGGATGTGTTTAAGAGGGACAGGCTATGCCATTAGTCTTTAAAAAGGAGTTTAACCAGAATGTTCCGAGAAGGCAGATGTTACTGGTGCTAGGGATTTAACGATCAAATGGAACTTTTCAGGGAGTAAAGTTTTGGATTACCTTCAATCATCGATGATGGCAACTATTTTCAATTAAGAAACGAAACATAAGGCGCGGCCTCGCTCATGTGTTCAATTAAAACATTTTACCAATTTGGAGAAATTTACGATGAAAACTATTATTAAGGTCGCATGCGCATTTACCGCGCTGTTCGTTTTACAAAGTGCCGTCGCCGAACAACCACAAGGCGACGAATTGAGTTCCCTTTCCTATTCAAAGCATAGCCATAATCGCGACATTCGAACCGCTAAATTTTGGGACCTTACGTCACAATCAGCCGTTCGAAAATCAAAGTCCAAACTAAAAATTACAAATTCAGGCGCATGTTTGACTGCTAACACCAAGGTTGTGCAAGGAGTAAACACTACTTGGTGGATGATATTTAATGAGCCATCTAACTGCAGTAATCCAAATCCATTTGGAAATGGGCAAAAATGCGGAATGGCTGACCTTGATAATCCATTAACTCGCGGTACACTCATGTGGGCCGCCCCCGTAATCGTAGGGCCGAATGAAAAGGCTAATCTCAATTTTTGCTTAGGCGTTGGCGAATTGAGCCATGCTGTAATGCCACTTGGCACTCAAGAAGGACTCGTTTTTCCTAAAAAAGCGGAATACCAACTATTCGTTCGCACCCACGGACCTGGCGTTTTTGATGACGCGCAAACTCTTGGCGAGCAAATTAATAGTCTCAACGGCGGTTGCGAAACTGACGATCAATCGGGCTTTGCTTGCGAAACATTGCAAATTCTATACCACCCCGCTCCTAACCAAGGCCACTAAAAGCGACTCAACAATTATTTTGTGCAAAAGATAGATAGAGGGTTTATAGATAACTAACCAATCCGTCGATCTGATTTACCGGCCTATGACAGGGGAATGTACTCTCGTGTCATAGGCTTTTTTATTTATTTCATTATTTACAATAAACCTACGCCCAACTTACTCGGCAGCTATATATATTTAGAGCTTACGGAGATAAAACAGCGTAGTGAAAACGGGTTATGGATCGCCCTATTGATAAATTTATAGAGGACTTAACATTTTGTAGCATCCTCAATAACACCGGGCAGTGAAAATTTTTAGTACTGAATGCACTCCATTTTATTAACTTCTGCGTGGTTTTGGTACTTCGTTGCAACAACGCGACAACGTCACACTTGCCCGCTAACATAGCAGTCGTTATTTACCTATTGACAAAATATGCGCCCCTACATATAGTAAAAAGCAATTAGATATCGGTCGTTATTTTAACGCCAATGATCGTTAACTACCTAATCAAACAAAATTTTATATATTTGGAGGAACAAGAAATGCCATTAACACTTACGATAACACGAGGGATTTTACCTGAGTGGGCCTTGTGGCAAATGGCTAGCACACCAAGATATAACTTTATTAGAAAATAATTTGGTGTGTTAAAACTCGCATCGCTAGAGTGTTTTGCTTGCCATGACTCACCCACTAAAAAGGATGGTATAGATCAGCTTCTACTGAAACGTACATATTGAGCGTGCCAATAACCGCGGCGTAGTTACGGCATATCCGAAACAGTAGGGAATGGCCACGAAATTTTAAATTAATGATATTTTCTTTGCCTGGGATTCAGGCAACTGGCATGACGTCAAACAACATAAAGGAAAATAGCAAATGGACGCGAGGGATTGGTTTAGCTCGTAGGTAAATTAAAGATTAAATTTACAGACAGATTTTAAGCTTTAGCTATGCAACGACGAGACCGTTTTTGCGATGAGACAACAGCGAAGTTGTTCAAAATTTTGGCGGATGTATTTTCCGCACACGCTAAATAATGTGCTTCAAGGTTTCTAAACGAGAGATTGAAGACGTACGGCTTCTTTTGTCGAACTATTTAGAATTACAGGGAGACCAGATATAGCGACATAGCCGTCGGCATATATACGGACTTGACTCTATCTGTACGGAGATTAGGCACCCGCTGATCGGTTTTAACCCTATAAATCAGAATCAAATTAGCACACCACACTTAATCGACTAAAAGGAGTATTAAATGCAGAAGGACATATTAGAAAAAAAAACCGATGACGAACTATTAAAGTACTCGCAAAATTTCAGAAAATACGGATTTGTAAAAGTAACTGATTTGCTTACGTCAACGACCAAGTCTGACATGAGAGAGGAGGCTGACCGGTTATTGGCTGATCACTCAGAAAGAAGAGATCTTCATTTAGAAACTACTAATAATACTCCTCGTTACATGTCGGTTGTTACTAGCGAGAATATTTCAGACAACAGCGAACACATAAGATCTGTTTATGAGAGCCCGTCGCTGACTGAAATGTTGGAAAAAATAGCAGGCGAAAAATTTCACCCTTGCCCAAGCAAAGATGAAGAATTTCTAATCACCCGCCATGAAAAAAAGGGCGATACCCATGGTTGGCACTGGGGTGACTATAGCTTCGCATTGATATGGGTTTTGGAAACACCTGATATTGAAATTGGTGGTCTATTGCAGTGCGTACCTCATACCGATTGGAACAAGGAAGAACCTAAAATACATCGCTATCTTAGCTCCAACGAGATCAATACATACGCTTTTGAGTCGGGCGATGTGTATTTGTTGAGATCAGACACGACTTTACATCGAACGATACCTCTAAGCCAAGATGCAACAAGAGTGATGCTAAATATGACTTGGGGCGATGTTAGCGCAAGCGATTTAAGTGACGTGGGCGTAGATCGCTGGTGGGAAAACGAGAATGCACCGGCAGCGATACAAGTTTAACGCTATTTATACCAACACTAATTAATAGGAACTCAATTATGTCATTACAAACAGTCGAATCTAACGCCACCGATAAATGGGACAATACGCCTCAACAAGTTCGCTCAAGAGAAGCTGGAGTAGCGCCAGAAATCAAAAAATACTTAGACGATATTTTGGTTGGAATATTAGCGCATCCAGGTGTAGAGCATAAATTCTTAAACTATTATAGAGAGAATAAATTAAGCGATCTTCAACAAAAGCAGCTTTACTCGGAGTGTTTCTACTTTTTTCAGTACTTGCCTTTTTATATTACTGGAATGGCTAATAAAACAAGAGATGAAAATATTCTGAGAGAGATTGTGCTAAACGTTTATGACGAAGTTGGGCACAAAATTACTCATTCAAGTATTTATAAAAGTTTTATGAGCAAACTTGATATGGACTACGATGAAGTTTTGTCTTATCAGCCTTTAGAGGTAACTAAAAAGTTAAACGACGGCATAAGAAAATTATATACAGAGTGCAGTATAGAAAAATCATTGGGCGCATTATACGCAGATGAAACAATGTCTTCTATTATGGTATCGAAATTAAATGACGGCCTAAAAAATCAAGGACACGACGCGCTAGTAAGAAGCTTTTGGGAGATGCACATTGAAGTCGAAATTGGACATAGCAATTCGGTTTTCAACGCTATTGCGCCGTATGTTCATTCACCTGAGACAAAGAAAGAATTCGAAGAAGGAGTAAATGAATTTCTATCTCTTCTCGAAGATTATTGGAACGGTGTAGAGAAGCTACTATCCAACTAATAAGTCAGTCTATCTAACCAGGAATTAGGATATGGAAATTTTAGTAGATATCTCGCTTGTAGTGGCGCTAATATTGATTAACCGTTACGTTACGCCAAGTAAGTTTGGGCTGTACATTAGAACGGCAATGATGATCTTCTCGATTGGGGTTGTGCATTTGTTTCAACCGAGTATGAGCGGTGTAATCGAAATACTTGCAGTTCTCATATTTCTCGCGCTAGAGAAATTTAAGCCTAGAAGCGACTACGGACATATCGCCAACAACGATAACGTAATGAATATCACCTACCTGTTACTCAAACACTTAGTTGTCATATCCTTTCTTCCCCTAATATTAACTTACTTTGGATCGGTAAGCTGGGGGTTAAGCGCTAATAATGTACCCATATTAATTCAAGGGCTCCTTCTACTCGTTATTGTTGATTTTAAACAGTATTGGATACATAGAGGGCAGCATGGCTTTGATTTTTGGTGGAGCTTTCATAAAACCCATCATAGTTCGACAAAGATGAATATCTTCGCGGCCGATAGAACTAACTTAATCGACTGGTTTCTTCTGCAAGAGGTAACCACCGTGATTATTTTTTACATGCTGGGCGCCAGTACTGAAGCCTATCTTTATTACTATATTCCTGGTTCATTGGTGGCTAGATATGTGTCTCACGCAAATATTGAATTAAATTGGACCAAGGTTCCATTATGGGCCTACATAGTTGGGTCTCCGCCGGTTCATGCCTTACACCATACGATTTCTGATGACAGAGTAAATTTTGGAGAAGTCTTTATGTTCTGGGACCTAATTTTCGGAACCTTTAAGTCACCTATAGGTATAAAAGGTGAGTATGGAGCCGATGATATTTCACAGACTAGCATTCTAAAACAGCAATTTTATCCGTACAGGAGAAAACGTGCATAGAGTATTAAAAAATGCATGGTTGATAAGCGCTTTTGCCTTTTCAATGGGCTGTTCGCTTACGCATGCTGAGAGCGCTAACTCAGACTTAGGTAAAGATGGAAAGTCTAAGGATTTTGTCAAGATTGGCGGTGCAGCTAGATTCAATTACGAATACAAAAGCTATGAGAGCAACTCAAGCGCATTAGACTTTGAGTTGTTTCGAATAAAAGTTGAGGGCCGAGTATCAGATATAGAATTTTATGCTCAATATCGATGGTATGAAGATTTCAATTTTCCCGAATATGCTTATCTTGGATACGATATTGACACTAATAATCGAATTGAGTTTGGCTTAAACAGAGTCCCTTTTGGTCTACAGCCATTTTCTTCACATGGTTACTGGGAAAGCCTTCTGTACCATATAGGCCTTGATGATGACAATGACGTTGGTGCTAAATACATCTACAACAATAATGGCCTTGAACTGATCGCCGCCTTTTATCAAAATGCAGAACTATCCAAGAGCCAAGAAAATCGATTCTCGTTTGATCTCGTCACTCGACAGGATGACATCGCAACTGCCGATATTAACGAGAGAGAAGCTAACTATGAAAAGAATCAGTGGAACCTTCGTATTGAAAAGAAATTTGGGAATTTATCACTAGGAGCGTCTGCTCAATACGGAGATATTTTCAATGAAGATACTCGTCGCTCCGGTAGTCAGGATATTAAAGCTATACACGCCAGCTACAATTATCATAAATGGAACTATCAAATAGAGATCGGTACTTATGATTTTGATACAAAAAACTCAGATGAAGTAAGTTCTGACCAAGTACTTTTTGGAGCGTTTGGTACTAGATTTCATGTAGCTAGCAACGCCGATTTTCTGTTGCTAAATATAGAAAGGAAAATAGATACGAGCTCTATAGGCTTTATAGATGAATTAAGTTGTTACAACAATTGGGGAATTATTTCTCCCAAGAGAGATAGCGAGAATGTGGGTAATGATACAACTCAAAATTTATTGGGGTGCTCGATAAAGAAAGGTCCTTTATTGATTTTTTCCGAATTGATATCAGGCAATAACTCTTTTTTTGTTAATGGCCCAGGAGTCGGTCTCAACGGTTCAACTTCGCTAGATCATAGAGTAAACATAAACATTGGATTTTATTTTTGATGATGAGCACCAAATTACAGGGCAGCTGTTTATGTGGCAATACAAAGTATGTGGTCAACGACTCTTTTACCAAGGCATATATTTGTCATTGCACACAATGCAAGAAGATATCTGGTAGCGCTTTTGCATCGAATTTTTTCATTGAAGAAAAGCACCTAGAATGGCTTAAAGGCAAAGACAAGGTGGTGATTTACAAATATCCGAATAGAGATTTCACAAAGGCTTTTTGTCAAATCTGTGGAAGTGGCTTACCATTTCTAACTTCGGATTGTAGTCGATATATTATACCCGCCGGATCGCTATCTGATGAGCCGAGTCAGATAGAGACGGTCAATATATTTTGCCAAGAAATTACCGATTGGGAAGCGCGAATAAGCACAGCAATTAAATTTAAACAGTTTCCAGAATAAGTGATTCCCTAGAATGGAATCACTTATTTATCTGACAATACTTGCCTTAGCGGGTATTGTCAGCCCGGGGCCAGATTTCGTGGCTGTATCTCAGGCTTCCTTATTAAAAAATAAGAATAAAAGCATCTATTTATTTATCTTAGGAATAGCTATTGGAAATGGCTTTTGGGTATTTGGTGCTCTGCTCGGTATTGAAAGGGTCTTTCACACTTATCCACAGGCTTTATACCTGCTTAAACTATGTGGGGGCCTATACTTATGCTATCTAGGACTAAAATCATTTGGGCTTTTTAGTTCTAGCGCGAATCCGAACAACGCAGCTTTATTTGGAGGAGTTTATAAAGGGCTTTGGGTTACATTATCAAACCCTAAAGCAGCCCTGTTTTATCTAGCAATACTTTCGGCTAATTTGCCAAAGAATATGGATAAATCAATATTTTTTCTTATTATTTCAGTCCCTGTAGTAACCTTTATCTGGTTTTCTTTTATAAGTTCGATACTGCGATATAAAAACGTATATAGCTTTATTCAGTCCAAAGAGGCTTCGATTAATAAAGTCTTTGGGGCATTTTTTCTATACTTTGGATGTTTTCAAATCGTCAAAATCTACTTCTAGTTGAGTCTCGCGACGAATTTTCAGACTAGCCGACCAGGTTTAAGCGAAAAACGCTTCGTCTAGCCTACATCACACGGCAGACGCCCTTAAAACACATGGAGTAATGATTTTAAAAACGTGTAGATACGGCTCCCGAAAACTAACTGAGTTTAAAAGTAGAATATTCTTTTAATCTAAACGCAGGAGATTCTACGTGAAGAATCTAAATATGCGGACAGTCAAACTCTGGCCTTCCTTAATCAATCTAATGCTTGTACGCCAAGACCAGATCATTGCTGCGAACATGTCATTAGTCTGACCACATTCTATAAGTAGGGTGCTAAATATGGCGGGCAGGATGTCTCTCTGATGGCAAGGCTAAAGCGAAATACACCCGTCGCGATACATTGCGAGAACGGCCCTGAAGTTATCGCAAGTGAGTTCGTGAGCTGGGCTAAAGCAAAGAATATTTGCATCAACTATATCCAAGCAGGAAACCCCCTACAAAACGCCTACGTTGAACTACACAACCGCACAATCAAGTTTAGCTGAGTCAAAGCAAGCACTTGTTCGATTCACTGGAACAAGTGCGGGATTATGCAACAAAGTGGCTTTGGTTTTACAATAACGAACGACTGCATAAAGCGAACGATGCTCGGACGCCTTAATGCCCGCTTAAACTCTTTTTTTGACGCAGTTAAAAATGGGAATATTACAAAACCTTTTCTAACATAAAAATTACTCTGCATCGCCCACATACACTAAGTAATATTTAAAAGGGATGGGGCCCACCACCAACTCCACATTCAGGAATGTTGATGTTGATGTATTTGCTTGATCCAGAACCAATTTTTACGCTTACGTTTTTAGTTCCTGTACTTGAGGTATTGAGAGCTACATACCCTTGAGACTGCCCGTTGTAAATAGTTTGATTAGGAAAACCAGACCCAGAACTCGATACGCGCACTTTCACGTTCTGACCATTTGCTCCACCAAAACTTAATATCCCATTCCGCGTGCCGCCTACGCATTGACTAAACTCATATCTCGCAAACGTTGCAAAAGGTTGAATAGGTGTTTTAACTTCCTTTTGAGAAACCACACGATTTTCAACAAAGGTAGTCGGAAGATATAAGGCCTGACAAGCATAAAACTTGATATCTGCTTGAACAAACCCATTTGAATCTACGACTCTATATGGGGCTAAAATACTGACGGTGGGGGAAGCTTCCGTCGTGTCACCTAGATAGAAGCTTGCAACACTAGGATAAGTATAGTTTTCAAATGTAAACGTATATTGGTTTAGCCTTACGTCTTGTTGCTGAAACTCACAGGTTCCATTCCCACCATAATGCTGTACCTGCTCAATAACATCAATCAGTTCAACGTTCCAGTCGTCATACCATGTTTCTGCTTGCGCGACTGCACTGCTGATAATAAGACAGGTAGTCGCTATAATTTTACTTAAATTCATATTGTATTATTTCGTTGTTGGCGATTTCTAAATGAAGATTGGTCGCGGTCTTAGTTTATTTACTTGTGATTCTCAATTAATTCAATCTTGTAGCCGTCTGGGTCTTGAATAAAGGCAATTACATCACAGACACCATTTGTAGCGGTAAAGGTCATCGGGCCTGGAGCTCGAGTTATATTAACTCCAGCTGATTTTAAATAGTCACAGGCGACGTATATATCATCAACGCCTAAGGCTATATGACCATATGCATTCCCGTGTTGATATTCATTTTCATCCCAGTTGTAGGTGAGCTCAATAGTTGAATTTGATGATTCATCACCATAGCCAACAAAGACCAGCGTGAAACGACCTTCAGGGTATTCCTCCCGACGAAATTCGCTCATTCCCAATACATCGGTATAAAATGCTACCGATCTTTCCAAGTCGCTAACACGAATCATGGTGTAAATAATTTTGGCCTTAATGCCCTTCTGCGAATCTTCCATCGTTGCACTTCCTAGAGTTAAATGTTCTACAAACGGAGCATCGTGATCGATGCTCCGCTATTCCAGTCGATTATTCAATCGATGCTTATTTACAGATTTTGCCTTCGTAACGAACAAGACCTTTCATGTCAGCTGAGTCGCGCAGATCAACAAGGCCGTAGCTATTGAAAGTGCCGTTGTAGTTCTTAAGAGTGCCTCTTGACTCTTCTTCTTGTACGTCATAAGTGATTTCGATCATAAAGCGACCTGGCTTTCCTGGTACTGCAGTAAGAGTACCCAAATCTTTGGTATATACTGTGCCGCCGTCTGGACGACTGAAGTAGTGCTCCATATCCATTTCCAAACCAGTCTTAGTAGTTCGCTGCGCCGTGATTTTACCCGCCCCATTTGAAACGCTTCCCATTAGGCTTGCCGCGATAATAATCGGCTTACCTTCACCTTCAGGAATGAAGTTTGCAATGGCGACTCCGCCAAGATCGATACAATTTTCCGCGAGTGCACTTTGAGTGCCAACGATAAACGAGATGAGTGTAAATGCTGCAATTTTAAAGTTTTTCATTAGGTTTTTCTCCGATTCGATTTAGATTAATAAAGTTAATATAGTGACCGTTATCTATGGTAGCGAAGTCAAATTAATTGTCAATAGATAACGCTCGATATCTATAAATAATTAAACGTGATGATGCAATAACAGCTTACCTTTATGTATATCTGTTAGAACGTAGTGGTTAATTATACAAATCGCCTAATAAGTTCCTCACGCACGGATGTCCGAGGAAATATGGTTTTCGGCCTATTTAGTACGAAATCGTCATCTCGGTTAAATCTGATTCCTTTTACTAGAATTAAGCCAATCGGCGCTTCCAAAAAAGGCTTTCTCGCCAGCGCACTTCTGTTCGGTAAAACTCAGTTAAATTTTGTTGATATGCATTACAAACCCTAGCTATTTTTCGAGCGTAGCTCGCAGTCGCATCAGAATTACCATCCAAGACTTCATAAATAGCCTGTTTGGCCAACAAAGCTGTCGTTAGCGCATTGAACATGCCTTGTGACGATAAAGGGTCGAATGCTAAAGCGGCGTCGCCAATTGCTAGCCAATTATCGCCTGCGCATTGCCTCGGAAAGCTGCTATTAGCGGCGCACACCGCTAATTTTAGAGCACTTTCTTGGGATAACTCAACGCCATTATTGATAAGTTTAGTTGATCGCAACGCGTCTAACCAAACCCCCGGTTTTTGCATAAAAGAAGTGATTGGTAGATCACTATCTGTGTGAAATGAAATAATATACTTCCCGCTAGGCAGCGGCGCGCGGTACCACCAACCATTCTCGACAGCTTCGATCAAGGTTGATCCTTGATAGTTTAGCTGTGGCAACGTTTGGTCGGTTTTCATTCGAGTACATTGTGCATGAATAGCAACAGCGCGATCGGTATTAACCCGTCTCATGCCCAGCTTTCGTGCAACAACGCTAGCCCTGCCACTGGCATCAACGACAATACGCGCCTGAATATGATAATGCTCATCAGTGCGGTCGACCTCAACCGCCCAGTCGTCATTATTGCTCGAAAGAGAGCTTAGCTGAGCATCCTGAATAAAGCCGACGCCAGCACCAACAGCTGCTTTTTTAATAGCGCGGTTTAGCAAACCGCGATCAACATGTAAGCCTGAGCCATCTAACGTATCAAAAAAATCTTTTCTGATAGGCCTACTTTGCCCCCAAATTGACACAACACCGTGGTAATCACTATGCGCACACTGGTCAATTGTATCGCTCAAGCCAAGGGATTTTAATGAGCGCAATGCCGCTGCTGGTAGCGACTCACCAATGCGATCTTGCCGCGACGTTTCAGGCTCTTTTTCCAACACCAAAACAGAATATTTATGAGCAAGAGCATAGGCAAGCGCACAACCAGCCATTCCACCACCGACGATCAAGACATCGACGCCGACGGTCTTAGAGTTGGCTTTAGGGTCGATCATAAGCCTTTCGGAAACCGCTTATATTTATCGATGGCGGTGATATCTTCTTCAGCCTTATCTTCACCACCAGTAGATTTAGCCCTAAAGGTTTGGTTAGTCGCTATGGCATCTAAATCACGATGTTCGACCTGTAAGGTAGTTGGAAACAATCCATCACTAGGCCCTTTGCGAGTTTCAACCACACCCATTTTATCGAAGTGGTGAATCATGTTGTTAATTTGATCTACATATCCACCATCACCTAGGGTGCGAAACCAATCATCTCGACGATTAAATGCCTGGCTACGTTGTTCTTTCGGCGCTGACTCGTCCATGACCAGATCATAGTCACTCTCAGTAAGCACTTGATTCGGTACACGAGCTGGCCAGAAGGTCGGCAAATACGGATCATACTTAGGGCCGTAGCCAGCGTAATACCCATACTTACAGCTTGCCGTGTCAGTTTGCCAAGGTACCGCCATCCAGCGAGTAATATCGCCCGCTGACTGGGCGTAAAGTGGCCCTTGCTCAGAGACAGCTACGTCGGGGGTGAGTAACGACCCGTAGTTGGGCACGGCTTGGCTACTTCGACGGTGTCGAATACGATATTCACTCATATACATACTCGCATGACGCATAGGCCAAGTCATCTCACAACCCGGGTGGAACGCATCGGCTAAACAAAATTCTAATGCCGCTTGATCGAGCATCCTCGGCTGTTCCTGCAAGGGCACATCACACAGCTCTCGAGGCGACTGCGAGGAAGGATCATAGTCGCTGATAAAATCGCCCTCGGCCCAACGTTGCAGCAAAGCTAATTGAGTATCGGTGACGGTAGCATGTTGTCGTGGTGTATCCGCTGGCGGCACACTCATGGCGTCGCCGTATAACCATGGCCATGGCTGAGGGGCTTTGCCATCACGTTTAAATTCTCGAAACATATTGGCGGTTTGTTGACGCAGCTCTTTAAACAAATCTGATCCGTCGCCTAATTGCGCTAATAACGCTTCAGACTGAAAATACTGAGGGCCACCCCAACCGAACTGTGTGGCATACCCTTTGTTCACCCACTCAAGGTTACTCATGCGTAAAAACAACGGCATAATGTCGTTAGAAAATGAAACGGTTTCGGGCTGGTCTAGCAATCCTGATTGAGTTTGCACGTCAGTGATTAGGTCATACATAGTCCTAACTGACTTTTGCAATGGCCCATAATTAGGTGGGGCGACCACAACCCATGCTGGCTCGACAATCAGTTCTTGACCATCAATCGATACCCTAGCAGTTACCGGCCCATCGCTAGTGTCATCGTGCCAGCCGTTATTATTGGCGAAGGTAGTTGCGCGTTTATCATCAACAGAAGCCGAGTGACCGTGCCCACCGAGCACCAGTAACTGACCATCAGCCTGTGTTTGTAACTCACCGAGATAGACTGGCTTATCGAAGAAGTGCCCTTTGTCAAACCTGTACTTAGAGCCAGATTGGTCAGCCCCAGAAATGGAGATCTTACCGCCATCAATCAGCAGTTTTTTTCTATCATTGCCTTTTATATCTGAATTACGCAACGCAGTGTCAGGAGCGGCAACCGCTTCAGGTATATCCAAGGCTAACTGAAATTGATACCAAGATGCCTTTTGATTGGCCAAATGAACCTGCCATTCGATATCGGCATCAGCGCAGCTTAATTCGCGCACAACCTCGCCTTGAGCATTGTAGCCATAGACTCTAAACCGAGCGGCTTCGCGCTTTAACGCGCCGGTATCATCGCGATAGAAACCAGGGTCTTGCGCCGCTGGGTTAATAACTTCCGGACCAATGTAAAATTCTGTCTTCGAGTTGCCAACACGAGCAATACCAATCGCGGGATGAATCGCGGCACGTACAATAGTGTCTTTCATATAAGAAGCCTCCTAGCCAGTGCTGATTAGTGAATATCAAACTAATCGCATTTATTTATGTTTCACTAGTTTTACACCGTATCGTGCGCCAAGTCGATTACACTTAATTACACCAATAAAAGCGTATACAAAGCCCCGTAGCCCTTAAGCGTACCGGTTACGCCTCTGCGAAGGCACCGGCAAATAAACAAATCCGACGATATGCTAATTGATGCCGTTGCGATATCATTCCCAACCAAATGATTAACAGAGACCTCTGCATAACTCTAAGGGGCAACAATGGCTAAAAAATTTTATGTAGTTTGGCAAGGTAGAGAAACAGGTATTTTTACCGATTGGAACACCTGCAAGAAGCAGGTTGACGCGTTTGCTGGCGCGAAATATAAATCTTTTAAGACTCGGGCAGAAGCGCAAGCAGCATTCACCGGTAAGGTTGCATCAACAACCAGCAAACCGAGTGGCTCTTTGGTCAAAAAGAAGTCTACGAAGCAAACTGTAAAAACCTATACCGCTGATGAAATCGCGGCGATGACCTTGGATACCAAAATATTTACCGATGGGGGTTGTGAACCTAACCCTGGCAAAGCAGGCTCGGGCGTCGCAGTGTATCGTAACAATAAAGTTGACGAACTCTGGTACGGCTTATTTGAGCCAAATGGCACCAATAACACAGCCGAATTACACGCACTGCATCAAGCATTGATAATGGCAGCAAGTGAAGTCGACAAAGGCCAATCTGTAGCGATATTTTGCGACTCCAAATATTCCATCCAGTGTGTTACTCAATGGGCGGTTAACTGGCAGAAAAAAGGTTGGAAAAAAGCGGGCGGGGAAATCAAAAATCTTGAATTAATCAAGCAGATGTTTACCTTACACCAACAGCTCAAGGGTAAAATTCAGGTATTGCATGTGAATGGCCATGTTGGTGTTGAAGGTAACGAGTTAGCTGACCGAATGTCGATAATCGCGATTGGTAAAAGAGAACCTGATTTTACCCGTTATAATGGTGAACTTGACGTAGCCGGTCTATTGAAATTAAGAGCAGGCTAGTCAAGCGATTAACCATTCACAGCCGCTATTAGTTCAAAACCAAATAAGGAACAAGCATGCCGCAAACCACAGTAAAATTTAGAATCGAGAAAGAAACCAAAAACAGTGTGCGTTATAAAGAGGTGCCTGAAGACGGTAAGGCACCAATTATGGGCACCCTGTATGTGCAAAAATGGTTCGCGGGTGACACTCAAAGCCTCGAAATCACCATTACCAAGAAAGATTAATTTCCGCGAGCTATTGATAGAAATGGCGTTTTTAAATACCTATCAATTTGCTCGGCGGCATCTTAAAAGCTAATGAATGGATTCAGCTAAAAACATGACAATAGAATTGCATCGCGAATTAAAACAAACATTTGGTTTCGACCAGTTTCGCACTGGACAAGAACAGACCATCACCCAATTATTGTCCGGCGAATCATCGCTGGCTATTTTTCCGACCGGTTCTGGTAAATCATTATGTTACCAATTTACCGCATTACATTTACCGCGCCTTACACTTGTAGTATCACCCTTATTAGCTTTAATGAAAGATCAGCTTACTTTCTTAGCTGGCAAAGGAATTTCAGCCGCCAGCATTGATTCAAGCTTAACGCCTACCGAAAACCAACGGGTAATGGCCGACGCACGTGACGGTAAACTAAAGATTTTAATGGTGTCGGTTGAGCGTTTCAAAAATGAACGCTTCCGCCAGTTTATAAACGCTATTCCGTTATCGATGTTGGTAGTTGATGAGGCTCACTGCATCTCAGAATGGGGCCACAATTTTAGACCCGACTATTTAAAGCTACCTACCTATCGTGATGAATTAAATATCCCGTTGGTCTTATTGTTAACCGCCACGGCGACCAAAACCGTTAAGCGTGATATGGCAACTAAGTTCGGTATAGCTGAACAACATATTGTGCAAACAGGATTTTACCGTTCAAACCTTGACTTGGCGGTAGTACCGGTAAGTACCGCTAACAAAAATAAAATGTTGTTGCAGCATGTTCTAAATAATCCCAGTTCAGATCAGGCAATCGAGAGCGCGTTACAAAAACAGCCCGGCATCGTCTATGTAACACAGCAACAAACGGCTGAACGCGTTGCCGATTATCTGTGCAAGAATAAAGTCAATGCCGCGGCTTATCATGCTGGTTTCAATAATGATAAACGCCAGCATATTCAAGAACAATTCATGGCAGGAAAAATTCAAATAGTGGTCGCCACTATTGCCTTTGGTATGGGCATCGACAAATCAAATATACGCTTCGTTATTCATTATGACCTGCCAAAGTCTATTGAAAACTATAGCCAAGAAATTGGCCGCGCAGGCAGAGATAGCTTACCTTCGCGATGCATCACCTTGGCAAATCTTGACGGCCTGAATACGGTCGAAAATTTTGTCTATGGCGATACCCCTGAACTGGTCGCGATCGACTTTGTGTTGAACAACATTCAGACCGAGACCCAAGCAGGTAACTGGGAACTGCAGTTAATAAGCTTATCGAATGCGAGTAATGTGCGGCCCTTACCGTTAAAAACCTTGTTGGTTCAACTGGAACTCTTAGGCGTTGTACGCCCGAAGTACGCCTACTTTGCCGAGTTTAAGTACAAGTTCTTGAAACCAAAAACAGAAATTCTGAATCGGTTTGAAGGTGAACGGCGACACTTTGTTGAGGCAATTTTCAATAACACCAATATGAAAAAGGTGTGGGGCGAGCCGGACTTTGATGCTCTTTTTGCCAACTATGATAGTAATCGAGAGAGAGTTATTACCGCACTTGAGTACTTACAAGAAACTCACTGTATAGAACTCGAAACTAAACGCATGACAGAAGTATTTGCGGTCAATAGCGAGGCACTCGCGGATAGTAAGCTTGCAGCAAACCTACATCAGTATTTTGTCGAAAAAGAATACAAAGAGATTAAACGTATTGCCGCATTAATACGTTTTTTCGAGCTAGATAAGTGCTTAAGTTATAATCTCTCACGATACTTTGATGACCAAAATGCTCCGCAAAAATGCGGCCATTGCAGCGTCTGTAGAGGTCACGTGGCGGAGCTAGCTTATTCTCAGCAACAAGATTGGCCAAGTGATGAAACACTCAGCCAAGTGTTAGACGAACTTAAAAACCACCTTGCGACTAAAATAACTGTGCCATTATCAGATGAATTACTTTGCCGATTTTTAGCCGGCTTGAGTGTGCCCATTTTTGCCCGCAACAAGACAAGGCAATTAGCCGGTTTTGCGCTTTGTGAGAATTTCAGCTATGCCAACATTCGTACTAAGGTACAGAGCTTGTCGTTATAGTAGACGGCTTGGCGCTAGGGATAGTTGCAGATTAATTAATCCTAAACTGTGGCCGGCTAGCCTTTAATTGTATGATATAGAGAAATCACAATTGAATAATTGATCACACTTTTTGATACACAAGATTATGAAACCTGAGAGCCTATTACTGATTACCATTTGTTTGTTGCCAATTCAATCAAATGCACAAGATTCAGTGATATCGCTTGGTCTATTGCATGATAGCAACGTTGGCTTTACGCCAAACTCAGACCGTATTGTTTCAGCAAATTCGATACGGGTCAGTGGTGAAAAAACTCTGACCAAAAGGCTGAGTCCATTTAGCCATCTCAGCTTAACTGGCAGCCTAGATATCAACAAATACAATAATTACGCTCGTGATCATATAGACGTTGGCTTATACGCAACATACACAAGAAAGCTCGGTTTGGGCTTTCAAACACCTAGATTAACTATCGGTATTTCAGGCGAATCGAGAAATTACCAAGTTAACGTAGACGATGCCTTTGTTAGTAGCCTAACCATCGGCCTAAGCAAGCCTATCAATCAGCGCATTGATTTGGCGCTAAATCTAAGGGCTGAACGGCATCGCGCCAAAGATGATCAGATCACTCCTGAACAACTGCAATCACCGTTGCGTGGAAACGTATTTGATCGTGACTTCATAAGCGCCGAGTTATCATCCATAACCTATCTTGATTCCAATTGGTCAATGCCTATGAGCATTTCATTTATCGATGGTGATTTGGTTTCTATATCAAAACCTAATCTATCAATTCTTGCTCGGGCTTCAGCCGCAAATGACTATTCAGACATTAGGTCAGACGCGATTGCCTATAGAAGTGATGGTCATGCATATTCAGTTGCGATTGGATTGGATCGTCTGCTAACTGAGCAGTCGGCATTAAGCTTTTTAGTTACTCGTCAATCCGGTAAAGCTGGCAATGAGTCTAAATATTCACGCCACCTTCTATCTCTTGAATATAGCGTTAATTGGTAAGTAGCAAAATGTATATTCACGCTATAAAAATGAGCGAAAGCAAATCAAACCAATCCATGCGCCTAAAATCACAATTGTGCTTCCTCGTCGCTATCTTGGTATCGGCACATAGCATCGCTGGCGATCTAAAAATCAGTATCAACACACAAAAAAATCAACCTATAGAGAGTGTTGTAGTAACGCTCGAACGACTGGGGGGCATCCAGCAATCAACCTCGCCTGCGCCTCTCAACATTGAGATAAAGCAAATAGACCGAGAATTTGTTCCTGCGGTGACAGTAATCCCTGTTGGCTCCTTAGTTTCATTTCCAAACCAAGATGACATCTTGCATCATGTTTACTCGTTTTCAAAAGCAAAAACGTTTGATTTGCCCTTGTATAAAGGCATACCTAATGAACCAATTGAATTTGATATCGCAGGTGTCGCGACCCTCGGATGTAACATTCATGATTGGATGAGTGCCTATGTGGTGATTGTTGATACTCCTTACTATCAAAAAACTAATCAGCTAGGTGAGGCTCAATTAACGAATGTTTCTGCAGGGGAGTATGAACTTGTGCTATGGCACCCAAGACAAAAGAAATCATATAGAGAAACGATTACAATTGGTGACCAGTCAACAACAAAGAAGATAGAGCTTCGCCTTAAACCTTCGTTTCGCTCAAAGCGTCAAAACTCTAATTCAAATCGCCGCTACCAATAACTAAGAATATGAAACCTACTTCAGATGTTTATTACGCTCTATAAACAACAATTAAGATGGCGTATTACGATTCTTTTTTCGGCATTAATCTTAGTGCTTTCGGGCACAACATTACTGATCACCCACCGGGCAAATATTGCTAATGCCGAAACCAACATTACCGCTAACCTATCGATTACAGCAGAGGTATTCCGACAGTTAATTGAAAGCCGGATACAAAGCTTAAAGGATATTGCCAGGCCCGCCACCAGTGATCATGCCTTCAGACAGGTTTACAGTGAAGGCCATATCCCCACGCTGATATCAGCAATGAAAAATTTGACGGCGCGTATCAAAAATGTTGATAGCACTATAATGGTGTTGGTAGATTTCGATAATAATATAATTGCCTCAACCACCAGTTTGAATCAACACGCCGGACAAAGCTGGCAGCATCTTCTCCTCAATGCTGAAAACAACGATTCACTAGAAGCTGATGGCGTTGTTATAATAAACAAGCAGCCGTACGAAATAATAGTAACACCACTATTAATTCCTGACCCAGAAGCCTGGGTATTAATGGGCTTCCCCTTAGACCAAGAGTTCACCTCTACAGCAAGTCGTATTACCCAGAGTAACATTACTATATTCAGCCAGCAGCAGAGCGATGTAGATGTTGAAATTCATGCCAGTACGTTTGATAAAACACAGTTCGATGACTTAATAAGCAGCCTCAATGATTATCAAAAGCACATCAATAAAATTTGGCAAGTGTCACTTAATCGAAGCCAGTACCTGACTTCGATACTCCCTTTAGACAAATTACGGCCTTTGCACAGCCACGATAAGCAGAGCTCGAACCCTATTCGCACCAGCCAAGCTGACAATAATCAGGCAAGCATATTTGCCGCGATTCAGGGATCACTAACGAAAGAGCTCGCGCCTTATCAAAGACTGAACCTAATTTTGGCTGGCGTATTCTTGTTGGGCGGCATCGTAACCTTGTTAGCCACCGGCTTGATTAGTCGTTCGATAACAAAACCACTTGTTGGATTATCTCGAGGCGTCGCAGAAATTGGTACCGGCAACTATGAAGTCAAGGTGACACAAGACCGGCAAGATGAGATAGGTGATTTATCAAAAAGTATCAATAAAATGGCTGGCAACCTCAAAGAGAAAGAAAAAATAAGGCAATTACTTGGGCGGTCAGTTTCTACTGAAGTAGCTGAGGAGCTCCTCAACAACGATATTCAAGTTGCTGGTGAGGAGCGAGAAGTAACAGTATTGTTTGCTGATCTAAGGGGCTTCACCACATTAAGTGAGCGCTTATCACCAAGTGAGCTACTAGCCTTTTTAAATGATTACTTCGATTGCCTGAGCAATGTGATTGATCAGTTTAATGGAGTGGTTGATAAGTATATCGGGGACGAAGTAATGGCGATCTTTGGAGCGCCGGTACACAGAGATAACCACGCTGAACTAGCGGTCAAAGCCGCGTTAGGAATGCAGCAAGCTCTAATTGAATTTAGAGTTAACAATAAAGACATTTGGACCTTTGATTTCGAGACCGGCATTGGTATTAACACAGACCAAGTGGTAGTCGGCAACATGGGTTCAAAATCTAGAAATAACTATACCGTTATCGGTGATGGCGTGAACCTTGCATCACGATTAGAGTCTGAAAGTAAGAACCACCCTTACCCGATAATCGCCAGTCAAAACACAGTAGACGCCGCGCCAAACTTTAATTGGCAAGCATTGGGGAGCGCTAAAATACGAGGGAAAAACGAACTTGTGAAAATATACGGCTTAGACTTTAACAAAAGCTAGTCGCCAACTTGAAGCAGAAGAGCATCGCCTTCGAATAGCTCTAAGCGTATGTTAATTCGCTCGCCCCGATTAATTATAGAACAGCTTTCGTCCCTACTAGTTGGGTTGTTTATGCGACCTAGTATTCGAACCTCTGTGCCGAGGATTATGGTTAGACGTTTTGCCTTCAGATGATCGATGATTGCTACTTTTATTGCCCCTATCAGCATTACTCTGTCGGGGGGCCGGTGTTCTAGATGACGGCTTATTAGTAGCCACCGGCACAGTTCGGACGTTAGCCGGATTATTGCGTCGATTAACACTCGAGTCAGTGCGCTGAGGCCGATTTGCTGATTGTTGATGTGCGACGCTACGGTCATTACTAATGCGACGTCTATACGATTCCCGATTATTAACAATGGTTGCATCTGCCGCCCTCGTCGTCGACCTTTGCTCATTGTTACGGCGGCGTTGTTGACTACTGCCTGAATGGTCGCGGTGACGGCGCTCTACTTTTAGCCCATCACCACGATTTGGCTCTAGGTGTTGAACCCTATTTCGCTCAGTCTGGCGGATAGTTTCTCGATTTCTAGGGTTGTTTGAAACAACTCTATTGCCGACACGGCGCCTCTCGCCACTGTATTCTCCGGTCGCTCGACTCGCTCTGTAGCGGGAGTTAAATTGATCGCGGTAAAAGGAATTTTTATTTCCATTGCGCGAATACCTTACCCCACGCCGATGCTCCGGGTTATGCTTCCAATGGCGATAATCTGACACACGGTTATCACGGTAGCGATTGCTATGTCGATATGGTCGATCGTAATAGTGATGGTTAACGACTAGGTTGCGCGAACTCCAGTGGAAGCCACCAAAAAATAGTGTTGGCCTTATATAAAACCGATCACTCCAATAGAAACCTGCGTGCTGGCGGTAATGCGATGGCCGATGCCAATAGACTGGTTGATAATCACTCCAACCCCAAGCACCGTACACTACTCGGCTGTCGTAATAAGGCACGTAAACGATGTCTCTGCGGGTCGACTTAATAATAATATTGTTATCTTCTTCAACCACATCATAGTAATCATTATCGGCAATCGAACCGTGGTCGCGCGCTTTTTGGCGAAGATCTTGAACGCTAGCCAATACTTGATCTTCATTCTGCAAGAAGGCATCTCCGAGCTGCTGCAACCAATCAAGATCCTTACTGAGTCTGGCAATGAGATCAGTAAAAGGAGTAAGTGCTTTAACACTCGGATCCCATTGTTTATCTTCAATTGTGGCAAGAACCTGATCTTCACTTAACGATTGATTTGCTTGGCGCCAACGGTTCGCTTGAACAACTTCTAACGGATAAGTCGCGGCGACCAAAATTTGTGACAATAATGAATCAGGGTAAAGTGCAATCGGGGCGAGAAGTTGATCTAATTTTGCTTGCTCTAACGGCTCACTACCGACTACGTAACTTTCATCATGGTCGATGATCACCGATTGTTGAGCACTAGCTACATAAGGTGTCGACATGCCGATGACGATAAACAATGTACCGATAGCGACAGCCGCTGTTTTACCTGCTCTATTGATATGCATACGCCCTCAACTTAAAGTCATAATTGTCTTGATTCTCAACTATAGCCCATCAAGCTTAACTGAAACTGAACGGAGACTAGCGAGTTTCATCTGAGACTGCCTTCGCAACATCTTGATAACTTTGCTATACCGCGACAACCCTAGATTAATTACAACAAATTACACGTATTATGTATTCTGCCCTACTACAATTTAAGTTTGCGCTTAACTGCTTCGCGTAACTATTCAGGAAACCCCATGTGATGTTAAATCGAAAAAAATCTCGCATTATTATTGTTGGTGCAAATTTTGCCGGCCTTACCGCTGCCGCCAAGCTAAGTAAGAGCCATGATGTAACAGTGATTGATAGCAGGCAAAATTTTCAATGGACGCCGAACATCCATGAAATTCTGTCAAATGTTAAAAAAGAATCCGCTCTCAGTTTAAATCTAGAAACCATTATCACAAAGCTAGGGCATCGCTTTATTAACCAGACAGTTTCTAGCATTAACGGTGACTTACAGGCAGTCACCTTGGATGACAAGCAGGTTCTAAATTACGATGCACTATTAATTGCATCTGGCCATACACGGTCAAACTATGACATAAAGGGCGCTGACAAATATGCTTATGGGTTTCGTAGTGCTGATGACGTACTGCAAATACACAATAATATTGAAGTACTTCTTGCTACTAATAACGGTAAAAATAGTAGTAATGAACGCCCGATCCACATCAACATTATTGGCGGCGGCTTTACCGGCGTAGAGGTGTTAGGCGAGCTGCTACGCAAGTACGCTACCAACAAACAACTGCATTTTACTGTGATCGACAGCGCGTCACGATTAGTACAGGCACTGCCCGAAAAATTATCAGATGATATTTTAGAGCAATGTAAAGGCTATCAAGCGCAGTTTCAATTCAACAGAAAAATCACTGAAGTTAAAAAATCCAGCATTCATTTCGACGACAAACAATCAACCAAGTCGGATCTAACAATTTGGACCGCAGGCAGCAAACTGCCCGACTACCTAGATAGCATCAATACTGAAGGCAGTGTTAGCGGGCTAGCGGTTAACGCCTATTTACAAACTAACGAGTTCGACAATATTTTTGTCGCCGGTGACTCAGCTTCGCTAGCAAAATCATTACCCAAACAAGCCAGTATTGCGCTGGATATGGGGCCCCATGCTGCGCGTAACATTACTCGCTTTTTAGCTGGAAAATCGTTAGATCGGTTTAAGTTCAAAAGCAAACCAGTACTTCTATCTTTAGGCGATATCAACACTTACTTTGTTCAGGGTAAGCTGGTCTTAGCCAGCCCCATGCTTGCCGCTGCTAAAGAGGCTGTGTACCAGTTTTATATGGCTCGCCTATCAACATTACTGCCTTTTGAGCAAAGCGCTTTTGGCCTAGCGAGCAGAGTCACGCTATCGACTGAGAAGCTACTGCTGGCTGAAATTTTGAAGTTAAGACCGAGAGTATTAATCGGCCGTAGTAAGGTTTTATAATTGTGAAACCTCAATAAGAAAAACGCACTTGATCAAAGTCATTGGCCCAAGCCGTATTGTTTTGCTAGTAGGCCCCTACTTTGAATTACGTCCATTCATCAGCACGTTCATATCCGCTGCTAGTTGCACCTACCTTAGCACTGAGCATACCAATCGTAAGCTCGCAGCATTTTATACAGTTCTGATCGGACAAAGCTGGCAACTAGTGGCTTCGATGCGATTGTCGGCTCCGCGGTCAAACTTATATAAAATGAAACGGCCTAAAACTAAAAGATCGATAAATCAAGACACACCAAGATAGTCTCTCTTGCCAACCGCGACGCCGCTCATTCTTAATAGGTCATAAGAGGTGGTTAAATGAAAATAGAAGTTAGGTAATAAAAACTTAAGCAAATACTCTTTTCCGGTCATCGGCATCGAGGCATCAGGGCCAACGGGAACATCAAATGTTTCAGCCTCACTTTGATCAAGCAGAGCACTGTCTGAGCCAAGCAGTTTTTGTTGAAGACCCTCTACACTCGCAATCAGACCATCGAAATCAGATTCATCCTCATTTAATGTTAGTCCCTTTACTTCTGCACGACTCAAGCGAGCAGAGCCCCTGATGAGTATCTCTAAAGTAGCGTTCAACTGCCAAGACAGCGGGTACATATCGGGGTGTAATCTAGCATCCATAAGAGTGGCATAATCAGTGCACGACTCTACAGAGTACTCTTTCGCTTTTTTCAAAATCAGAATTAGACCATGCACTTGCTGTGTAGCAAGGCCATTCATTACATCGGAAACACTTATGCTCACAGGAGCCTCTCAAAATAGATTATTAAATATGGTCGCCTAGAATAAACCATACAGTTGTATATTTGGGGCCGACTCAAAATTAAAATTTGATCCCAACCCTAATGGGCTGGCCGCGCCCCGCTTTATGTAAAATGCTATTTCACTAGGCGTTGCGCATGGTCATTGCAAAGACAGCTAGATCTGAGCTCGATTTATTTGTTGTACAGTTTGGCGGCTTTTTGGCGGTATACTGACGTTAAAATTTCAAGGTAAATGCACTACCCTTTTTTGTGACTTCTTAAGTATAAAAAGGTGAGGCACTATGGACATGAATGTTAATGCGCGAAAAGTAAAAAGCTTACGCAAACAAAGATTATGGTCGCAAGAGGAATTGGCGTTAGCCTGTGGGGTAAGCCTTCGCACCATTCAACGGGCTGAGGGTGATGGCCAAGCTTCTTTTGAAACAACCAAAGCACTCGCCGCCGTGTTCGAAATCGATTCAGACCAGCTACTAAAAACAAACCCGCATTCTCAAGAATACATAAACGTTCAACTGGGTCACACTATAATCGCAATGATTTTAGTGGTCGTACTTACGGCAACGTGGGCGTTTACTCGAGGGTACTTTGCAGCGTTTGAGTTTCTCGTCTTGATGGCAGTGTTAACCATCTTAATCTGTATATTTTCAAGCCTGACAACGCGAGTGGAGAATGGAGTTATAAAGTGGAACTTTGGCGTTGGCCTGATTAGTAAAACAATGCCTATTTCGCGCGTCGTCAGCAATAGAGCGGTGAGAAATAAAGCATGGTGGGGACTCGGCATTAGAGTGATCCCCCGCGGTTGGCTATACAATGTATCTGGGCTTAAATCAGTAGAGCTGATTCTTGATGATGGTAAACGGATTCGCATTGGCAGTGATGAGCCCGAGGAATTCAATCAGGCCATAGATCAGGCGCGTGATTCACTTGTACGGCCAAAACAATAATAAAAAAAGCTTTCGAAACCGAGGCTGTGTTTGTTAACGTCCCATCATCATGAGCACCGCCGAATCGTTATGGGAGTCATAACTATACTCTTAGTTTTCGATCCTTCCGGCACCTTTAATCCAGCGCAAACAGCTTAAACCCGCAATAATTCAAGCCCTGACAGCCTATTTCGAAAATTTCCATCACCCCGAAATGGCTTATTATAATTGCAAGTTAACTTTATAATCGCTATAAAATGAACTAACCGCACGCAGGCAAATCTAATCAGTGGCAAGACACGGGGTACTAAGCCCTCGCTCGCGATTATAGGTATTAGAATAATGACCGCTTTACATCAATACATTTCCGCCATAGGTAGCTTTCAAGGCTTGTTGTTGTTTTTTTTGTTGGTGTGTGACCGCAACACTAGTGCGGCTAGTAAGGTGCTGGGTCTGTATTGTTTATCGATGGGCTTGGCGTTTTTCTTGCCTTTCATTACTTTTGGCGTGGCGTCTGATGTATTCAATCCGTTAGCAGCATGGTTATTCTTTATACCAGTGATGTATGGGGCGCTGCTGTATTTGTATTGCAGCAAAGTTGTTTTCAATGCGCCATTCAAAGCCGCTGACTTGCTTCATGTTGCACCTCTGTTGGCCTGTTACACCTTAAACGTCGATGCCCTTTTTGTTCATCATGAGGAGTTTAGGCTTTGGATTAATGGTGGCGCTGCTCCAACACAACGACTCTGGTTGAGTGAGTACATATTGTTTGCTATAGCCATTGCGTATTTAATTGCCACAGCATTTTTAATTCAGCGCTACCATCGGCAAGCATCTGACACCTTATCAAATTTCAACCCAACAATATTTCTGTGGCTGGGAGTGTTAGTGTCATCGTTTATCGTGATCTTTTCGGTGAAAGGCATTATGGCATTTACCAATTTCGCCACCTTGACCATGCTGGTTTTGTCTGACGCATTGATCGTCTTAATTATTCTTTTGATTGCGTTGACTCAATGGAAGAACCCTCAATTTTTTGTCATCAACAGTTCTGACGGTGATGAACAGGCGCTTATTAATAGTTCAACGCGACAAGATTCGAGAAGTATCGGCGCGGTTGATGAGGACACTCGCGCCACGATGTTTGACCAGCTCACGAAGCACATTGAACAAGAGCATAGTTATCGAAATAGCGAACTGAGCCTAGCCAAACTGGCGGATTCAATCGGCTTGTCGCCGCATCACCTTTCAGAAGTATTGAATCAGCATGCGGGCAAAAATTTTAACCACTTCATCAATTCGTATCGGGTAAAAGAGGTGTGCGAGAAGTTGCATTCATCCAGTACGTCCAATGTCTTGGATATTGCAGTGCAAGCCGGCTTTGCGTCAAAAAGCACGTTTAACACCATCTTTAAAAAATACATGGGGATTACCCCAACCCAATACCGAAATAAGTACCGACAAAATCACCAGCAACATTTTCAGACTTAGAACGCCCTTTATAGTTTTTTAAGACGTTCAACATTATAAAACGGGGCGTTCAATTTTATAATTTGAAGCGCCACACCGCTTGCTGCTTGATTTAATGGCCACACTTAACATTCATATTAAAGGTGTGTCTATCATGTCATTGAAATCAAAAGCCCCGTTACTAAGCATTGCCACTTCTATTTTGTTAGCCCTGTTTATAGCGCAGGCAAGTGCTAAACCAAATAGCGTTGAGACCAACGAAGATTACTCAATGAGTATTTACCCTGAGCTATTAGAGCTAAGGCGTGACCTATTTAAACACCCTGAAGCGTCAGGCGAAGAGAAACGTACGTCGTCGATTGCCGCCAATTATTTGAGGGACCTTGGCCTCGAAGTAAAAACCAATATCGGTGGTTATGGTGTGGTGGGCATTTTAGAAGGCTCAAAAGACGGCAAGCACATTGCTTGGCGTTCCGACATGGATGCGGCTAAGTTTGAATTTGGTGAGCATGAAAACCATAATGCCGCCCATGTATGTGGCCACGATGTTCATACAACCATTGGGCTTGGCATTGCCAAAACATTGTCTCAAAAAGCCAAAAATTTACCAGGCACTGTCTATTTCTTGTTTCAACCGGCGGAAGAAAGCCAGCAAGGCGCCAAAGCAATGATCAATGACGGTTTGTTTGACATGATTCAACCAGATGAAATTTATGCCGCTCACGTGGGACCAATGCCAACCGGCGTGATCTTCACATCGACGGGTAATCTATTTTCGCATTCTCGTTATATCAACATTGAATTCACAGGAACCGGTGACGCAGAAGCGTTATCTGAAATGGTCAACGCAATGATGGCATCAGTAACTCGAGTGAAGTCACCCGATCAATTTACAAACTTACTTAACACCTCCGACCCTAAACTAGGCTTAGGTAACCCTGAAACAATTTATCAAGACTATGTTTTATTCGGTGGGCGCCCCAACGTTAAGAATAGTGATAATAAATTGGTTTTATCCGCTGAGCTTTTCACCTCTGAACATCAAGACATAGAGCTTGTCATGGATAACTTAGAGCAACAAATTCGGGTAAGCAAGTTTGCAGATCGCTTCAGCTCAATACAGGCTTTGCATGAACGCGAGGGTGTCAATAACAATGCTGAACTGGTCAGGCAAACGTCGCACCTAATCAAAAGCAGCTATGGCGACGATGCCATTCAAGATAACTTTGGTCAGGTTCCGTTTGCCAGTGAAGACTTTGGCCATTTTCAAAAGACCGTGCCAGGCGTTTACTTTTTCATCGGCACTGCGAACGCTGAGAAAGGCAATGTAGCATTCCCGCACATGCCTAATTTTGAAGTTGATGAAATGGTTATTCATCATGGCGTGAGTCGTTTTTCAAGCCTAATTGAGCACCGTTTGCAGCAATAAGAGCCAATAGTCTTGTCATAGATTTGACCCGGTAAAAAGAGGCCGGCCACGGTTTTCACTTTCATAAACGTGGCCGGCCAGTAACTCTGGCACGGGCTCATTTACCTAAAGCATAGTCCGAATTAGGTGAGTGCCCAAGCTATCCCTTGTCGTAGAATTATTCATTATGATGCCTCAAAACAGAGAAAGTAAATCCTAGACCACTAATAAAAATCGCTCAGAATAGAGGTCCCCAACGGGTGTAACTGTCAGTTGCTAGCCATTCCTTGCAGGAGAATTTCACTTTCGAAAAATCGTTCTTGAGCTGTGAATGGATCAGTGAATTGAATCGATTTTGCCAGCAGTTGCAGTGGCTTAGAATAATCTTCGCCCTTATTCGGCAACAACTCCGGATAAAAGGGGTCGTTCATAATAGGGCAACCAATCGACATCATATGCACACGCAGTTGATGCTGTCGCCCGGTCACCGGTTCCAGTTTATAGCGCGCTAGGCCGCCTTTAATTTCAATAACATTCATCACCGTTTCGGTGTTTGCCTTTGCACTCGGCTCTTCACGCATAATGAAAAAAGGGTCCTCGCTAGACACAATGTGACTGCGATGGGTATAAGGAAACGCCCGTTCAGAAATCGGCGCGATGGCCTCGTAACTTTTCTTAACCAAGCGCTTCTCAAACAGCGGCTGATAAGCACCCCGGGCCTTAACATTGCAGCTGTATAGAATTACGCCTGCGGTCTCACGGTCTAAGCGATGAATGGGGCTGATATCCTCATTCTGATAATGATGCTTTAGACGCGACAATAAGCATTCACGAATGAACCGGCCCGTTGGCTGCACCGGAATAAAATGCGGTTTATCCACCACAATAATATTGTCGTCTTTAAATAATACGGTTTCACGAAAAGGAATCTCCGGCTCATACGGTATCTCACGGTAATAGAACACGTGAATCTCTGCTTGGTACGGGCTAGCAGGGCTAATGGCCTCGCCCGTTTCGCTAACAACTTGCCCACGCCCCATTCGCTCCTTAAAAATATCAGCCGAGATAAACGGAAAACGGTCCAATAAAAAATCGAGTATAGTCTCCCATTCACCATATGTTTCAGTGCTGTTTTTATAGTCCCCTACTTTAGGCAGCCACACACGACTAGCCGACACCCCATCGCGCATCGGCAAGGGCGATTGTTTTTTCCGTTTCCTACTGCCACGCTTATCTCCTGTTTGGACATTAGCTAGCATTGGTGTTTTGTTTGAACTCATCGGCGGGTATTTAACCATGCACTAGATCTATATGATAGTTTAAAGCTGCTGCTCAGTTATTAGCCCCTGTCTTTAGCCCCACTTAAACTAAGCTTCTGAGAGCCGTTTAAACAATGCAGCGTAGCGACGGATTTTAGCCGAGGCAGTATCGCGCTGCTCTTGATCTAGATCGCCGAGTAAATAGTTAAGCATGTCAAAAATTATCTTGGAATTATATTGCCATTGATCAGGAGCCCAATCTTTTGGCCCACGTTCGGCCTCCGCCCAAGCACTCTCAAAGTCCTCAAAGAACGACTCGCGCTGCCTATCTTGAATAAGCCCAGCAAAAGTTGCATAGTTCTTCGCCCTTTTCTGATGTTCAAGTTTTATGTGAGATTGTCGTTGCGCTAGCATTTCCTTAGCCTGTTTAACCTGCGCTCTAGAACGACTGATAGCAAGGTCAGAAAACACGATTTTTATTCCACGCGCCAGCGTCTTATTGCGTTTTTCAAGCGTTTCTTTAGCCTCATCTTTTTGCGTTTCACGATACTCTTTTTGCAGTTTTTCTAAGGTGTCCTCAGCCTGCTGATCGGTCATGCCGTAGACTAGCTGTGCAATTTCTCTAATTAATTCATCTTGTGCAGCCAAATTCATCGGCTGCTCAAGGAATGCCAGCGTACTTTGCCAAGTATCTCGACTGATACTCGCATTGCGCTGGATATCGTCCGCCATTTTCTCCAGCTCAGTATACAAAATAGGCAAGCGATCAGCGCGAACCCAATCGTCTAGCTGCTTAGCGATAAGATCGATTTGTTGCTTTTGTGACTCATCAAAATCGGCATAACTCTTAAATTCATCGGCCACATCCTGTTGCAAGCCATTAATCCCTCGCTTTATAAAAAACTCGCCTGTCCCGCAAGCTGATAGCAGGCAAAGTAATAGCCCTATTGCGATTAATTTAATCATGTTCTTTATCTGGGTGTCCGAGCTATCCTTGTCGTCAAAACGGGACATGGCTTAACTCCTATCGAAAAAAACCAGTATAGTATTTATTTCGTTTTTACACAGCCTCTGCCGATAGCCGAGATTCAGATCAAGATCAATGATCAGCCACTTCTGGCGAACAATCCTTAGGGTCTGAGATTATATGAATCAACAACTTGCCATTTTTTTCACTATAAATATCTGCAAGCTTTACCCCTTCACGCCTCATCTCAAAAAATAAATCGTTATTGCAAAAAGCTTGGAGAATTGTCGTTCTCATGTTGTTTTCAAATTCCTTTAAAGTTGCTTCGTCTATCTCACTCTCAGTAATGTCTATTATCGTATAGTGGCGTTCGAAACTCCTTTTAGAAACTTTAGTAGAATCAAATCGCGTCGATTCGTCAACCATTACAGGGAGCGACTTATTCGCCGCCATAGACTCTTGCTGCAACCAAGATTGCAGACCTTGCTCTTCGGCATCTATAAGCCCCCCTGCGGTTGAAAAACACAATAGAACTAAAGTCCAGACTAAAATATTTACATGCGATCTGGAATTTCGAAACCGTCTAAATATTTGAAATAGGCAGACGATGAAAATAGGCACTATGAACGCGCCAACCATCTGCCCAATTACCAAACTATTGTATGCACCTTCGAGATTACCTTCAGGGCTTCTCAACCCTATAGCGACAAAAGTTAGATACATAAATAGTAGGAACAACATAAGCATGAGCAGCACCATCAAAAAATGAGGCTTTTTTATTGCATTAGTTGATGCATCCTTTGAATTTTCTAGATTGGTCGTCATGAAACTGGATCCACCTTTGATTTATGATCAATGTAACTAACTTCTCAATGCCGGATTGAGTATGGTAGGGCCTCCAATGTAAAGCAAGCCACAGGCTAATTATGCGTTAATTTGAGCAGCTTGAACACCCACGCTCGCGCCCAGCATTAAACATGCACTGAACAATAATTGTTTAAATTTCATTCTTAGGTTTCCCTAAATATGGCTGTATTTATTCACTACCCACGAACGCGTAAGTACTCAAAAGCGAATAAACTTTTTCCTGATTTTTTGTTGTAATACTGGCAATATAGTTTTTCACCCTGTGCTGGCGCTAACGTACTAGCAACGCCCATGACGCTGAGCATTGTTTTGCCTCGTGCGTTTAGCTTTTTGTCCCACTGACCGCTTCGTGAGCTGTTGCTACCTTCGCCACATTCGTCAATGTTTTCTGAATTACCACAAAACAAAAGCATGTCTTTGCCTGACAACACATTAACGTGATACGGATACTCACCCTTTGGCTCTTTCTCGTTTACGGCGCCAGCCGATAAATTCGCAGATTTAAGGCATTGCATTTCCCAATCGTTGGAGCTGCCTAAGGCTTTATAAGATTTAGTGTCTACTTCCATATAAGCCACTTGACGCGACTGCAGTGATGGCAAGATACAGCCTTTTGACAACGACCCTTTGTTTCGGTTAATTAAGCCAGAACGCTTTTCTTTAGTGAATCCTTGTTGAAACGTATAGTCACCTAATGAGCCAATAATAATGTTGCTTGGTTTCACGCTTGCGCATTTGGTTAGTGAGGTTAAGCTGTCTGAAGGCGAACCCAGTGCCACTGATGAACCTGCACCGGCAGTGGCTGCAAGCGATTTTGAAGACGTTTTACTTTTTACTTTGTCTTTTGCTTGCTCATTGGATTCGGCGCTGACTTTACTTTTAAGCTTGTCTTTCATTTTTGAGAAAGGGCTTTCAGCTTGAACCGAAGAAGTAATACTGAACACGACAATTGAGGCAATTAAAGTGTGGATTGGTCGTTTGAAATTCACTGTGGGTTTTTCCTGTAAATGGTTAATATCAATACAGGGATTTTGGATCTTGGAGCTAGTAAGTTCAATGTACCATATGGCACATTTTACCCAATAAATTTCAGGCCTTCTAAATTAACAACCACGCCTGTTCTTGCTGTCATTCACTGCCGATTAATTTCCTTTTTGGGCCGCTCAACGAATGAAGGTGCAGGCCTTAACTCTTCACCAAAGACAACTCAACATTCGAACGATAAGGATTAGGAAAATCACCAAAGCGGCAATACGGTATTTTTTGATCACACAGCCCGGAGGCAAAACGATAGAGCCCATCGTCTAAAAACCGCTCAAACGGTATAAACTGATCAGCCTTTTTGCGTTGCTTACCGATTCGGCGTGACAATTGATTTAAATAATTAGAGAACTCGCGCACATGTGTATTATTAAATTCCGTAATACGAGTATCGTCGATATAGGCTCTTAGCCACTGTTGATTGTCGCCAATATGCCCACCAATACTTGAGTCTAAGTTTCGGTAATACTCTGGCTTTTTCAGTTGTTGAAATTGTGACGTGACTTGTTCTATGTGTTGCTTATTGCGAACGAATCCGCCCATCTGCATCAGCATGATTAAGTGCTCAATCCATGATGCCATAAAGTCTTTTTCAATTTCTTCTAAGCTCGGCTCCAAATAATAGCGATTGATGATCGTGAATCTGCTGTAGGACTCAACCGCCATAAGCAGCCAAGTGCCATCGTCGCAGGGCTCCCATTGGCGACCGCTTAGATGAACTATCTGGAACTGCCAGCTGACTTGAGTGCTGTGCGAGCTGATTTTTTGCACACCGGGATTGTTGCCCTGCTCGTCGTATAACCTAGGCAGTTGAGCCTTTACTGTTTTGCTTACTAAATTGGATAGGCTAAGTATTAATTTCATTTAGTGGTCAGCTAAGGTTTGTGCGGTTACGATACTCGTTAATGCTTAGAGTATTATATGTCAAAACCCTACCTGATTCGTTTAGCGCTCTAAGGAGTCGAATCAACGATCAATCAAATCTTGCTGCGGCACCTTTCGTATAAGAGTTGGGTCATAACCTAAGTCTTCTGTCTTTTGCACCAGAGCTTGGTAATCCGTGTCACTTATTTTTGGCGTTCGCGCCATTATCCAAACGTAATCACGCGCCTTTCGAGCGACAATCACTTGCTGGTAGTCGTCGCTCAAATAGACAATTCGGTAGTCTGCTTTGATCGGCCAGATGAACTGCATGCCCCACAGTGAATTGTCGGTTTTGTCTTTAACGAAGCCTTTTGGATGGTAGGTCTTTAAGGGGCCATCGAAGCCACCCTTGTTGAAAGTAAAGGTGGTCGGGATATTGCCATCACTATCAAGCTCATAATGTTCAACCGCATTATAAGCTTGGCGTTCTATAAACGTAGGAATATTGCCAATAACATACCAATCACCCATAAATTTCTTCAGGTCGATGGATTCTACTGTTGGCATCGGAGCGCGGGTTGCGCAGGCCGTTAACGATAGCGCGATTATTGCAGACATAACTAATTTCAGGAAAGTTTTCATGTCTGCAAGGCTAACAGAGCAGCGTTGGCTTTTGTGTCAAGGCTCGATATGGGTTTAAGTGCGTTTAACGGATTTTCTGAACTGTCTAATTGAACTTTCGAATTGAATTGTCTAACTAGCTAACTGAGGCATCTGCCTAACAAACTCTCGGCTTCGAAATCGACACGTTCGGCCCTTAGAGATATGTGACATAAGCTGATCGGCTAGCATCGCATCGCAGCGTGTTACAGAACTTTCTATCATATCGGTGAACTCTGCTCGAAGATGCAAATAGATAGAGCGCAACCGGCGGTCACTAGTTCGCTTTGCGTTTCGTAGAATTCGTATCACGGCATCGTCCGAGTCAACGTCAATTAGCTCACCAGTTTTTGCGCACCAAATTAGTGCAAATTCTGACAACAGCCCCAAGCCTTTGGCTGACAGCATGTCCTTTTTTAGGTCTCTATAACTAATTTGAGTGCTCATTTTCCGCCTTCCTGCTTTGCAATATAGATAAATTTAATCACCCTACGTAACCCAGAGCAATAGACTAAAGGCCCGAGTTGATGGAGCTTATTTTTGTCATGCTCAAACAAGCGTAGAGCAAGGTGTTTAGCGACCTTAAGACAAAAAATGTCAGTCGGTTTTCGACCAATTTAGGCTGAATTACATTTATGTCGCTCCGTTTAAGCTGCCTATTTTGCGCAGTTAAGAAGCCCAAGCTTAAGCCCATTATGAATACCTTAATGTCCGCCGCCACGGTGCAGCGGCCTTGTGTGCAAACAGCGCTCTTCTCGTCGAGCGATTTGTAAAGATTTGAGTTTTTTGTCTTAATTAGATCCATAACATAATCTACTAAGCCAGCATGAAGAGGTATTACAGCGTCTTACAGCTGAACACTGAATAGCATTAGTTAAAGGATTAGATATGCGATAAAGGGCCACTAAGCCCCACTAAAAGTACTAGGTTTCCACCCTAAGGGTATCTTGCATTACTCGCCAGACACCCTCTGTCTTGGTCAGTGCTCAAAATCACTCAGCATAGCTCAGAAGAAATTTTCGACGCAAAACCTTGATCTATTTCACTAACAAAAGTTCAGTTTGCCGACCATCTAAGTACCACACTCCCGAGGCATCAAAATGGGCATCTTCTTCGAGCATAATTCGAATTTCTTTGTTCAACTCATCAATGTAAACCGCGTTGTTGAGCTCAATGGCGTAGCTTGTGTTCAGATGCAGCGGATAATCTCCTGAGCCCGCTACGCCGCCTTGCGAATCCCACATACCAAGAGTGGTTCCTGCGCCATGGCCGTGATAGCCCAAGGGATGGGTGTAAATAGTGGGCCTGAGTCCTGCTTTAATTGCTTGTTCTCTCGATATCTTTAAAACCATATTGCCGGTCTTATCTTTGTCAAAATTGTTGGTAAAAATATCCTGCAATTGATTGCCTTTTTTCAATGCATTACTAAGATATACGGGAGCAGTTGTTTCGCCACTCTGCAAAACATAGGCATGCTGTTGAGTGTCGGTATTAAGTCGTAAATACGATATGCCGAAGTCAACATGCAGTAAGTCACCCGGTTGAATTACTTGGCTGCCCGTTCCATTAGTGAATGCATCTTCGTGGTCAAATTTTATCTTATCACTGCGCTGAATTGAGACTGATGGCTGAAACCACGTATTAAGTTTAAGCGAGCCTACTTTTTCTCGGAACCACCAGACAAGATCATCTGTCGAGGTGCGGCCTGGCTCGATTGTCTTATCACTAAAACCCTCGGCAATAATATCGTGGGCCAGTGCGGTCATACCTTTGAGTAATTCAACTTCTTCTGGAATTCTAGTTTCTAACCATCTAACCGCTAGGGCTTCGGCCGACACCAATCGCCGCTCGAACCTTGATGGCAGTTCAGCAAGTAACCTTTGTTTGTCTGTTGCTACTAATCCGTCGGCATGTGCCCATATTTCAGATTGATTAATGCCAATCGTTTTAGGCTCATATTTTTGTATTAGTTCAACTAATGCTTGCCACTGATTAGGCTGAGATTTTTTATCCCACGCGGGTTCGAATAGCTTTCCGACCTTATACGGAGCAATAGCGAGGGCCTTAACCGCTTCGCCTTGTCTGACAAAAACAAACATAGTGGTTCTTCTAGCCGACATCCAAGTCGCAGGCAGTACTGTTTTAAGTACCGGGTCTTCGTTATATTCACGACTAATCAACAACCACATATCAATGTTAGTTTGCTTCATCAAACTGGGAAGCAATTGATTTATCCGTTTCGAGGTGATGCTGTCAATGACAAGCGCTCGCTCTTTAAGCGATAGAATTTTAAAATTTGAAACTTTGTTGGCAGCCAAGGTGCTGCTTTGAAGAATTAAAAACGTCGCGCATAAAAATACCACCAATAAAGTTTTGGCTTTGATCATTGTAGTGGCCCATGTATTAATGCGTCTTAGCGCATGAAATCAATCTGCAAGCAAAAATATCAGACACAGCCTCCCTGTGTCCAGTACAGACAACGATGAACGAGCTTAGCTAGCCTTAACTTGAAATCACAGCTCAGTGTATTTCTTCGCACTTCCCTTGGCCTTTTCCACCGGATACTTTAGTGCATTTTTATCAATTTTCTGATTCGCGACTTTAATAAGATCGATATCCATTTGCTCACACATTCGCAGTAGATATAAGAAAACATCAGCGGTTTCGTCAGCTATCAGGGCCTTCTTATCAGGCGACACATTTCTCGACTCATCTTGGGTCATCCATTGAAAATGTTCTAACAATTCGGAGGCTTCGACTGACAGCGCCATGCTAATATTTTTCGGTGAATGGAACTGTTGCCAATCACGCTCGTCAGCAAATATTTTAATTCGCTCAAGCAAGGCGCTGATTTGATTCATAATATTATCGTCTTAGACACGTGGATAGCGAGTGCTGATTTAAAATGCATATGTTCAATCTAGCGTGTCAGTGGCTTTGTCATCACTAAGCGCTTTCTCGAAAAACATGATCACCGCTTGCTGGTAGATATCCCGATTCTCCTTTTTACGATAGCCATGCCCTTCATTAAGCGCATTCATATACCAAACCTGATTGCCTTGCTCTCGAAGCGCAGCAACAATTTGCTCAGCTTCGGTAACCGGAACTCGTGGATCATTGTTACCCTGCACAACCAGCATTGGAATCTTAATTTTCTCAACATTATTATTTGGGCTAATTTTTTGCAGATGCTCAAGCATCTTAGGATCTCGCTCATCGCCATACTCAGCACGCCTTAGATCGCGGCGATAGTCTTTAGTATTTTGCAGAAAGGTAACGAAATTACTTATGCCGACAACATTTACTCCACCGAGCAATCGGTCGCTGTAATGCACCGCACTGGCCAATACCATATAACCACCGTAACTGCCGCCGAATACCAGCACTCGATTTTGATCAAGGTCTGGCTGGGTGGCAATCCAATCTAACAATGCTCCTATGTCTTTGACCGAATCCTCTCGTTTGAAGCCATTATCTAAGCTGACATATTC
>JAFMHC010000168.1 GCA_017854775.1 Gammaproteobacteria bacterium | reverse complement strand
GCATGTTCGAGTTGTTGTTTGACCAATACTCCAATTGAGACTGCGTAATGGGGAATGCCACGCAAAAAATTAGTAGTGCCGTCTAAGGGATCAACGACCCATTGAACGTCGGCATTTGAGCCTACTACGCCATATTCTTCACCGACGATTTGATGATCAGGAAAGACATCGTGTACAGCCTTAGTTACGGCTATTTCAGAGTTTCGGTCTATTTCTGAAACGTAGTCGTGCAGGGTCTTTTGCTCAACGTTTAGGCTGCTCAAATTCTGCGCGCCAAGATTGATCACATCGCCACCCAGACGCGCGGCCTGCTTAGCAACTGCTAATAATGATTGCATATCCTCTACTACCGGTTAACTCAGCACAAAGTGCTAAGCCTAGTTATAATTTAATGAATGCTTAAATAATCAGGCTATTTAGCGCCTGGTGCATGTGCTTGTAACAGCCTAGTATCCGGGCTTAGTATCCGGGCTTAGTAACCGGCTGCGTTACCGTCTTTTCTTGATTCCGACGCGCCCCAGTAAACACCATTATCGGCCCGACGAATCGCTTGATACCCTCCGTAAGGCCCGTTAGCAAATTGAATCGTGTGCCCCATGCGCATCAACTGTCGAATAGTGTCGTAAGAGAAGCCTGTCTCCAAATTCAAAACACCGCCGTTGGTCATTTTCTCACCGGTGGGTTGTGACGAGCCAGTATGATGAATACGCGGTGCGTCGCCGGCTGCTTGCACGTCCATACCGAAGTCAATCATGTTGATAACAATTTGAGCATGGCCCTGAGGTTGCATAGCCCCCCCCATTAAACCAAAACTCATCCAAGGCTTATTGTCCTTAGTTATGAAGGCAGGAATAATCGTCTGAAACGGACGTTTGCCGCCTTCAAATACGTTGAAGTGACCTTCTTCTAAGGTAAACAGTTCGCCACGATCTTGCAGAATAAAGCCTAATCCAGGAGGGGCCATACCTGAGCCCATACCGCGATAGTTGCTTTGAATTAACGACACCATATTGCCTTCGGAATCGGCAGTGGTCAGGTAAATTGTGTCGCCCTTTTCGAGTTTAACGTCACCGGGAGCAAACTCTTTACCAGCCTTTGAACTATCAAAAAGCTTGGCTCTTTGCATGGCGTATTTCTTCGATATTAATTCGGCCACCGGTATCTTATTGAATTCAGAGTCAGCGTAAAACTTAGCGCGGTCTTCAAAGGCGATTTTTTTAGCTTCAGTAAACAAATGAACATATTCAGCCGAATCCAGCTGCATTGACCCAACATCGTACTGCTCGACGATATTTAAAATTTGCAACGCCGCGATACCTTGACTATTAGGTGGCAATTCCCATACGTCATAGCCGCGATAGTTAGTGCTAACAGGCTCGACCCATTTACCACTGTGGCTAGCGAGGTCGTCATAGCTCAGAAAACCACCATTGTCTTGCATAAAGCTAGCAATCGTTTTTGCCGTTTCACCTCGATAAAACTCATCTCGCCCACCTTTGGCAATCGCTTTTAAGGTATTTGCGAGATTCTGATTTTTCCAAATTTGGCCATGTGCTGGCGCTTTATCAGCAATGGTGAACTGGTCTTTGAAGCCAGGCCATTTGCTTAATAACGGAACTGATCGGTTCCAGTAGTAGGCAATCAGTTGCGACACAGGAAAACCTTTTTCAGCATAGTTTATCGCCGGTGCTAGATTGTCGGCCATCGCCAACTTACCAAATTTATTATGCAACATAAACCAACCGTCGACCGCGCCAGGCACTGACACCGGTAACGGCCCGTGAGAGGGAATCTTGCTATGCCCGTTGTCGATAAACCACTCTCGACTAAGTGATTTCGGTGATCGGCCAGAGGCGTTCAAGCCATGTAACGTCTTAGTCTTGGCATCCCAAACGATGGCGTAAAGGTCACCACCAATTCCATTGCCAGTAGGCTCAACCAAACCGAGAACCGCATTGGCTGCAATCGCGGCGTCAATCGCGTTGCCGCCTTTGCGCATAATTTCTAAAGCCGCTTGCGTCGCCAACGGTTGCGAGGTTGCCGCCATCGCTTGAGTGGCTAGTACCGGGGACCTGAATGCAAAGGTTTCACCGGTGACTCTATCGGCGGCGTTTAACGAACTTGTTATCAATAGACTGAGACAAATTAATAGCAGTTTTTTAGTCATTATTTTTCTCTACTGGTAGGTTTTACTTAACATAGCGACTGATCAAGAACTCATAATAACACTGCCGTGTATTATGCTTGTATTTGGAAAATCAATACGCCTCGTTATTCAAAGCAGTGCTTTGGGCATGCTAATCTCTAGCGACAATAACATTTGTGCATAAGTCTTGGCCTGTGAATCTAAACGAAGTGACGCCGTTCCACCACCGCCCAATGCCTGGGTAAGATAAAAATTGAAGGCATAGAAACCGGGTAGGTAAAAACGCGTTACCTCACCGTCGACTAAATGCGCTAGGTAATTCTTCACCACATCGGCGCTTACTTGGTGTTCAATATACGGCAAGTATTCCGGCTTACGACAAATAAGTCCGATATTGGCATTATCGCCTTTGTCTCCGCTTCGCGCGTAGGCCACGGTTTCGAGTGATACGGTTTGCATCTCTAAGCTCTTGTCAGGCGTAGCTATTGACTCTAACGATGCTGATTCAGAGGCACTGCTGGCCTCGTTGTGATAACACCTATTGATAATTACCTTGTTACCGAGCTGCACGATTACCGGCACCGCCGACTTATTAATCATGGTTGAATGCACGCGCATTAACGGTTGAGGTCGTGCACGGCCAGCGCCAAAACCGGTCATTGCTGGTGGCCCTGAGGTGGCTAGGTAAGCCATTTCCATCGAAGCAAAAACCAATGCCTCTTTGTTATCGTGATGCACTCCGTATTTACCCATTATCTCACGGCTGTCCTGCTGTCTAGAATGCGGCCCATAGGTATCTTCGGCACCGGCAATCTCAACACTGACCCGCCGGTAATCGTCCCAACCTTTTTTCGCAAACACTTTTCTAGTACGGCTCAGCCATGCATCTAGCGCGGTTCTCGCTTTGACAACAGATCTGGGCCCGGCCATGAAGAAACTACCTGCTAGCCGAAAGCCGTCAACCCAGGTAGCACAGACCTTATATTGTTTACCTGGTGCACGCCCATTTGCGCCAGCGACTCTGACTAAATCTTTGCCTACTTGTTCGACGCTGACATAAGAGAAATCGCAGGCTACGTCCGGCAAAAGATAGTTAGCCGGGTCGCCGATTTCATAGACAATCTGCTCGGCCACTGAGCCGACCGTGGCTATACCACCTGAGCCGCTGGGTATTGCTATGGTAAAAACACCGTCGGCTTCAACATCAGCAACCGGATAGCTCATGTTTGAGAAGTCGGGTACTAAATGCCAGTCGGTAAAATTGCCCCCTGTGCATTGTGCTCCACATTCAATAACGTGACCACACAACGCGCCCTGAGCTAAGCGATCGTAGTCGTCTAATGCCCATTTATATTCATGTATCAACGGCCCCAACACCACGGCGCTATCAACAACTCGGCCGGTCACTACCACATCTGCACCGGCCGCAAGCGCATCGGCTATCGGTGCGGCACCGAAATAGGCATTAGAGCTTGCTGGTCTATCGGGGTAAGCCTCACCAGATTGCAGTTCAGCCATGACATCAAGCGGTAAATCATCTCGAGCTACCAGATTGTCACCGTACACTCCGGCAATTTTCAAATCCAGCCCTTGTTGTTTACAGAGGGCTTCGAGCGCGGCGACGCAACCAGGCACATTGACGCCTCCCGCATTGGCAACAATTTTAATACCCTTAGCCGCGCAATCAGCAAGTACATCGGCCATGGCCACGTTAACGAAGTCTAAAGCATAACCAAGTTCAGGGTTTTTCGACGCCGCACGAGCTAGAATCGCCATCGTTACTTCGGCTAGATAATCGAACACCAAGTAATCGATATCACCATGGTCGACTAATTGTCGCGCGGCTAATTGACTATCGCCATAAAACGCAGAAGCTCCACCGATACGAATACCCATTAGACGCCCCTCTGAATAGTTGTGATGAGAATTTGTCGCGATTTAACCTGCTGACCTATCTCGATATTAACTTGATCGATCACACCATCGACTCCTGCTTTGAGCTGATGTGCCATTTTCATAGCTTCTAAAATCGCTACCACATCGCCGGCTTTTACATGATCGCCTTTGGCTACTTTTATGTCGACGATGGCGCCATCCATTGCCGCTCTCACATGCTCATCTCCAGCGCTCATAGCTGAACTAGCAGGTGCATAACTGATGTCTTCAAAGGTGTAATACGCGAGTTCATGTTGCAGATGCAAACACGCACCTGAGTGACTGAAATTTACGCCTATTCGCTGACCTCTGAGCTCGAATGAACAGCGCCCGTTTTTATCGACCACATTGGCAAATTCAAATTTCTCATCAGCCACTTTCGCGCGGTAAATACCCTGATCAAAACTCATTGAAACTGAGTAATCATCATCGTTATATAGCAATTTGTACTGGCTCACCATGGCGACTGCTCGGCGCCAATGTCGACCACTGTAATTATGATCAAATTGAGATTTTCTGAAAAATAGTAACCCCGCAATGGCACTAATAATGGCCTCAGGCTTACTGGCTTGGTAATTTTCGTCTGGATACTGTTGAGCTAAAAAACCGGTGGTAGCGTCGCCATCGATAAATGCTTTGCGAGAAATAACATCGGCTAGAAAACAAATATTATTATTGACCCCTAGTAGCTCGGTGTCGGCTAGCGCATTAGCAAGCTTGGTAATCGCTTGCTCTCGGGTTTCTGACCAAGTAATTACCTTGGCTAACATCGGATCGTAATAGGGTGAGATTATTTGCCCCTCACAGATACCACTATCAATACGAGCCTTAGCACTCGGTTTCCAGCTCAGTATCTGGCCGCTTTGAGGTACAAAATTATCTCGCGGGTCTTCCGCGTATACGCGAACTTCAATGGCATGCCCTTTCAGCTCAACTTGCGCTTGAGTGAGCGGCAGCGGTTCACCGTTTGCAATTCGTAACTGAAGCTCGACGAGATCGAGCCCAGTGACCATCTCGGTTACCGGATGCTCGACCTGCAGACGGGTATTCATTTCCAAGAAGTAGAAGTTTTTATCAGCATCGACTAAAAATTCAACCGTACCAGCGCCAACATAGTCACACGCCTTGGCGGCGTTAACCGCTGCCTGCCCCATTTTCTGGCGTAAATCAGCATCGACAAACGGTGACGGCGATTCTTCGACTACTTTTTGATGGCGACGCTGAATTGAGCAATCACGCTCACCCAAATGAATGACATTGCCGTGTTGGTCGGCGAACACTTGAATTTCGATATGTCGCGGCTCAATCACCGCGCGCTCTATGATCATTTCGTCACTAGCGAATGCATTTTTGGCTTCGCTACGCGCTGCGTCTAAGTCATTTGCAAAATTAGCCTGATCCGTTACTAGGCGCATGCCTCGACCACCGCCGCCAGCGGATGCCTTGATCATTAGCGGCACCCCAATCTCGCTCGCCTGAGCAAGTAGCGTGGCATCATCTTGATCTGCACCCTGATAACCTGGAACGCAGGGCACGCCGCTCTCGATCATGGCAATTTTTGATAAGCGCTTTGACCCCATCAACTTAATCGCTGAAGCAGGCGGACCGATGAAGATTATACCCGCTTGCTGGCATGCTTCTGCAAAGTGGGTATTTTCCGATAAAAAGCCGTAACCGGGGTGGATTGCATCAGCACCTGATTGGCTTGCCGCGGCGATCACCTTTTCAATTGATAAATACGATTCGCTTGCACTTGAGCCACCTAAAGCCACGGACTCATCGGCGCATTCTACATGCAAAGAATCTCGGTCGGCGTCGCTGAATATCGCCACCGTCGTATAGCCCATTTGCGTTGCCGTGCGCATCACCCGAACCGCAATTTCGCCGCGATTAGCAATCAATACCTTAGTAATTTTTTTCATACTAGCTCTCTTTCACCGGCCAACTCAGCGGCATTTTTTATTAGCTGCACTTTTGGAAACAAACACAGTTGCGCTTTCATAGGCCAAACTAGTTGCGCTTTCAAAGGCCAACCTAGTTGCACCATGATGGCTTTCGTTTTTGAATAAATGCCGTGGTACCCTCTTGGCCCTCATCACTGAGCATCGCTTTTGAGAAATCGTCTGAGGCTCTATCAAGCAACGGTTCCATGTCGGGTCGCTCGGCTACATCTAGCAGTAATTGTTTAGTTACGGCGGTGGCAGTCGGCGCACATTTTTTGAATATTTTAAGGTTTCGGGCCAGCACCGCTTCGGTGTCGTCAGCGACGTGATGGACAATACCAAGCTCTAAGGCCGTGTGGCCATCTAACCGTTCTCCAAGCAGCGTTAGCCTACGAGCTTGAGTAAGCCCTATTCTCGCGACCACAAACGGCGCGATCTGTGCAGGAATAATACCTAAGCCAGTCTCGGGCATGGCAAACATCGCATTTGGCTTAGCGATGGCTAAATCTGATACGCAGGCTAAGCCGAAACCGCCGCCAAGCACCGCTCCTTCTAATATACATATCACCAATTGTGGCGCTCGATTGACCTTGGCAATTAACTTTCCAAAAGACCGATTAAAGTGCCACGTTGCATCCCTGAGTTTTGCTGAGCTTTGTTTTGCTGAGCTTTGTTTTGACGGGCTGAGTTCAGGCGAACTTTCGGAACCGTCTTGGCTATCTTTGCTCATGTCTGAGATATCGCCGCCAGCACAAAAATTGCCCTGCGCACCGCGCATTACTACCGCGCGAATTGCTCGGTTGGCTTCAATACTTTCGAACACCGCCATCAATTCCGAAACCATGGCACTGTTCATCGCGTTACGTTTATGCGGGCGATTAAGAGTCAGGTTTAGAACTCCTTGGTTGAGATCCAGCAACAATTCATTGCAATGTGGTAGAGTGATTACAGTCTCGCTATTCATCAAAGCCTCCCTATGCCGAAAGTGTTTGTGTTTAGTTCTCGCTGTCTACCGTCGCGGAAAAGCGCGAGCACAAAACCCAATATTTCACGTGTATCTCGAGGATCAATTATGCCGTCGTCCCATAATCGTGCGGTATTCGCTAGGGCACCCGAACGCTGATCCATGGCGCTCACGGTTTGCTGTTCTAGCGCGTCAAGAGCAGCCTCGTCGATCGACCCGAAACGCTTCATTTTAGCTTCCGCAACGGTTCTAACAACACTGCCGGCTTGTGCCGGCCCCATCACTGAGACCACGCTACGTGGCCATGCAAATATAAAGCTCGGGTCAATACCACGACCACACATTGCATAATTACCTGCGCCATAGGAACCGCCGACAATGATACTAATTTTATCAACTGTGGCGTTAGTTACGGCCTGAATCATTTTTGCACCATGTTTGATGATGCCAGCCTGTTCAGACTCAGTACCAACGATAAAACCAGTGGTGTTATGCAGAAACAAAATTGGTGTACCTCGCTGCTCACACAATTGCACGAACTGCCCAGCCTTGGCCGCGCCTTTTGCGGTGATCGGTGCATTATTGCCGATCACACCACAGCTAAACCCTTGCACTTGAATATGGCCACAGACGGTACCCATATCATATTCGGCTTTAAAGTCGACAAAGTTTGAGCCATCGGCAATCCGAGCGAGAATCTCGCGCACGTCATAGGGCGTCTTCGGGTCGTCTGGGACAACACCTAAAAGCTCTTGTACTGGGTAGTTAGGATTTAAATAGTGGGACTTCATCGGGGCACCGGGTGCCCAGTTTAGGGTAGCGGTTATTTCACGTGCGATTCGAATTCCGTCGGCATCGTCTTCGGCCAGATAATCGGCTGTGCCAGCAACTTGAGCGTGCATCTCAGCACCGCCAATCTCTTCGTCAGTGGCAATTTCTCCAGTGGCGGCCTTTAGCAATGGTGGCCCGGCAAGGTAGACCGTTGATTGTTTGCGAATCATTATTACGTAATCGCTTAATCCAGGCTGGTAAGCGCCGCCAGCGGTCGCACTGCCATGCACAACAGTAATCTGAGGCAAGCCTGCGGCTGATAATTTGCACTGCAAAGCGAAAGCCGAGCCTGAGAAACCGAACCAATCGCCCAGTGACGTTAGGTTACCGCCACCCGATTGAGCCAGAGTTACCACTGGCAGCTTATTATTAAGTGCTAAGTTTAGTAGCCGTTGGCGCTTTGCTCCGCCCAATTGAGTCAGAGTACCGCCCTTGGTGAGGTAATCGTCTATCATTACCACACACTGAGTGCCGTCGATATAACCAATGCCAGCAATGGTATTGCCGCCAGCGCCAGAACCATCTTTATCGTCTTCTTGCAGATAGCCACACAAGGTTGAGAGTTCAAGGAATGGTGCGCCAGCGTCTAATAAATGAGCTAAGCGCTCTCTCGGCGGCATCAACCCGCGCTGCCGGTAGCGCGCCTCTTTAGCCTGAGCCGCCTCAATAACTCGGCGCTCGATACTCCTAAACTCTTCGACCGCCGCTGACATTGCCGCTGCGTTTTTTATAAAATCGGCCGAATTCGAATCGAGTTGTGACTCTATAACAGTCATGTTTGGCGACCTCTTATCGTTTGCCTGTGGGAGAGGTACCCATTTTTTTACAAATAATCTCTAGCATCACTTCATCGGCTCCGCCGCCAATTGACCCTAGACGGCCGTCACGGTAGGCACGTGATACAGGGTTGTCCCACATAAAGCCGCTGCCGCCAAAATACTGCAAACAGGCATCGGTAACTTTGCGTGATAGGCGCCCAGCAACCAGCTTGGCCATTGACGCCTTAGTAGTAACGTCGATCCCACTAACGTATTCCTCGGTAGCGCTGTAAACTAATGCGCGTAGCATTTCGACCTCGGTTTGCAGTTCAGCCAGAGTAAAACGCACCACTTGATTGTCCAAAATCGATTGCCCAAATGCTTGCCGCTGGCGAGCGTAATCAATGGTCTGTGCGATACATCGCTCGAGCATTTTAAGATTGGTCGCGGCAGCGTATAAGCGCTCTTCTTGGAACTGTTCCATTTGATACATAAAACCCAAGCCTTCGAGACCGATTAGGTTCGATTGAGGCACTCGTACATCGTCGAGAAATACTTGCGCTGTATCAGAGGCGCGCATTCCGAGCTTGTTAAATGGTTCAGAAACCGACACCCCCGGAGTATCCGTCGGCACAATAATGAGTGACTTGTTTTTATGCGCGGCGTCATCACTGGTATTCGCCAACAAGCACAATACATCGGCTTGAGTTGAATTAGTGATCCACATTTTTGTGCCGTTAATAATGTAATCATCGCCATCTTTTCGCGCCGATGTTTTGATACTTGCGACATCAGACCCCGCATTTGGTTCGCTAACCGCAATCGACATCACGTAGTCTCCGGCAATTGCCGGTGTTAAAAACTCGGCTCGCAAAGCATCGCTGCCGTGCTTGGCAAGCGCGGGTGTGGACATGTCAGACTGAACACCAATAGCCATTGATACCCCGGCACTTTCGATCACACC
>JAFMHC010000167.1 GCA_017854775.1 Gammaproteobacteria bacterium | reverse complement strand
CACCGACCAATGAAACCAGAAAATCGATAATCGAATCGCGATCCTCCGGAGGCACGAACTAGAAAGGGCTAATGGTTAATGAAAATCTCTATGCAAAGGAAACCATGGCCAACACTTTTCATTATCTCGACAAAGCACTTTCACAAGTTCGTGACCTAGGCTTGATGCCTGACAAAGTAGACGAAGCTCCTGTTGTTTCTCTTTTAGAAAAGTTAACCGACATTGATGAAGCCAAAGTGATTGCCATCGCTCGCACTTTATCGCAGGCCTCAGTATTCAATGACATTGTGCGCGAGCAGGTATCGGAAATGCGCGTTGGCTCACGCTACGAGAAAATCACCGAATCTTTCAACTCCATTAGAGACGACGCCAAACGAATGGTCGGTCAGGTTGAAGATGGCAAAGTTGATACGTTCGAACGCATCAGTAATATTTGGATGAAGGCAACACGAGGTGATATTTCCTCTAGATTTGATGAGATCAAGCAAGTTTACTTAGAGGTTGCGGCTGACTCACGCGAGCAAATTGAGCGCGAACGAGTGATTTTAGAGGCTTATCAAGATTTTAGAGGCGCGATAAAACAATCGGAAATTTTTGCCTTGGATGTGCTTAAGCAGACCGAAGCAATTTGGAATGAGTCTAAGGGTGCACTAAAGCAAGCTAATGATACGGTTGCGGCTTACGACGGCGATGATCTCGCGGCGCGTGCCAAATTGGAATTGTCACGAGATGAACAGATGCGTGCTCTTCAGTTTGCTGAAGACCGCTATCAAGTCGCTAAGGATATTTCCGACAACTTAACGGTCAGCTATAACACCTCAGAAGTGATTATGGCCCGCTTAATGCAAACCAATAGCGCCAAAGAGCGTGTCTATAAGCAAGCGATCACATTCTTTGGCACCAATGAGTCTGTACTCACCGCGTTAACAGCGTCGTTCACCGGTTTGTTTGGCTTGCATGAGAGCACACAAACGCTTGAGGCAATGAAAGAAGGTGTCTCTAAGAGTTTAGAAGACCTTGCTGATATCGGTGGCAAAGTGCAAGAGGCAGCGGTTAGAGCGGGCTATGGCCCGACCATTCGTGCTGATGCGGTTAAGAAGTTAGTTGATTCGGTGGTCAACTTTCAGGAACGTTCACGTGAAATCATTGAAGAAATGCGCGTGTTGTCGACCAAAAATGCCGAGGAAATTCGTGAATCGGTGGAAGATGGTAAGCAGCGCATGGCAAAGATTATTGAGCGAGGCAGCTCATTACCATTGTCGCATAACCTCTAGACTTGTGTTAACGAGGTCTCTAATAAGTATTTGTAGAAAGCCGTTGTCGAAAGTTGTGGTTGAACCCTGTGGTTGAAAGCTAATGGTTATTGAACGCGAAAAAGCGCCGCTAGAAGATCTAATGGCGGCGATGGATGTAGTTGATACACTGCGTCACCAGCAAAGCATCACTGAGCGGGAATTAGACTCGCAGGGGCGCCGTGAACGCTTGTTAGCGCGACTGCGCAAGCTATATGCGGCGCAGGGTATAGAGGTGCCTGACCGTGTTCTGGAAGAGGGTATTGATGCGCTTGAGCAAGAGCGCTTCAAGTACCAGCCGGTCAAGCGCAGTTGGCGAACCAAGCTCGCTCATATCTGGGTTAGTCGTTCACGGTGGGGTAAGCCAATAGGTTTTTTGGCGGTTATTGCCTGTTTATTCTATGGTTATTATTTTTTCAGCGAGGTGCTTCCCGAGCGCAATTTGAGAGCTAGCTTGCCGGACAAGGTTAATAGTGTGTTTTCCGGCATCGTTGCTGTAGCTAAAAATTCAGCGGTGATAGATCAGGCGAAGGCGTCATCGGCCAAAGCGTATCGAGCAATCGATCAAAAGAACTATGCAGAGGCTGAGATCGTGGTGGCAAATATGCAAGCGGTGAAATCTCAGCTAGGCTTAGACTATTCTATTCGGGTTATCTCAAAGCCGAATCAAAATTCAGGAGTCTGGCGAAACCCTCCGAACAACCCCGATGGCAAAAATTACTATCTTATTGTCGAGGCCGTGGATAGCGATAACCGAGTGCTCGAGCTCACTATTGTCAACCAAGAAAATAACAAAGCAGCGCGTAAGAAAAGCTGGGGCCTGAGAGTTAATGAAGAGACGTTTTACAAGATTGCGTCAGATAAACGCGACGATGGCATTATTCAGGCAAATATAGTCGGTAAAAAAGAGTTAGGTTATCTAAACCCTGTGTTTAGTATCCCCACCAGCGGCGCAACGATTACAGAGTGGTAGCCATGTTAAGCGGAACCTCAGCACTTAAGAATATAGATCAAAGCCTACAAACTATTCGAAATGAAGTTGTGCGTTTGGATGCCCAGTTGGCTCAGCTTACTGCTCAAATGGCCGCTAATCAGCGGCATCGAGCTAAGCTTATTAATGATATTGCCGGGATACGCTTGACTGAAATTGAAAGCGGACAACTAAATGCAAGTTATACCGCTGCGGATCAACAGGCGTCTGAAATCCTATCTGAGCGAGAACGAGCTTTGTCTGATCTCAATTTGACTATCGACAACACTAACCAGCAAATTATTGACGCCGAAACGCAACGAGCTGGCTTGCTTGTAACGGTCAATCAAACCTCTGAAAAAATTGTCGACATTGAAGGCCATGTGCAGCAGCAGCTTAAAGTGGATCTAGCTTACATTGCGCAATTTGAACTGGCTAAACAAGCTGAGTCAGTGGCTGAGGAGGCAGAGCAGAAGATGCAACGCGCGCATGCTGATATGGCTGAGAAAGCCGAGCCTTATCAAGCGGATAAGCTTTTTATGTATTTATGGGAGCGCGCTTACGGCACCACTGACTATCAAGGTGGTTTGTTCGCCCGCATGATTGACGCTTGGGTTGCACGGGTAATTAAATATTCTCCAGCTAGGGTTAATTATTGGAATTTAGTTGAGATTCCGAGGCGCTTAAGTCTGCATGCTGAGGTGGTCGGTGATGCCGCCGATCAACAACATGCTGTCTTGCAACAACTTGAGCGCAATGCGCTTGAGGTGGCTGGTGCAGCACGATTGGAGACCGAATTGGCAGCCTTGCGATTAAGCTTAGATGCTCATGACGATACGATTGAGGCGGTTGAAACTAAGTTGAATGAATATCTAGATCAACGTGCTCGTTTTATCGCTGGTGAAGATGAGTATATTCAGCGTTGCTTGCAGCGAATTTCAGCTTCGTTAGAGCATCAGAATTTAACAGCAATTCACCATTATGTCCGTGCTACCGTGTCGCCAACCGATGACCTGCTAGTGATTGAATTACAGACCTTGGAAGATAGTTTAGAGAATGTTGCGGGGGACCAAGCCGACCTGCGTAAGCTGCACGAGAGTAACTTGAACAAGCTTAAAGAGCTCGAAAAAGTCAGACGTGACTTTAAGAATTCGCGCTTTGACGATGTGAGATCTGGCTTTGGTAATCAAGCTCTAATTACTAGTATGCTATCTCAGTTTACTCAAGGAGTGGTCTCGGGCGCGGATGTTTGGCGTGTCATCAAGCGCAATCAGCGTTATCGGCAGGTCGCATCAACACCGGATTTTGGCAGTGGAGGGCTTGGTGAAATCGCCGACATAATTGGCGGTGAAATTATGCGACAAGGGCGTCGCCAAAGGCGATCAAATCGAGGGTCGAGCTGGCATTTACCAAAGCCTCGTAATGGCGGGGGCGGGTTCAAGATGCCTCGAGGCGGCGGCAGCTCGAGTGGAGGAGGTGGCTTTAAAACTGGCGGCGGCTTTTAATTAGCAAACTGAGACCTCTGCATAACTCTAGCACAAGATAAAATGGCTAATAGTTTCCAAGACTTTTACCAAAACATCGCGCAATAGCTCGCTATTACACTCAATTTTGATAAAAATCTTGGAAATATTTTCTCATTTTCCTTTTGCACAAGAGTTATGCAGAGGTCTCAAACTATACTGAGATAGAAAAAAGGCCAGCGTAAAGCTGGCCTTTTCTGTTTTGCTCTCTCGTAGCTAGTTAATTAGCCGGCAAAATTGACCGCGGCAAATTCCCAATTGGCTATGTTCCAGAAGTTCTTTAGATATTCTGGACGAGCATTGCGGTAGTCAACATAGTAAGCATGTTCCCAAACATCGACGGTTAACAGCGGTGTTACGCTGGTGTCGGTGATTGGTGTATCGGCGTTACTGGTGTTAACAATCGCAAGTGAGCCATCTGCGTTTTTAACTAACCATGTCCAACCTGAACCAAAATTACTCGCCGCGCTGGCGCTAAATTTTTCTTTAAATTGCTCAAACGAACCAAATTCAGCATTGATCGCGTCGGCAAGTTTACCAGTTGGCGCGCCGTCAGTATTTGGCGACAAACTATTCCAATAGAATGTATGGTTCCAAATCTGAGCGGCATTGTTGAACACGCCGCCTTTGCTTGACCGAATGATTTCTTCAAGCGACTTGTCAGCATCATCGGTGCCTTCTATCATCTTGTTCAAGTTAGCTACGTAAGAATTATGATGCTTACCGTAATGGTAGTCGATCGTTTCTTCTGAGATGGTCGGTTCAAGGGCGTTGCGGGCATACGGTAAAGCGGGTAATTCAATTGACATTGAGGACTCCTAAACTGTCTTGAGTTTACAAATTGGGATTAATCTGCGGATTCTAGCACAGCCTATGCCGCATTTAATTAACGCTTTATCGACTTCTTGTTAGCGGCTATATTGAAGCCTAAAGGAACGTTATTAGACAAATAGGTGTTGGCACATAGCAGAGTGACGTCGACATATAAATGTAACCTAATTACAATACAATGATGCGTTATTGCGATAGACTGCCATCATTGGGCAATATTGCTGCCAACTTACTCACTTACACTCTATTTCTCAGGCTCATGATGAAAGAAAATTACAAAATAAAAAATCTTAATAGAACAAAAATTGTAGCCACGGTTGGACCAGCGTCGGCGAGTGTCGATGTATTGGAGGAGATGATTGTTAATGGTTGTAGTGTATTTCGAATAAATTTTTCGCACGGGTCACATGAATCTCACGGTGAGTCGATCAGCAATATTCGTAAAGCAGCCAAGAATCTAGGGCAGAATGTTGCAATTCTAGGCGACTTACAAGGCCCGAAGATTCGCATTGGCGAAATTAAGGGGGGGGATATTTCTTTAAAAGTAGGGCAGCCGCTGCTGCTAGACTCTGATATTGCTGATGAAGATGGCAGCGTTGATGGCGTTAGTTATTTGTGCGACACCTTGGCGGCAAGCTGTGGCCCAGGTCGAATATTGATGCTTGATGACGGTCGCGTGCAGCTAGAGGTTATCTCGGTAAGCGGTAATGCTATTCGTACTAAAGTCGTCGCTGGAACCAAGTTATCATCTCGCAAGGGTCTAAACCTTAAAGGTGGTGGGCTTGCCGAAGATGCGCTAACACCCAAGGATATAAAAGATATGGCGTTCGCGGCCAAACAAAACCTTGACTACATGTGCGTGTCGTTTCCGTCCAATGCGCAGGACATGCTGGACGCACGCGCTAAACTTGATGACATAGGCTGTTCAACTAAGTTGATTGCTAAGCTAGAAAGAGCCGAAGTGGTGGCGTCTGAAGCGGTTATTGACGAGATGATTCATAGTTGTGATGGCGTTATGGTAGCGCGCGGTGATCTAGCGGTGGAGGTTGGCTTTGAGTCGGTGACCTCGTATCAAAAACAAATCGTTGCTCGAGCACGAACCCTGAATAAGCCAGTTATTGTCGCCACTCAGATGATGGAAAGTATGATTGATTCGCCGGTGCCGACGCGGGCTGAAGTTTCCGACGTGGCCAATGCGGTATTCGATTACGCTGATGCGGTGATGCTATCGGCTGAAACAGCGGTTGGCGATTTTCCGATTGAGGTGATTCGAACTGTTTATGACGTGATTATCGCCACTGAGAAGCACGTTGCCACACAGGTTTCTAAGCATCGCGTTGAGATCGAATTCGAATACGTTGACGAATCAATCGCCATGGCATCAATGTATTTAGCTAACCATTTTAAAGCGGTTAAGGCCATTGTATGCTTGACCGAGTCAGGTAGTACGGCACTCTGGATGTCTCGCATTAAGACTCACCTGCCATTAGTCGCCATGTCTTCTAAAGAGGCGACGCTAAATGGTGTGGCACTGTACAAGGGTGTTAGGCCTGCCCATTTACCGCATAGTTCTGAGCGCAATGAGCAATTAAATGACGTTATTAAGTTTGTCAGAACCGCTGTTGATCTAAATAGTGGCGATTACGTTGCGATCACCTACGGTGATGTGGTCGGCGTTGACGGCCACACTAACACGCTGAAATTACTGCAAGTGAGCTAGTAATCAGTTGGGTAGTTTGCGGTTTGGTAAAAAAAGACGCTTTCGAGCGTCTTTTTTGCCTTCGAACTGGCTCTCAAAGATTGAAATCTCATTTAAGATGCGTATAATTCCGCGATGGAAAATATCAAACAAGCACTCACCTTTGATGACGTCCTTTTAACGCCTGCAAGATCGAGCGTCTTGCCGCGAGACGTCGACCTCTCTACACAACTTACTAAAGAAATCCGCCTTGGTATTCCGTTGCTATCTGCCGCTATGGATACAGTGACAGAATCACGTATGGCTATTTGCTTGGCACAAGAAGGTGGTCTTAGCGTTATTCACAAGAATATGACGCCTGAGCTACAGGCCAAAAATGTTTCGCGGGTTAAAAAGTTTGAAAGTGGTGTCATTAATGACCCCATTACTGTGTCGCCAAATACCAGTATCGGTGACGTGCTAGCACTTACTCGCCGACATAGAATTTCCGGTGTTCCGGTAGTCGACGGTGATAACCTCGTTGGTATCGTCACTGGACGTGATTTGCGTTTCGAAACGCGCTTAGATGAGCCTGTTTCAAAGGCAATGACCCCGCAAGATAAGCTGGTGACGGTTAAGGCCGGTGCCAGTAAGGAAGAAATCCAAAGTTTGCTACATGAGCACCGTATCGAAAAGGTACTGGTTGTTGATGACGCCTTTCACTTAAAAGGCTTGGTAACGGTTAAGGATATTCAAAAATCCACCGATCACCCGAATGCATCGAAAGACTTAAACGGTAACCTGCGTGTTGGTGCGGCGGTGAGTACTGGAGCCGATTCCGAACAACGGGTTCACTTGCTAGCGCAAGCGGGAGTCGACGTTATTGTTGTTGATACCGCTCATGGCCATTCGGTTGGCGTACTCGACGTAGTGGCTAGGATTAAAAAAGCCTACCCTCAAATTCAAATTGTCGGTGGCAACATTGCCACCGCAGCGGCCGCCTTAGATTTAGCAAAAGCCGGTGCAGATGCGGTTAAAGTTGGTATCGGCCCGGGCTCGATTTGCACTACACGCATGGTCGCCGGTGTCGGCATGCCTCAAATTACCGCAGTTTACGATGTTGCGCAGGCGCTTAAAGGCTCTGGCATACCGTTGATTGCCGATGGCGGCCTGCGTTTCTCTGGCGATATTGCCAAAGCGATTGCCGCGGGCGCAAACTGCGTCATGGTTGGCGGTCTGCTGGCAGGTACCGATGAAGCACCCGGCGAGATTGAGCTATATCAGGGGCGATCTTATAAGTCGTATCGTGGTATGGGCTCTATTGGTGCGATGGAGCAGGGCTCTAAAGATCGTTACTTTCAGTCGGATGAATCAGAGACTGAAAAGCTGGTGCCCGAGGGTATTGAAGGTCGAGTGCCTTATAAAGGTCCTGCGATCAATATCATTCATCAATTGATGGGTGGCTTGCGTTCAAGTATGGGCTATACCGGTAACGCAAACTTGGCTGAGATGCGCGAAAATTGTGAATTTGTTCAAATCACCAGTGCCGGTGTGGCTGAATCACATGTGCATGACGTGACCATCACGAAAGAAGCACCTAATTACAGAAGTTAATGAACGCGACCTTGTTCGCGTAACATCATTTTAAACAACACTAAAACGACGTTGAAATGACGTCAAAATCTGTTGAAACTATGTTAGAAACCATGTTGAAAAAGCCTAATGACTGATATCCATAGCGACAAGATCCTCATCATCGATTTTGGTTCTCAATACACTCAATTGATTGCGCGTCGAGTGCGCGAACTTGGTGTGTACTGTGAAATCTGGGCTTACGACAACGATTTAGCGACGGTGCAAGAGTTTGCACCAAGCGGAATTATTCTCTCTGGCGGGCCATCAACTGTTACAGAGCATCATACGCCGAGGGCGCCACAAGGCATATTTGAAATGGGTGTGCCGGTACTAGGCATCTGCTATGGCTTGCAATGTATGGCGGCGATGTTGGGTGGCGGTGTTTCAAACTCTAACAAGCGCGAATTTGGACATGCCAATGTTGATCTATGTGCTGATAATCTTTTGATTACCGAGGCATCTCAAAGTGTTTGGATGAGTCATGGTGACAAGGTTACCGAGTTGCCTGAAGGTTTTAAGGTTATTGCCAAATCTGGGAATGCACCTTTGTGTGCAATCGCCGATGAAGAGCGAAAGTTCTATGGTGTTCAGTTTCACCCGGAAGTAACTCATAGTGAATATGGCGGCCAATTGCTTAGTCGCTTCGTCCACGATATCTGTGCTTGTGGCAATAGTTGGTCAGCCAGCAATATCATTCAAGATGCAATAGACACGGCGCGCGAAAAAGTAGGCTCGGATCATGTCATTTTGGGGCTATCTGGCGGTGTAGATTCGTCTGTTGTCGCGGCATTGCTACATCAAGCCATCGGTGATCAGCTAACGTGTATTTTTGTCGATAACGGATTGTTGCGTAAAGACGAAGGCGATCAAGTTATGAAGACCTTTGCCGATAATATGGGGGTTAGAGTAATACGCGTTGACGCAGAGAAACGTTTCCTTGACCAATTGGCGGGCGAAAATGAGCCAGAAGCAAAGCGAAAAATTATTGGTCGTGTTTTTGTTGAGATATTCGAAGAAGAATCTAAAAAGATCGACAATGCAAAATGGCTAGCCCAAGGCACAATTTACCCCGATGTTATTGAATCGGCGGCTTCAGCGACAGGTAAAGCTCAGGTAATTAAATCTCATCACAATGTTGGCGGTTTGCCTGAGCACATGGAGCTTAAGTTACTTGAGCCACTACGTGAATTGTTTAAAGATGAAGTACGAAAAATTGGTGTTGAGCTAGGTTTACCAGTCAAAATGGTTAATCGACACCCGTTCCCTGGCCCAGGATTGGGGGTTAGAATTCTCGGTGAAGTTAAGAAAGAGTACGCCGATATTCTCCGTGAAGCGGATGCAATTTTTATGCAAGAGCTGGAGCTAAGCGGTTGGTATGAAAAGACCAGCCAGGCGTTTGCTGTATTTTTGCCGGTTAAGTCGGTTGGTGTTGTTGGTGATAATCGCGCTTATGATTGGGTTATTGCTTTACGCGCGGTTGAAACGATTGATTTTATGACCGCCACTTGGGCGCATATTCCTTATGATATTTTGGGTCATATCTCTAGTAGGATCATTAATGAAGTGCGCGGAATTAGCCGTGTAACCTACGATATTTCAGGCAAGCCGCCGGCGACGATTG